>NZ_JBYRIW010000013.1:0-94159 GCF_057815395.1 Chryseobacterium sp. 27AL | reverse complement strand
ACTTGCCGAGAGATGGGCTAAAAGAGCTTCGGGAATAAATTCTAAAACATCTTTAAGAGCTATTTTATGATCTTTAAAAACTGACATAAACAATTGATTATCAGCTATAAAGATACGAAAATAAATTTCTAAAACGCAAGTTAAATAATTGATAATCAAATAATTAAATTGCTTTTTCTCAGGATAAAAAACTAAAAAAGTCGGAAGAATTTTTCTTCCGACCATGACTAAAATTGTATCGGTCTTTTTTTATGTTAATCGTTTAGTTTCAAAACTGCCATGAATGCTGACTGTGGGACTTCTACCCTACCGATCTGCTTCATCTTCTTTTTACCTTCTTTCTGTTTCTCCAGAAGTTTTCTCTTTCTCGAAATATCTCCTCCGTAACATTTTGCGGTAACGTCTTTTCTTAAAGCCTTAATGGTTTCCCTTGCAATAACTTTAGTTCCTAAAGCGGCCTGAACGGCAATATCGAACTGCTGTCTCGGGATCAGCTCACGAAGCTTTTCGCACATTTTCTTACCAATGTGATAAGCATTGGAATCGTGAATCAGGGAAGATAAGGCATCTACCATATCCCCGTTGATCAGGATATCCATTTTTACGAGCTTAGAAGCCCTGAACCCTATCGGATGGTAGTCGAATGAAGCGTAGCCTTTGGAAATTGATTTCAGCCTGTCATAGAAGTCAAAAACCACTTCTGCCAATGGCATGTTGAATACCAGCTCTACCCTTTCTGATGTCAGGTAGCTCTGATTAACAATTTCTCCTCTTTTTTCAATACATAAGGTCATTACGGGCCCAACGAAATCAGATTTAGTAATGATCGAAGCTTTGATAAAAGGCTCTTCTACCCTGTCCATGATCGAAGGATCCATCATTTCAGACGGGTTATTGATCAGGATCGGAACTTCAGGCTCTTTTTTAGAATATCCGAAATACGATACGTTCGGTACCGTAGTGATCACATTCATATTGAATTCCCTGTCCAGACGCTCCTGAACGATTTCCATGTGAAGCATTCCTAAGAATCCGCAACGGAACCCAAATCCTAATGCTGCAGAACTTTCCGGCTCGAAAACCAGGGAAGCATCATTTAATCTTAATTTTTCAAGGGAGAATCTCAGTTCTTCAAAGTCTTCGGAATCAATCGGGTAAATCCCTGCAAATACCATTGGCTTTACTTCCTCAAATCCTTCGATTGGTGCAGCTGCCGGCCTTTCAAAAGAAGTGATGGTATCTCCTACCTTTACCTCTCTTGCATCTTTAATCCCGGAAATTAAATATCCTACATCTCCACACTGAATCGTTTTCTTAGGAACCTGCTTTAATTTCAGAGTACCGACTTCATCTGCTCCATATTCTTTTCCTGTGGCGAAGAACTTAACCTTTTCATTTTTACTGATACTTCCGTTTACGACTTTAAAATAAGCCTCAATCCCTCTGAACGGGTTATAAACAGAGTCAAAAATCAGGGCCTGAAGCGGCGCTTCCGGATCTCCCACCGGTGCAGGAATTCTTTCTACAATCTGCTCCAGCAGGTTGTGAACTCCCTCACCTGTTTTCCCGGAAACTCTCAAGACATCATCATATTCGCAACCAATCAGGTTCATGATCTCATCGGTTACTTCTTCAGGATTTGCTGAGGGAAGGTCGATTTTATTCAGGATTGGAATAATCGTAAGATCATTTTCCAATGCCAGATATAAATTACTGATGGTCTGTGCCTGAATGCTTTGCGCAGCATCTACAATAAGAAGCGCTCCTTCGCAGGCAGCAATCGAACGGGAAACTTCATAAGAAAAGTCTACGTGTCCCGGTGTATCAATAAGATTTAATATATATTTTTCTCCTTTGTATTCATAATCCATCTGGATTGCGTGAGATTTGATCGTGATTCCGCGTTCTTTCTCCAAATCCATGTCATCCAGGGTCTGAGCCTGCAATTCCCTTTGGGAAACAGTATTCGTGTACTCTAAAAGACGGTCTGCCAAAGTACTTTTACCGTGGTCAATATGAGCGATTATGCAAAAATTTCGTATGTTTTTCATTTAAGAACTATGTAATTTGCAAAGATAACAAAATGCAGGATAATTTCTAATTCTTAATTTTAAATCGTGATTTAGACGTAAATTAACCATGAAATACAGGTAATACCTGATACCATTTGTCAGCATACTTTTATTATTTGTGTTTAAATTAGCCAAACTTAATTTTAATTCATGAAAAAAATCCTTTTCATCCTTTTAATTATTCCATGGATCCAGATTCGGTCGCAATGGATTGAAAAGTCACCGGAACATCCGGAAGAATTTGTAAATCCGTTAATCGGTACGCTTTCAAAACCATCACTTTCGAACGGAAATACTTATCCCGCTGTTGCTGTTCCTCACGGAATGAATCTGTGGACACCACAAACCGGAAAGAACGGAAACGGCTGGCAGTATACTTACGATGCCGACAAAATCCGCGGTATTAAGCAAACCCATCAGCCTTCGCCCTGGATGAACGATTACGGAATGTTCTCCATCATGCCGGTAACCGGAAAAATGCGTTTCAATGAAGAAGAAAGAGCGAGCTGGTTTTCTCATAAATCTGAAGTTTCAAAACCTTATTATTACAGTGTTTATTTGGCAGACCATAACGTTACGGCAGAACTTACGCCCACGGAAAGAGCAGCACAATTAAGATTTACTTACCCTGATTCTGAAAATTCATGGTTTGTGGTTGATGCATTTGATAAGGGTTCAAGCATAAAAATCATCCCTTCTGAAAATAAAATCGTAGGTTATTCAACGCGGTATTCGAGGGGAAAACTGATTGGTTTTAAAAATTATTTTGTGATTTATGCAGATAAGCCTTTCACGAAATACTCAGTCTGGAAGGACAAAGACTTTGTAAAAGATGCTTTGGAAATAACCGGAGATCATTGTGGAGCAATTGTAGGTTTCGCAACCAAAAAAGGCGAAAAAGTGAATGCAAAGGTCGCTTCATCATTCATCAGCCTCGAGCAGGCAGAGCTGAATCTGCAAAGGGAACTGGATAAAGATTCTTTCGAAGATACTTACAATAAAGCAAAACAGGCCTGGAATGTAAAACTAAAGAAAGTTGAAGTAGCGGGAGGAAGCGTCGACCAGATGCGTACTTTCTACTCGTGTCTGTACAGGATGCTCTGCTTTCCGCATAAAATGTATGAAATTGATCAAGCAGGAAAAATCATTCATTACAGTCCATACTCAGGGAAAACAGAAGCTGGATACCGGTTTGCAGGAACCGGTTTTTGGGATACCTTCAGAGCGCTCTACCCTTTTTTAAATTTAGTTTATCCTGACATTAACGTGGAAATGCAGAAAGGCTTGATTAATGATTATAAAGAAGGCGGCTGGCTACCCGAGTGGTCAAGCCCGTCTTACTCCGATATTATGATCGGAAACAATTCTGCTTCTGTGGTTGCTGATGCCTACCTGAAAGGTTTGCGCGGCTATGATATTGAAACATTGTACCAGGCACTCCTTCATGGCGCCAACAATGAGGGACCGCAGGCCACGGGAAGACTGGGAATTGATTACTACAAAAAATTGGGCTATGTTCCTTATGATGTGAAGATTAACGAAAATGCCGCAAGAACACTGGAATATGCTTATGATGATTTTGCGATTGCCCAATTGGGAAAAGCTTTAGGAAAACCAGAATCTGAATGGAGAGAATATTACAGACGTTCACAGAATTTCCAAAAAGTAATTGACCCTGAAACCAAACTGGCCCGCGGAAGAAATCAGGATGGAAGTTTTCAGGCTCCGTTTAATCCTTTCAAGTGGGGAGATGCTTTTACGGAAGGAAATTCATGGCATTATACATGGTCGGTATTGCAGGATATTCAGGGTTTGGCAAAAATGATGGGAGGAAAGAAAGAATTTTCAAAAAAACTTAATCAGGTTTTTGATTTACCTCCTGTTTTTGATGATTCTTATTATGGCTCAACCATCCATGAAATTCAGGAAATGGTGAATGCCAATATGGGACAATATGCCCATGGAAACCAGCCTGCACAGCATATCATCTACTTGTACAATTATTCCGGAGAGCCTTGGAAAACACAATATTGGGTTCGGGAAACCATGAACCGTCTGTACCAGCCAACGCCTGACGGATATTGCGGTGATGAAGATAACGGCCAGACTTCAGCATGGTATGTTTTTTCAGCATTAGGCTTTTATCCTGTAACTCCTGCAACGGATCAGTACGTTTTAGGGGCTCCTTTATTTAAGAAAGCCAAGATCCATTTAGAAAACGGAAAAAGCATTGAAATTACCGCAGATAATAACAATGACGAAAACCGCTATGTCCGTTCATTACAATATAATGGAAAAAAATATTCCAGAAACTGGTTGAGTCATTCAGAACTGATGAAAGGTGCCCGTTTAAAATTTGAAATGAATTCTACACCAGATAAAGAACGTGGAACTGACGAAAAAGATTTTCCTTACTCTTATTCTACGGATAAATAATAAAATAAAAGAGAGACAAAAATAGTCTCTCTTTATTTAGTTTTACCAAAATCTTCTGGTAAAATGTAATGTCCCGTAAGAGGATCCAGCGATACTTCAGTTCCTGCCATCGCTCTTCTTTTCTTAGCTTCACTGGCATCAATTGCCGAAATTGCTATATTGCCTACTACAGTTCCTATTAATCCTGCTACCCCTCCACCCATTATAAAAACATTAGAAGAATTTTCAGGGAAAAGCTCTTCTTTTTTAACTTCAATGAAAAGTCCCATTTCATCTCTGAAAATTTCTACATACCCTACAGGAATGACTTTATAGGCAACACCATGATCAACAAATGCATAACAATTCCTGATCGATATTTTATCTTTTCCTTTCACTGCATTTATTACCACTCCTTTTTTATTGGTTTCTATTACAAACCCTGGCTCAGGGTTATGGGTGAAAAAACTGTAGTAACTTCTATAAATTCCATCTTTTAAACTGTCTGTCTTTAAAATATCAAGCTTTTCCTTCAATAAAGTTTCATAATCTTTAAGTTCACTTTCTGAAATGCCATATTCCCAAGGCGTTTTCCGGTAAGAATTTTTGATGAGATCCGCTAAAATAAGGGTAACTTTCTTAGATAAGCTTTGCGCCAGATAAGGTGTGGTACGCGATGAAACACTTGCTGCAGTATCTTTTCTATACACAAAATGATAACCATCATCTTTTTTAATAAATGTACTGGCCTTCAGAGCAAGCTTCGCAATCGATGACTTTTCTTTTTTATCCTCAGAAATCTCTATATTTTCCAACAGCAGAACAAAATCATCTTTTCCCCTCACTGGATTGTCTTTATAAAACCAATCATTAATGTCTTTGTCTGCACTGTGCTCAAACACTACATTTACCTGGTCTTTATGATACATTACAGAACCAATCTCTTTATTCGGTCTCTGATCGATTACCGTAAATGTCTTTATGGAATTATTATCGTCTTTAATTGATTTTGAAAGTTTTATAGTTTCCGTTTTCTGTGCAGAGAACATGACGGAGAAGAATAAAAAGAAAAGTATTTTTTTCATAATGTAAATTTCTTCGTAAAACTAAGAATTAGTTTAAAACAAAACAGCACCATTAAATTTATATCTTATTTTAACTTAGTTAGTAAAAATATAAGCGCCAGTCAAAGAATCGATATAGACATTTGATTCCAGTGAAGAGCGATATCCAATCCCATGGACGGCTCCGTTCGAAGGATTAGCACCTGATTCAATAGCAGCGCCAATCAAAGCGCCTGGGATACCTCCCAAAATAGCCCCTACTAAAATTCCTCCTGTATTAGATTCTGCAAAAAGATTCACTCTGGAAGTATAAATATAGAAACCTTTATCATCTTTTTTCATTTCATCGAATCCGACCGGCGTTAATTTGTAAGCCTTTCCTCCTTCTACATAACAGTACATTTCGGAGAAAGAACTTTCAACTCCTTTATTCATTAATCTTACTACCTTTCCTTTTTTGTTTTTTTCAAGAATGTAATTCGCATTCGGCTCTTGATTATAAAATTCTTTAAAATTACTGTAAACTCCATCTTTAAGGCCAGGATTGTTGAAAGCCTTATAATTTTTGCCCAAATAAGAATTATAATTAATAATCTCATTTTCAGGAATGAAAATTCCAGAATCTGTATTAATATAAGAAAGCTTTATAAATTCCGTAATAATATCTGAGATCTGTCTGGCTAAAAATCTTTGTGCATGTGGTGTAATCTTCGGGTTACAAACGATCACGTTATCAAATCGTCCGATGAAATAATATTTGTCATTCCTCTTGATAAAACTTGAAATTTTTATCTTTAGCTTTGCGAAAGGATAATCTTTATTATTATTCTGCTCATCGTATATTTTCAACTCTTCCAGCATGATTACTATATCTGTATTCCCTACTTTTTTATTATCGTTTAGAAACCAGCTTTCAAAGTGATCTTTAAGATTTTCATCTTTAAATTTTATTTCTGCAGTTTCTTTTTTATCTGCAATTGTTCCAATTTCTTTATCAATTCTAGTATCAATGAGGGTCAAAGATTTTGTTAGTCCTCTTTTATCTTTAATGCTTTGATCCAGCGTAACAAATTCTACTCTCTGAGCGGCTAATGATAAGGAAAACATTAAAAAGAAAAGTATTTTTTTCATAGTTAAATTTTCCTCCAAAAATAATGATTCGAATTAAATTAAACGACTCTCACAAATAAATTGCAAGAGTCGTCCAACATTAAAAAAATAAACTATTATGGTTTTATTTTTGTCTTGAAGTGTTATTGTTTCCGTGAGGATTTCTTTCATTCATCTTTTCTCTCATCATGCCCTCCGTCTGAAACAGCTTCAGGACTTTTTGGCAAGGAATTACCTGCTGCATCTTATCAGCATATTTTTTTCTGTTATCCAGTAGCTTCTGCCCTACTTCAAAACTTTGCTGCAGCTTGGCTTTCGCTTCATCATCGGATAAATTATCAGGATTAAAATTAGAATTAAACTGACTCTTTATCTGCTTCTGGCTTTCCAGATATTCATTATAGATATCTGTAAATTCTTCTTTATCACCGGGATCTATATCCAGATTATCCATCACCATATTATTTCTGAACTTCGTCAGAAGTGCTTTTCTTTCCTCCGGGGACAGACTGTTGATCACCTCTTTTCTTTGCTTGGGATCCATTTTTTTCCAGTCGTAATCCGTTTTTTGGGCATTCAGACCAAATCCGTATATGATAAAAAGCGTAAATAATATCTTTTTCATCTTTTCTTTTTAGTTATATAAATCCAAATAAACGTCCTGAGTTGAATTACTTGCCAATTCTGAAATTTCAGAATTTGAGAATGAATCCAGATACTCGTTCATCTGACTTTCCTGCTGTTTAGAAACAGATTTTACAGCCTGCGTTTCCTTTTTTTGTTCTTTACCTGATTTCTGCTGAGCAAAAGATTTATTTTCACTTTGTTTCGTAACTGTTTGATCATTATTCTCAACAGAAGTTAAATCAGATTTCAATGTTTCATAAGCCATCTCGCTTTCCGTTTTAGGCTTCTGGCTGGTTGCAACATAAGAAACATCTGAAGCAGTTTTCTCTATTGTCTCATCTTCCGAATTGAAAACAAAAGTCGCTCCAAAAATCAATGCTACCGAAGCGGCCGCAGCGTATGCCCAGTTTAATCTGATAACCGGTGCTTTCTTACGAGGGAACACCTTATTTATGACGTGATTCTGAACATTCTCATATACATTCTCAGAAACTGCATAAATATTTTTACGTTCCAGTTTTTCCAGGTCAAATTCATTCAATCCGCTCAATACCCTACCCTGAAGATTTTCAAATAAATCTTCGGGTACTGTGTAAATATTTTTACGTTCTAATTTTTCTATGTCGAACTCTTTCATCTCAGTTTTCTCAAAAATTATCTCTCGTAATTGTCTTTTATATAATCTTCTATTTTTTGTTTGGCATAATGATAATTCGTTTTCAGAGTCCCCACCGACATATCCACAATTTTGGATATTTCTTCGTAAGGCAAATCATCATAATACCGCATCATAAATACCAGCTTCTGTTTTTCAGGCAGGCTTTGTATGGCTTTCTGAAGCAGAATCTGTATTTCTTCAGCATCTCCGGCAACATTATCGGCTACAAGATTCTGCATGTGGTACTCCGGGTCTTCATCAGTTTTCTGCATTTTTTTCAGTTTATTGATCTGTTGCAACGCTTCATTGGTTGCAATTCTGTACAGCCATGTGTACAATTGGCTGTCATTTTTAAACTGATGAAAATTCTGATAAGCTTTAATAAAAGTCTCCTGCAAAGTGTCCTGAGCAAGATCACCGTCCACAATAATTCTTCTTATGTGCCAATACAATCTGCTTTGATAAGCATCCATCAAAGCGCGAACTCCTTTTTCCTGAGTTCGTGGGTTTTGCATCAACGAAATAATTTCCGCGTCCTTAATCTTCATAAGATGCTTTCACTGTTTTGGATTACAAAAATAACTGAAAGTTAAATCAACTATTCAATTTTCAGTCCAATATACTCATTATTTACAAATATTTATACGCCCGGATCTGATAAATATTGTATCCGTGCTGATGCATTTTCTTTTTAATATTATGTTAAATTGTTTTTATATCATTTAAAAAACTTTTAAACTAATTTCAGAATAACCGCAAAAATCTCAAAGATAATCATAACGCATTGGTTATAATATTCAAAGTTCTGAAAAGAATAAAAAATCTTCGATTTTTTAAAATTATTCTGGTCTTTTTCATTTCTTTTCATTGTGTAAACGGGTAAATAATTTTAAAATAAAAAACTTCTGTCTTCCCTCTCCCGTCTTCCTTCTAAATCTTATCTTTGTTAGATGCAAATTGTAATTATCGGTTCCGGAAATGTGGCTTATCATTTGGCAAAAGCTTTTGTTCTGAATAACATTCCTTTAGCACAGATTTTTGGAAGGAATGAAAAAGAACTGAGCAACATCTCCGAAGAATTAAAAATTCCTTTTTCTACGGAAAAAATTCAGGACGCAGATCTTTATATCATCTGTGTAAGTGACAATTCGGTGGAAAATGTTTCAAAACTTATTCCGGCAAAAGATTGTCTGGTGGCTCATACTTCCGGTTCGCTATCCAAAGAAATTCTGGCTGGAGATTACCGGAAAGCGAGTTTTTATCCCTTACAAACTTTTTCGAAATCAAAATCACTGGATTATTCGAAAATTCCTTTTTTTGTGGAAACTGAAAATGAAGAAGACCAACAAATCCTCTTTAATCTAGCCTCTAAGATTTCAGAAGATGTAATGGAAAGTACGCATGAAAAGAGAAAATACATTCACTTAACCGCTGTTTTTGCCTGTAATTTTGTGAATCATCTTTTTGCAAGAGCTAAAGAAATTTCTGATGCTCAGGAAATTCCTTTTGATTATTTTTTACCGTTAATTGATGAAACCGTTCAGAAGATCCACGAAATAGATCCGAAATCTGCACAGACCGGGCCTGCCGTAAGAAATGATAAAAGAATCCTTGAACTGCATGAACAGTTATTAAAAGATGAAAGTCTTGAGATCTATAAAACGATGAATCTTTCCATCAAAAAGATGTATCAATTGCCATAATGTTTTAACTTTGGGAAAAACCAAAAAAATGAATACCAACATTATACGCTCCCTCATTATCGGGGCTGCCATTGTTATTACGGCGCTTATTTTAGGCTCAAGTTTTAAAAACAGGAATTTAAAGCAGGATACCATATCTGTTACAGGCCTTGGTTCCAAAGATTTTCTTTCGGATGAAATCAGCTGGAGCGGGAGTTTTGATGCCAGTGCTTTTGATGCGAAGGAAGCGTATAATATCATTTCGCAGGATAAAGAAAAAGTAAAAGCTTTTTTTTATAGCAAAGGTTTCAAAGCAGGAGAATTTACTTTTGGCGGGGTAAATTTTTCAAGATCTTTCCGTACGGTAACCACAAAAGAATCTGACGGAACAGAAAAATCCGAAGATATTTTTGACGGTTATAAAGCAACCCAAACTGTATTTTTCCGGGCCAAAAAAAATCCGGCGTTAATGAAAAAGATCGAAAGCGTGATCGACAAAACTGCTGAACTCATCAACAGCGGAGTACAATTCGAGCCATCTTCTCCACAATATACCTATTCTGATCTTGCTTCACTGAAACATAATTTAATAGAAGCCGGCGCAAAAGATGCCAGACAAAGAGCAGAAAAAATTGTGAAAAGTGCAGATGGAGATTTAGGAAAGCTGAAAGATGCATCAATGGGTGTATTTCAGATTACCGCAAAAGGATCTACGGATGAAGACAGCTACGGAGGGAATTTCGACACTTCCAGTAAAGAAAAATCAGCAAGAATCACTGTAAGACTCACTTACAATCTTGATTAGATGATTATATTTTTAAAATAAAATGAGCTATAAACAAAAACTAAAAAATATTAAAGCATTTGTATTTGACGTAGACGGTGTTTTTACCGATGGCAGCGTGTATCTGCTTCCCGGTGGAAATATGTGCCGGGTTATGAATGTTTTAGACGGTTACGCGGTCGTTAAAGCTTTAAAAAACAATTATTTAATCGGCGTCATCACTGGCGGAAACGATGAAATGGTGAAACACAGGATCAATTATCTGGGCATTGAAGATTATTATCCGAAATCTCATGATAAAATGGCCGATTTTGAAGATTTTAAGTTAAAATACAATCTTACCAATGAAGAAATTCTGACCATGGGAGATGATATTCCTGATCTTCATATCCTGAAAAATTCCGCGATTGCAGCATGTCCTGAAAATGCAGTTCCTGAAATTAAAGAAATTGCCACCTATATTTCTCCCATAAAAGGAGGAAGCGGGGCAGTACGTGACGTCATCGAACAGGTGATGAAGGTACAGGGAAAATGGCATGATGACAACACACAATCCATTTAAGTATTATCAATGAAATTATTATTAGCCTCACAATCTCCGAGGAGGAAAGAATTACTGACGAATCTGGGTTTTACCTTTGACGTTGTAAAAATTGATTGTGAAGAAATCATTCCACAATATATAAAAGTAGGAGAGGCGGCCGCCTATCTTTCTGAACTGAAAGCAGATACCTTCCGGGCATTGGAAAAGGGTGAAGTCCTGCTGACTGCCGATACGGTGGTAGCGATCGATAACCAGCTTCTGGGAAAACCCAAAGATGAAAGTGATGCCAGAGAAATGCTGAGATCACTTTCCGGGAAGACGCATCAGGTATATACGGGAATCACCATTAAAACTGCAGAAAAAACGATTACAGAAACGGACGTTGCCGATGTGGAGTTTGATGATCTCAGTGAGAATGAAATAGAATATTACATTCAACACTATCAGCCATTTGATAAAGCGGGTAGTTATGGAATTCAGGAATGGCTCGGCATGGCAAAAATCAAAAAAGTAAACGGCAGCTTTTATACGATTATGGGGCTTCCTACCCATTTGGTTTACAAAATTTTGAAAGAAATATAACGAGTTCCAACATAAAATTTTATTATTTTTACAAAATTATCAAACCGCTTTATAATAAAAAGTGGATTAGCGAGTTATATTGAAATAATGAAAAAAAATATTTTATTCCTTTTAACACTTTGTATTGTTGCTTCTTGCGCTACGAAAACCAAGAAGCCAGAGCAGCGATCCAAGTTCATGAAAGGATTTTCTACATACTATAATACGTTGTTTAATGCAAAAGATGCTTTAAATAATGAGTTTGAAACGAGGGACAAGGCACATAAAGACAATTTTTATGCGCCTTATATTCCTATTCTTACCTACGAAGATCAGCCTCTGGGAAGTGATCTGGGACAGTCTACCGCGTTTGCAGAAAATTCCATGAAAATGGCTGAAGTAAACCGACCTGCCCAGAATAACAACAATAAAAGGGGAGGACCTCCTGCAATGCCACCCGGAATGCCGGGAAATACTATGTCCGGAGGGAATAATATGATTTCCGAAGATCCTAGCCAACCAGAACAAAAAGGAGCAAGCACGCTGGAAATTGCAGAGGCAAAAGCTTTAAAGGCAATCAATAAGTATTCTGTCATTAAACATGGTGAAGAGCAGAACAAGCAGATTTTTGATGCCTATATGATTCTCGCCCAGGCAAGAATCTATAGGGGTAAATCATTGGAAGCTCTTGATGCGTTGAATTATGTTTTTACGCATATGAAGGATGATAAAAGAATTCCTCTGGCAAGAATTTATCAGGGCCTGGCGTATGATCAGATTAAAAATTATCATAAAGCACATGAAACTTTTGCTAAATTAAAAGGTGAAAAGATCAGTAAGGAGTATGAAAAATTATTAAGTATTTATTACTCCGAATCACTACTGGATGCCGGAAAAAAAGAAGAAGCAGTAAAAGAACTTGATAATGCTTTTGAACTGAACGGTAACAGGAAACTTAAGAGCAGAATTGCCTACCTGAGAGGGCAGGTGCTGGAAAATCTTAACCAGAATGAAAAAGCCAGAGAAAGCTTTATGGCTGCTTATAAATACGCCAATGATTTTGAATTTGAAGTGAAATCCCAGATTGAAATTGCAAAAACTTTTAACGGTAACGGAGATTATAGCGGAGCCAGAAAATATCTTGAAGACATCAGCAAAAAGGGTACTTACGGATCAAGAAAGAACGAGTTTTACTATGCTTTAGGATTAATGGCAAATAAAGCAGGAAAGAAAGAAGAAGCCCAGGAATATTTCAAAAAATCATTGAAGGAAAAAGTTTCCGATGGACAGATCCGGGGTCTGGCGTATTATGAAATAGGGAAGGGATATCTTGATAAAAATGATTATATCGGGGCCGGAGCCTATTATGATTCAGCATTGGCAGTAATGACGTATGAACCTTCAAAAGTTCTTCTGGCCGATCAGTCGGTTTACATTAAGAAAATCTCAAAAAATTATTACCTGATCAAGAAAAACGACAGTATCCTGAATCTGGCCAAAATGTCTCCTGAACAGAAAACTGACTTTTTCACGAAATATATTGCGAAAATTAAAGCCAAAGAAGAGAAAGAAGAACTGGAAAAAAGACGCGCTGAAAGAAACAAAGGTTTTGATACAGGAGACTATAACTCGACTTCTATTTTTGCCAACAGTTCAAATTCTTTCGAAGATTTCGGGGTAACAGCAAGAGGCTTTTATTTCAGTAATACAGGAACGGTTTCTAAAGGAACACAGACCTTTAAGCAAACCTGGGGAGACCGAGCGCTTGTTGACAACTGGCGATTTTCAAAGAAAATGACGACCATTGAAGACATGAAGAATGATGCCTTAGGAACCACTGCAGCACCGAACCCAAGACGTTTTGAGCCCGCTTTCTATATTGAGCAGATTCCTACGGATGCAGGTAAACTAGGTCAGCTGAAGAAAGACAGAGATACCGCTTCACTGGGACTTGGTGTTATGTATCAGAATTATTTTACCAATACTCCTTTAGCCACTAAAACCTTATATGATCTGGTAGATGTAAAACCTGAAGAAAAAGTAATGCTACAGGCTTTGTATGAGATTTTTGCCATGAATCATGAAAAAAATCCGCAGGCTGCAGAACGTGCAAAACAGATTCTTTTAAAGGATTATCCTTATACATCTTATGCAGAATTTGCGAGAAATCCGAAAAATAATACGTTCGTAAAATCTTCGGCGGATGTGGAAAATCAATACAAACAGGCGTTTGCTTTATATGAGTCTGAAAAGTTTGCCGAAAGTAAAGATTTGATTGATAAAACCATTCAGCAGTACCCAAAAGATGCGCTGGTTCCGAAACTCTATTTGCTTAATGCATTTAATTCCGGAAAGGCGAGTGGGAAAGAGGTGATGATCCTTCAGCTTGAGCAGATTGCTTTAAATTACGGTAAGACTCCGGAGGGCGAAAAAGCAAAGGAAATGCTCAATTATCTTAAATCTGATATTACTTTCCAGGCCACCGATAATAAGGGAAATGTGATGGTACAAAACAACACCAATAATTTGAATAATCCTCCACAGCAACCTCCTTCACAGCCTCTTAACAATAATGGTGTTCCTCAAAAACCGGGCAGCGGACAGATGATGAATTCGCAGCCGGGGCAGCAACAAGGATTAAACGGTAACAGGCCGCCAAGAAAGCCAAATTCAAATCAGAATCAGCAACAGATACAAATGGATTCAATTCCTGCGAAACCTCAATAAAATAAAAGCGAAGAGTCATTATTCTTCGCTTTTTTATTTTATATTTTTTTAGGGCTTTTTCTTTACCCCATGAAAATCTTTTAGGTAAAACGGCTCAAAATACGCAATGTCTTCAAACTCTTTTTTATCAATTTTTTCTAACGTTTTCTTTATCAGGAATTGTGCAGAAGGGTAGATCTCTTCATTAAAATCGGCATTTGGCAACTGTAAAACCTCTCTTGCCTTTTTGGCACCATCTCCCACGAAAATCACCCTTTTATCCAGAAATTCCTGAAATGAAGTTTCGTCTAAGATCTTTGCTTCCGTACCTGTTACTTCATTTCCCGTTTTACCGTCATAAACGGCTGTATAAACCTCCATTCTCCTTGCGTCAACTAAGGGTATGACGAAATCATAGTTCTTGTCTAAAAACGGCTCTATCATACTTTCCAAAGAATTAACTGCAATTAACCGAACTTTTAATCCGTAACAAAATCCTTTGGCAGAAGAAGCGCCAATTCTTAATCCTGTATAAGATCCGGGGCCTTTTCCCAACGAGACGGCTTCAATGTCTTTGAGTGAAATTCCGGCTCCTTCCAGCGCCCATTCTACGAATGTATGAAGACTTTCCGACTGTTTATAGTTTTCGGAAACTTCTTCGGTAAGGCAAAGCAGCTTTTCATCATCTGAAATTGCCACTGAACAGTTTTTAGAAGAGGTTTCGAGGTATAATATTTTCATTTTAAGCGTAACAATTTAGCAATATAAAAATGTCCGATATTCGATTTCAACTAATTCTTAAAAGGACATGTACAAATTTAACCATTAATTTTGAGACTGTTTTCTGTAAATCGTTCTCGGTTCTGCCTGAGCAGTAGGGTAGATGGTCATATCAGAAATGCAGACATGCTTAGGTGCATTAACACAATAAGCAATAGAATCTGCGATATCTTCGGCTTTAAGAGGTTCGTATCCGGCGTACACTGTTGCTGCTTTTTCGTTATCTCCCTTGAATCTCACCATTGAAAAATCTGTTTCTACAGCGCCCGGCTGAATATTGGTGACTTTAATCCCGAATTCCGTAAGCTCTAACCGCATTCCTTCCGAAATGACATCAACTGCCTTTTTTGTAGCACAATAAACAACCCCGTTGGCATAGGTTTGTCTTGCTGCCACAGAACTGATATTCACAATATGTCCGGAATTCCTTTCCTTCATTCCGGGAATAATCATTTTTGAAACATATAAAAGTCCTTTCACATTTCCGTCGATCATGGAATCCCAGTCGTCGGTTTTTCCTGCTGAAAGGGGATCCAAACCATGTGCATTGCCCGCATTGTTGATCAGCACATCAATATTTTTCCATTCATCCGGAAGTGAATTGATTGCTGATTCCACGTCTTCCAGATTTCTGACATCAAACTTTAAACTAAATATTTCGGTGAACTTTGATAACTCGGATTTTAAAGACTCAAGAATTTCCTTTCTTCTGCCACATATAATGATTCTATTTCCTTGTTTTGCAAGAAGTTCTGCTGTGGATTTTCCTATTCCGGAGGTAGCTCCGGTGACTAATATTGTTTTCATAAAAAATTTTCAATTTTAAAATATACATAATTATATTGATTAATTGGTAAACTGTTCCACTGATACATTATTACATTAATTTAATTAGCGTCGAATGCTTCAAAAGCATCAGCAATATGCTCAATACTTAAATTTCCTTGTTTATCGGGAAGAACAGAGATAATATCAAAACGCACTTCCTTGGTTATGTTAAATTCTTTCACATAATGATCTGCCGCAGCAACCAGTAATTTTATTTTTCTTTTGTTGACGGCTTCCTGGGGTAGGTTAAAAACATCAGTCGACCGGGCTTTAACCTCACAAATGATAATGAAGTTATCTTTTTCTGAAATAATATCAATTTCAGCTTTCTGAAAACGAAAGTTTCTTGCCAGAATTTTATAGCCGTTTTTCAGTAAAAATTCTGCTGAAAGGTCTTCAGCCAGTTTCCCTAGATCGTTGTGCGTAGCCATAATAAGTTATATATTTGCCAAAAACTTCCTCAAACCTATGAAATTTAATTCAATTTTTTATTTTCTTCTATTAATATCTTCACTGAGTTGTTCTTCTTCTGATAATGAATCTCCAATAACAGATGATCCGAATATAATGAAAAATATGATGTTCATCGGTGGAAACAACGTATATTATGCTTTTGATTCTGGAAACGGTATATTAAAATGGTCTTTTCCAGTTATAAGTGGAACTTTTCAATATAGCACCGCTTTTATTAGCAATAATGTATTATACGTTGGTTGTACTGATACATATTTATATGCTCTTGACGTAAATAATGGAAGTTTATTATGGAAATATAAGACAAATCAATCGATTGAATCAGGTGTTTTCGTGTCCAATAATACTGTCTTCTTTGGCAGCGACGATGACAATTTCTATGCATTAAATGCTACAACTGGAGAATTAAAATGGAAATATACCACCGGATTTAATGTTAGTTCTAGCCCCATCGTTTCCGGAGAAATTGTCTATTTTGCTAGTGATGACGGTAATATTTATGCATTAGATCAGAGTAGTGGAAATCTAAAATGGAAATATTATGTCGGTGATATTTTTAATTCTTCTTCAGCTTCCATAATTCAGAATAATCTATATATAGGAAACAGAAATGGCAATCTGTATAATGTCAATAAACTTACCGGTGAATTGATTTGGAAAAAACAACTTGGAACCTCAATGGAGTATTCTTCTCCCACTATTCTAGATGGATATTTATATACAACTGATAAAAATTCTTTATACAAAATAGATGCTTCAACAGGAAATATTATTTGGCAATCTTTTAATTCCGCTGGTTATTCCAGTAGTCCATATGTAAATGAAAACTCTATTTTTGTCAATTCTAGCTCAGGAAACATCATTGCTGTAGATAAACAGACGGGCAATATTAAGTGGCAAAAAACAATTTATTCTAATAGTTCAGAAGCTGTCACTACAAATTCTACCGTTTTCGTTGGTGGTGGCGGTTCAAATTTTATATATGCCTTTTCTGAAAACGATGGCACAGAACGATGGAAATATCCAATAAATTCAATCGTTACTTCTGCTCCTGTAATCATCAATAGAGATGGAAAAATATGTTATCCAAGTAAATCTGGAGGCAGAGATTAATAAAATTTTACCTTAACCTTATCCTCAACCTCTAATTTTACATTTCCGCCGATAATCAAAGGCCTGTTGTCTTTAATATGACCATTCGGAAAACCAAAAACTACCGGAAAATCATATTTTGAAATTCGGTCAGAAATTAATTTGTAGGCAAATTCGTCGAAACTGTCTTCATAGTGAGTGTTTTCCTTTTCATTACCCATATTGGTCATACCCCCGATTATTAAGCCTTTAATTTTTCTGAAAACGCCTGCAAGCTCCAAACTCATGATCATCCTGTCGAGTGCGTAAAAATTTTCACCGATATCTTCTATGAATAAGATTCTGTTTTTAAACTTAAAAGAATAATCCGTCCCCAGAAGCGCATAAATCAGTGCTAAATTACCTCCGATCAATTGACCTTCAGAGAATCCCATTTTGTTTAAATCATGGAATTTAAGACCATATTCCAGGCTTTTGCCATTTAATAGATCAAAAATGAGATCATAGCTTTCTTCAGTAACTCCGAAACTTGACGTTTTAATAGTTTGCCCATGAATCGAAGCAAATCCATGTTTCAGGAGATAGCTTTGGATCACCGTATTATCAGAATATCCAATGTACCACTTAGGATCTTTCCTGAATTTTTTAAGGTCAATACTTTCCAGCAGATGTTGACAACCATAGCCGCCTCTGGAAGCCCAAACAGCGGAAATTTCGTTATCATTTAAGGCCCAGTTGATATCTTTAATGCGTTCTTTTTCTGTTCCGGCGTAATGATAACCATTGGAAAAATTACTGTAAAGATGTTCCCCTAAAACCGGTTCATATCCTTTATTTCTGATCATCCCAATCCCTTTTTCAAGCTGGGAAGGTTCTACTGCGCCGGCTGGGGAGATGATGGCAATTTTATCGCCTGTACGTATTGATTTCGGGAATATTATTTCTTTCATTTCTGTCTTTGATATTTTACTTCGGTCTTTTCTGCCTCTTCAAGCCTTTTGTCAAACTGATTGAATTTTTTGAAACTCTGTAAAAAAATAAAGAAACTGAAGACGATAAGTATTCCGCCAACGATTCTTCTGATTTTGTTTGCGAGTTTTTGGGTGAGTTTATCATGAAATTGTTTAGCAAGGAAGATCTTGGCTAAATCAATACAAAGATAGGTAGCAATGACAATTCCAATGTATAAAATAAAATTTCCGGTATCGGGATACTGATTTCTCACGGAAATTACCGTTACCAGCCAGAATAAAATTACTCCCACATTCAGAAGATTGAAGAAAAACCCATTGATAAAGGTTTTAAAATAATTCTGACTGATAAATTTTTCTTCCCCCGGAATATGCATTTTGGTTTTGGTAACCATCATTACAATTCCATAAACAAAGATCAAAATGGCTGTAATTCTGTAAAAACCGGGATGTTTGTCGATCAAAGTTACAATATCTGCACTCGCATAATAAGCGGCCAGTATGCAAAGTAAATCTGCCGAGATGACTCCGATATCCAAAGCTAATGCATGTTTCGGGCCTCTGGAGAAGCTGGTTTCGATCAGAAGGAAAAATATCGGTCCTATAAAAACGAGACTCAGCATGAATCCTAATATGACTGCAGATAATATAAGTTCAAACATCAAGTAATTTTTTAAATGAAAATCTGAATTTTCATTCATTTATACAAATTTAAACTTTATGATTTAATTATTCAATAACTCAGGATTTAAGAAAAGATTTATTTAAAATAATTTCATATAAATCATAAATATTTTTAACCATAAAAACAAAATTCCGTTTCACCATACTTGTAAAACGGAATTCCTATTTAAATTTTTTATTAGTCTACAATCTTAAAATCCAACTGTTTCTGAATCAGATTGGCTTTTACGACCTTGATCTGTACCTGATCTCCCAGCTGATATCGTTTTCCGTGTCTCATTCCGTAGACGGCGTGGGTTTTGGCATCATAGGAATAGGAATCATCAACAAGATCTCTCAATTTAATCAAACCTTCTGCACCATTTTCAGGAATTTCGACCCAGAAACCGAATTCTGCGACTCCTGAAATCACACCATTGAAAGTTTCACCCAAATGTTTTTCCATAAATTTCACCTGCATGAATTTGATGGAATCTCTTTCCGCATCAGCAGCCAGACGCTCCATAGAGCTGCAGTGCTTTGCTTTCTCTTCCAGCTCAGCTTTATTTGGTGATTTACCTCCATCGAGATAATGCTGCAACAATCGGTGTGCAATAAGATCCGGATAACGTCGGATAGGAGAGGTGAAGTGGCTGTAATAATCAAAACCAAGTCCGTAGTGACCGATCGGTTCAGTAGAATAAACTGCTTTGCTCATACTTCTCATGGCCAGCGTTTCAATCATATTTTCTTCGCCTTTTCCTTTGACGTCGTGTAATAATCTGTTCAGAGATTCAGCTACTTTTTTACTGTTGGCCAGATCCATTTTGTAACCGAATGTTGAAACAAAATCTCTCAATGATTCTAATTTTGCAGGATCCGGATCATCGTGAACCCTGTAGATAAAGGTATTTTGAGTAATGTCTCCTTTTTTATTTAATGAAACAAATTCAGACACTTTTTTATTCGCCAGTAACATAAACTCTTCAATCAGGTGATTTGAATCCTTACTGATTTTAAAATATACTCCGATCGGCTCATTATTTTCATCAAGATTAAATCGTACTTCACTTCTGTCGAATGTAATAGCACCCTTTCTGATGCGTTCTTCACGCATAATCTTTGCAAGTCTGTCCAGAACATTGATTTCTTCCTGTAAATCGCCCTGTTTTGTTTCAATTCTTTCCTGGGCTTCTTCGTAGGTAAATCTTCTGTCGGAATGAATAACCGTTCTACCAAACCATTGTTTTTTAATTTTGGCGTCATCATCCAGCTCAAAAACGGCAGAAAATGTGAATTTATCTTCGTTTGGACGAAGTGAGCAAACATCATTACTCAATACTTCAGGAAGCATCGGTACCACGCGATCTACCAAATACACAGATGTTGCTCTCTGATAGGCTTCATCATCAAGAATCGTCCCAGGAACTACATAATGCGAAACGTCTGCAATGTGAACACCAATTTCCCAATTTCCGTTTTCCAGTTTTCTGATAGATAAGGCATCATCAAAATCTTTAGCATCTTTAGGGTCAATGGTAAAAGTTGTGATCCCTCTCATATCCCAGCGTTTTGCTACTTCTTCATCACTGATGCTACGGTCGATTTTGTCGGCGTCTCTTTCTACTTCTTCAGGAAATTCATATGGTAATCCGTATTCTGCAAGAATGGAATGGATCTCTGTTTCGTGCTCTCCGGGAGCTCCGAGTACCTGTATAATTTCTCCTTCAGGATTTTTATCCCCCGGTTTCCATTCTGTCATTTTTACCACGACTTTATCGCCATCTTCAGCACCTCCGAATTTTCCTTTTGGAATAAAAATATCAGTATTAATGGTCTTTTTATCACAAACCACAAATCCGAAATCTTTATGAGCAACAACCTGGAGCGTTCCCACAAATTCTGTTCTTGTTCTTTCAAGAACTTCAAGCACGGAGCCTTCCAGTTTTTTTCCTTTGTATGTGTAGGTAACGATTAAAACTTTATCGCCCTGTAAAGCATCTTTTACATTTTTTGAATGGATAAAGATGTCATCTTCCAAACCTTCAACATTCACATAGGCATTTCCTGACTGGTTAAAATCGATGATTCCGGTAAGCGTTCCTTTAATATTCAGGTTGACAATATATTTTCCTTTTTCTGTTTCCTTTATTCTTTCAGCAGCCTGCAGTCTGTGCAAAGCCTGTATTACGAGTTCCCGCTGTCTGGGATTTTTATAATCAATTCCGTCTGAAATTTGTTTGTAATTATATATTTTCGTGGAATTCTCATTCATAAAACGCAGGATCAGTCTTCCGATTTCCTGTAGTTTATGATCATTTTTCTGACTTATATATTTTCTTTTTTTTGGCATTTTTTAAATTTTAATTATTTGTGTGTATTTCGGTCACTTTAATCTGCAATTGGTAAATCTTTACAACAATTATATATCGGCAGAAACCAGTTTACGAGAATATCACATATGTTCCAAAGCCTATGTATCAAGGCAACATCAATTTTCCTTCCAACTTTTCGGTGGTCAGAATTTTTAGTTTTGTATAAATTTAATACAAAAATGGAGAAGTGTGGGGAAAAACCTTTTATTAAATATGTTTTAATATTTATAACAGGTTTAGTGGAAATGACAGGATGGTAAATCCTGTCGGACGTTGCAAATATACAAAATAAAAAATAAATAAGGCTTGTAATTTGATTTACAAGCCTTTATATTTTAGCAATATGTTATTTTATCAACTCTGTTCTGATGTCTTCCGCCTTCGAACTCTGTTGAAAGGAATTTATCTACAATTTCGATAGCCAGTTCTTTTGAAATGAATCTTGCCGGTATTGAAATCATATTGGCATCATTGTGCTGTCTCGCCAGGGAAGCAATTTCAGGCATCCAACATAGCGCGCAACGAATTTTCTGATGCTTGTTGGCGGTAATCTGTACTCCGTTTCCGCTCCCACAAAATAAAATTCCCAGCTCATTTTCTCCGTTTTCCACTGATGTCGCCGCAGGATGTACAAAGTCCGGATAATCCACACTGTCTGTGGAAAACGTTCCAAAATCCTGAACCTCAAACTTTTCTGAAAGATAGTTTTTCACAATCTCCTTATATTCAAAGCCAGCATGATCGGCCGCCAGCGCAATTTTTCTTTTCATAACTGTTCTATATAGTCTTTTTAGATTTATTTCATAACAAAGGTAAGAATAATAACAATGAGTGTTAGTCTTTCGGGAGTAAATTGTGAAAAGCATTGTGAATAACTGTGGATAACTCTGGTAAAATAAATGTTTCGTAACATTGGGAAAATTTGTAATGAAAACTTCGACCAAAAAAAATGTTAAAATTTTCAAAAAACTTTTTTGCAGGAATTCTTGAGTTTTTCCGGAAATCACTTATCAATAAAGGGAATTGGGGAAAAGTTATCAATAATTGTTAGTAACGAAGTGAAAAATCAGATTTACAATAATTTATAATGTAAATAAAATGTGAATTGAATATAAAATTAAGTGTTATGAAAATTTTAACAAAAACTTATCCCCTAAATTCACAACACTCAACAACAATGACGTATTCTTTTTTTTAAGAAAGAAAAAATTGTTGATAGCTGTTTGTTGGGTTTGCGGGAAACTTTTCTGAAAACTTTTATCGGGTTGCGGCAATTCAAAAATTTTAAAATCTTACATTTGTGAAAGTAATTCAACGATAGAAATGGAGCCGGCTGGCAGCAGGTTTGTAATGATCCTGTGCTGACAATCGGTTTCAGAAGACTGAAGAAATAATATAAATGTACATATGAAAACAATCAATGATTTCAATTTTAACGGGAAAAAAGCGCTCGTAAGAGTAGATTTTAACGTTCCTCAGGATGATCAGCTTAAAGTAACAGATAATACCCGAATTGTAGCGGTAAAGCCTACGGTTGAAAAGATTCTCCAAGATGGAGGGGCTGTAATTCTTATGGCACACCTTGGAAGGCCTAAAGGAGAGGTAAACGACCAATTTTCGCTTAAACATATTGTAGAAGAAGTATCTACTGTTTTGGGCCGTCAGGTTAAATTCGTTGATGAATGCATAGGAGAAAAGGCGGAGCAGGCTGCTGCTGATCTTCAACCCGGTGAAATCCTTTTACTGGAGAATCTGCGTTTTCATAATGAAGAAGAGAAAGGAGATGAAGCATTTGCTGAAAAGCTTTCAAAATTAGGAGATGCTTATGTGAATGATGCCTTTGGAACTGCACACAGAGCTCACGCATCTACAGCTGTAATTGCTCAGTTTTTTCCTTCAACTAAATTTTTCGGTTTGTTAATGGCTAAAGAACTTCAAGCGATTGATAAAGTGTTAAAATCCGGTGAACGTCCTGTTACAGCCATACTTGGCGGATCTAAAGTTTCTACAAAAATTACAATTATAGAAAATATTCTTCCAGCTGTAGATAATTTAATTATAGGTGGTGGAATGGCTTTTACATTCATTAAAGCTCTTGGCGGAAAAATCGGAACTTCACTGGTAGAAGAAGATAAATTACCTTTAGCTTTGGAGATTTTAGGAAAAGCAAAAGAACATAATGTAAAGGTTTATCTTCCTAGTGATACGATTGTTGCTGAAAGTTTCAGTAATGATGCAGAGAGAAAAGAATCTGATATTTATGCCATTCCGGAAGGTTGGATGGGAATGGATGCAGGACCAAAATCAAGAGATCAGTTTAATGATGTTCTGTTGGATTCTAGAACAATTCTTTGGAATGGTCCGATCGGTGTTTTTGAAATGTCAAATTTTGCGGCAGGAACAATTGCCCTTGGTGACAGCATTGCTGAAGCAACGAAACAGGGAGCTTTCTCTTTAGTTGGAGGAGGGGATAGTGTTGCTTTTGTAAAGCAGTTTGGGTATGCTGATAAAGTGAGCTATGTTTCTACAGGCGGAGGTGCGATGCTGGAAAGTCTGGAAGGTTTAGAACTTCCTGGTGTAGCTGCGATTAATAATTAATAAATGAGAAAACATAAGAGGCTGTCCGAAAAATAGGACAGCCTCTAAATTCTAATATTCCACTACCAAAAAAGTTTTTACACCTAAAAGTTGACTCCATCCACCAATACTTTGTACTTCAACATGAAGTTTATCATTATTAGACACAAAATACCCTCTCTTATCATTTAATTCTAGCTTATTGGAAGTATTTAAAATTCCCGTTGCTATTTCATCGGACATATCAGTATTATAGACTTTAACGTTATAGCTTAAACCTCCAAATCCTCCTTGCCAAGCTTTATCAAAGATGATTTTTATAGAATGAATGGGAACATTAGGAAGATTAAATGTCACTAAATGCTTATATTCATTATTGTCTTGGCCAAGATCAGCATAAATTCTATCTTGCACCATACCGGTTACCTCACTACCATCATTCCTGTATCCTTTACTGATGATTTTTTTACTGATTTTATAAAAATCACTATTTACGAAAAATGTATCTCTTCCAAAAGGTCTGTAATAAGAATTTAAACCACAATTTTCGAAAATATATAGAGGATATCCGCCAGTATTAACCACCTCATTACACAGGCCGCTATTGATAATATCTAAATCTGGACACGTGTTGATGAATTTAATCTTAGTGGGATTTAGGTAGCTATTTGCATTATTAATTTCATGCTTAAACTTGAAATTTCCATAATTAGTGCAATTATCAAAAATAAAACTACCTCTTCCTTTCAAATCTACCGTATATGTTGAAGAATTTAGATTGAAACCACCCATCCCACAATTATCGAATTTTGCGGAGAAATCTACATCTGGATTTTCAATTTTGATTAATTTTGTATCTCCTCTAAGCTCAAATCTAACACCATACATTTGTAAATTTGGACTATTTCCTGCGCCAAAAAAGTTTGGATCTGCTGCACTATTTACTTTAAATATTACAGTATTCGGGTTATTATTACCAATGATTGATCCCTGAAAATAGGATATTGTACTTCCAGCGTAAAAATCAAAAACTGTTCCTATAATACTTTCAATTTCAGTAGAATAAAATCTCCAGTTTACCGCCTGAGGATTATTCAGTTTAAAAAGAACCGCATCTGAATCACCTTCGAGAATCTTACAATTTCTAAAAGTTACTTCCGACATCATTTTGTTTCCTGATACATCAAGAATTGTTTTGAAGTCTTTGAAATAGCAGTCAGAAAATATAATCGATTGAGGATTTCCTCTTGTTCCTACTTCAGCATTCATAAATTTTCCTATAAAATTAGAAATAAAGGAAATATTGCTGAAGGTTGTATATCCGAACATATCTATATTATCAAATAAGAATTTTTCTGATTTTGGCTCGAATGAAATTATAGTATTTTGAAATCCTTCTCCCTCAAAAACAAATCTACCTCCATAAAGATCTGATGTAGAGTCGATGATTGTATCATCTATTATAAAACTTCCTGTAGGAAGTTTTATTTTTAATGGTTCTCTCCAAGTTAATGAAACAGGAGATAAGTTATAAGCAAGTTTTATTACATACTTTAGCAGGTTTGTTATATCAAGTCCATTTGCGGCATTACGGTCAATAAAATTATTTAAGTTAATTACATTATCGTGAAATACCGATCTGTAATAATATCCATTATTTTTGATGTATATGTTATTACCATTGGCAGCTATTAGATTGTCATCAATAAGTGCCCCATTATGATCGTGAGTTACTCTTTCATAATTTAATGTCTCTTTGGATCTCGGATTGTAGGTTACTAAAACTTCCGGTGTTGCTGTTAATGTTTGATAAATTGTTTCCATAATATTTTTAATTTTTATCTGAATCAAAAATATAACAGCCTTACGACAAAACTTGACGTATAAAAAATTATATAAAAAAACTCATAAAATTTATGAGTCTTGAAATTTTGAAAGGAAAATACAAAAATACGACCTTCAGAAATAGGTTAAAAATCCATTTTCTACTTTTTTTCGATAATATATATCAAACTTGAAAATTCGTTCGAAAAAAGTGCTTTTACGTTAGAAATTGTTCCAAAGATCATTGCTTTTAGCCAAAATAAGGAAGATTTTTGATATTTTTCGCTCAACATTGAGATGTAGTATGAATCAAGAACCAAAGGTTTGATTTTTCTTAATTTCCAGTTTGGCTTTTTACTAATTAAATTTTGCATTCCATTTTTTGTGAAATGATAAACATGTCTTGGCACATCGTAAGCTGCCCAAAATTCTTTATAATGTAAAGCATCATAAGAAGTAGGGTTGGGAACAGCAATAATTAGTAACCCTTTATCTTTTAATTTTTTATTAAAAACTTCAAGCATCTCATCCTGGTTTTCAATATGTTCGAAAACATGCCATAAAGTGATTGCATCCAGACTGTGATCTTCAATGCTATCGATATTATCCAGGATTTTTGCTTTTGACAATTTGCTTGCTGCAGCATTTCTGGCATCAGCATCCGGTTCAAATCCGAAGACGGTAAAATCATTTTCTATATACTTTACGAATTCACCTGCTCCACAACCGTAATCTAAAACTTTTGAATCTTTTTTAATTCTGTCCAGAAGAATTGTTTTCTTGTATTGAAGATTGAATGATTGCAAAAATTTATACAGTTTTTCCTTTAAGCTTCCTGAATCCTGATGATGGGAGATATAGTCTTCACTTTCATAATATTTGGAAATATTTTCCGGAATAGGGAAGGTTTTAAAAACTCCCTTTGTTTCAGTTTCTTTAATTTCAAATATTTCCTGTGAAAGAAAATGATCTTTAATTTTCATTTTATTTGGTTTCTAAGATAAATAAAATTAAGATATCTATTGCTCATAATACGTTGATAAATACCTTAATTTTCGCTTTAAATTTATTTATGTTTCACGTGAAACATTTATCATTTAACGGCCTAAATAGACCAGTAAAACATTAATATCGGCTGGTGAAACACCACTAATTCTTCCTGCCTGAGCAATTGTTTTCGGTTTCACTTTAGACATTTTTTGTTTTGCTTCTGCAGAAAGACTTGAAATTTTTGAGTAATCAAAATCTTCCGGGATTTTTATATTTTCTAATCTATTTAGCTTAGCAACGTTTTCTTTTTCTTTTTCAATATAGCCTTTATACTTGATATTGATTTCAGCTTGTTCTCTAATCTCATTGTCATATTTTGATGCATAATCCTTAATGGGCTCAATATTTTCAAGTTTTTCTAGTGTCATATTAGGCCTTGTAAGAATCTGAGATGCTCTGTAAGCCTGATCAACAGGGCTACTTTCAATAGTTTCAAGGATAGGGTTGATGATTCCCGGTTTTAAAGACATTTCTCGTAGAAAGCCTTCAAGTTCCTCGCTTTTAGCGACTTTCTCTTCAACTCTTTTTAATCTCTCTTCTTTTGCTAATCCTAGCTCAAATGCTTTTTTTGTAAGTCTGATATCGGCATTGTCCTGTCTTAAAAGAAGTCGGTATTCGGCTCTGGAAGTAAACATTCTGTATGGTTCTTCGGTTCCTTTTGTGATGAGATCATCAATTAATACACCTATATAAGCTTCATCCCTGTTAAGGATAAATTCATCTTTTTCATGTACTTTGTTATGTGCATTTATACCTGCAATTAAGCCTTGTCCAGCCGCTTCTTCGTAGCCTGTTGTACCATTTATTTGCCCTGCAAAATATAAATTATCGATGAGTTTTGTCTCCAACGTATGCTTCAATTGGGTAGGAGGGAAGTAGTCATATTCAATAGCATAACCAGGACGGAAAACTTTTACATTTTCAAAACCTGGAATATGTTTCATCGCTTTTATCTGAACATCTTCAGGAAGAGAAGAGCTGAAACCATTTACATAGATTTCTACTGTTTTCCAGCCTTCAGGTTCTACAAATAGCTGATGTCTGTTTCTCTCTGCAAAACGGTTGATTTTATCTTCTATACTCGGACAGTATCTTGGGCCTAAGCTTTGAATAGTACCATTAAACATCGGGCTTCTGTCAAATCCTTCACGTAAAATATCGTGTACTGTTTCGTTTGTATAAACGATGTGACAGCTTAATTGTTTAGTTAATTTAGGAGTATCTAAATAACTGAATTTCTGAGGATTTTCATCTCCTTTTTGTTCTTCCATTTTGGAATAATCCAGGCTTCGTCCATCCACTCTTGGTGGAGTACCGGTTTTCATTCTTCCGGCTTCAAAACCTAAAGAAACCAGCTGTTCGGTTATTCCGAAAGCTCTTGGTTCACCCATCCTTCCTCCTCCGAGTTGTTTATCACCAACGTGAATGAGTCCATTAAGGAAAGTACCGTTAGTAAGAACTACAGAACGGCTTTTTATTTCAATTCCCAATGAGGTTACTACTCCTGCAACTTTATTATTTTCTACAATAAGCTGTTTTACCATGTCCTGAAAAAAGTCAAGATTAGGTGTATTTTCTAATGCTAAACGCCATTCTTCTGCAAAAAGCATTCTGTCATTTTGGGTTCTTGGAGACCACATTGCAGGACCTTTAGAGAGGTTCAGCATTTTAAATTGTATTGCAGATTTATCTGCAACAATTCCTGAATATCCTCCCATTGCATCGATCTCACGAACGATTTGTCCTTTGGCAATACCTCCCATGGCAGGGTTGCAGCTCATCTGTCCAATGGTCTGCATATTCATGGTTATAAGGAGCGTTTTTGAACCAAGGTTTGCGGCTGCGGCTGCGGCTTCACATCCGGCATGACCTGCACCAACGACTATTACATCATATATTTCTGAAATCATCTTTATCGCTTATTTTAAGCCTTAAATTTTAATCTTTTTTACAAATGTTTCACGTGAAACATTCTGTTAATTTACAGTCTGAAATCGCCTGTAATGTGCCTGTTTTAGCCCCGATCGCAGCATTTGTCTGAGCTCATTTTCTTTTTAAAAAAAGAAAATAGCGAGTGCGGAGAGCGGGATCAAGCTCCTGAAAAAATATTGAGAAAGTAATATTATATTTACTGTTTTCAAAATTCTCATTTGCTGTATTTTGCTAAATAATAATCTTCTTTGCTTCGCATTAATTGTTCTTCTTCTTCAGTTTTATCTTTATATCCTGAAAGGTGAAGAACACCGTGCGCTAAAACTCTTCTTAATTCTTCTTCGTAATCTTTAAATAGAGTAGAAGCGTTATCTGAAATGCGCTGCAAAGATACGAAAATCTCTCCGCTTATCGTTCTACCTTTCACATAGTCAAAAGTAATGATGTCTGTGTAGTAATCGTGCTGCAGATAATCCTGATTCACTTTCAGTAAATATTCGTCGTCGCAGAAGATATAGTTGATTTCACCAAGTTTTTTTCCTTCTGAAAGAATGATCTCTTCCAGCCATAATTTGTAGTCTGAATTAACAGTTTCGGATAAATTTTCGTAAAAGAATTGTATCATTGTATTAAAACCAGTGTCCTAAAATTACACTGAATATGCCTTTTTGATTATTTTTAAGTGAGTGACTGAAGTTTATCTTAATCTGCCCAAACGGAGATTTGTATCCGGCAGTGAGCCCCATTGAGCTGTAATTTAATTTTACGGCATCTTCAAAACTGATATCGTCTGAAAGGTTGGCAAAAGAAAAGTTTCCGCTTATAAAGTAGTTTTTGTTGAATTTGAACTGAAGATCATTAGAGATGAGAATAGCATTGTTGCTGTTGAGCTGACCAAAATAGAATCCGGAGAAACTTCTGAAATTAATAATATTCTGTTCAAATATTCCTCCTAATCTGTATTGATAAAATTGTGGGAGATTTTCGCCAATGGTAATTCCGCCATACAGATTAAGCCGGTAAGCAAATTGCCGGGAAAGCGGAATATTGATTCTGATATCTGCTTTTACCTGTACCAGTCTTTTTTCGACTGCCGATTTCAGCAGATCAATTACTTTACCCTCTGCATTAATATAAATCCCACGGGTAGGGAAGTCCTTGTCATTTTGAGTATCGCTTTTTAGGAATACATATGGATTAAGAAAACGGTTAATACGTAGGTTGTTCCCATTAGCTTCGGCCTCGAAATAATCATGGCTGATTCCTGCTCCAACAGCAAATTTGTCTCTCCAGATAGATTGTATGTAAGCTTCATTGCGCAGCCAGGTCCACTGATCTACTTCATAATTATTGATGTCTTTTAAATTGAATCTCATTCCTGAAGAATAAATTCCAAATCCGGGTATATATCCGTTATCTATAAAATAATTTAAATAATACCTGGGTTGATCTCCTACAATAACATCCAAGGAAAGATTTGAATTTCTAAATAAAAGACGTTTTGCTGAATAGTTTACAAGAAGTCCCGTTTTAAATATCTCATCATAATGCAATCCGAATTTCAGAAAATGGCGCGCATTGTCTTCAGTAACGTATAATTTCAGATAATTTGCATTATTTTCTGAAATGATATCGTAATTGATAAATTTGTAGTTATTGGTGGCTACAAGCTTATCGATCTTCTTGTTAATACTTCCGTATGTCTGCATGGAGGGAAGACGCAAACCCATTTTTCCCAGTACGTAATTTTGGCCGTAAATCCGGCCTCCTTCTATCGAAACACTGTCTATCTTATAAACATTGGAATATATAGGATTTATACGCTGTCTAAGGCGGTCAAACGGGCGTTTTGGAAGCTCATCCAATATTCTGGAATATTTAAGTCCTTCTGCATAGCCGCTGTCTAGAATTTTTTTCTTTTCGTCGTAGCTTGTTGCGGTCATGCCTTTAAGATTAGGCTTAATATTGATATCGGTGTATTTGTATTGTCTTCTGGTATCTTTTTTAATTCCAAAATCAATAACCTGGTTTAAGATGGAGATAATATTTCCCAAATCTTCTCTTTTCGACAGATCCTGATTGAGATCTACTCCAATGACGATATCGATTCCTTTGTCTTTTAATGGTTTTGAAGGATAATTGACACTCATGGCGCCATCAATATAAATACTGTCTCCTATTTTTACGGGATCCATCAACGAAGGGAAAGCAGAGCTCGCCATAATGGATTGCACAAGGTCGCCTTTTTCAAATATTTTCATATTGCCGCTCTCCAGATTGGTAGCGACACACATGAAAGGTATTGGAAGCTTCGAGAAATCGTTTATGTTTGATACATTTTTAAAAAGCTCTTTTAATAGGTAAACATTTTTCTGTCCGGTGCTTATGGAAGAAGGGAGTGAAATTTTACCATCTTTAAGAGGAATGCTGAGCAAGTACTTGTCGACAGATTTATTAAAGAAAGTGGTTTCCTGCCGGGTTGCCTTGGGATCCAGGATCAATGAATAGAAATCGGTATCCATTACGATTTTCTCAATTTCTTTTCCCGAATATCCCGAAGCATAAAGCCCACCGACGATAGCACCCATACTTGTTCCGGCGATGTAATCTACCTTTACTCCCAATGAATCCAGCACTTTAAGCACGCCTACATGAGAAAATCCTTTAGCTCCTCCACCGGCAAGTGACAATCCGATTTTAGGATTTTTCGGAATAACAAGATCTTTCTTTATCTGAGCAGGAATAAAAAATATCTGAAATGCCAATAAAAGGATCAGAAGCTTTCTCATAAGTTAATCTTTTACATAAATCCTTTTCACACGGGGTGAAATGGAGGTTAATATTTCGTATGTGATGGTGTTGCAGTATCCTGCGAAATCTTTGAGCGTAGGTTTTGCATTGAAGACTGTTACACTATCGCCTTCTTTTGCATTGGGAATGTGGTCTATATTGATCATCATCATGTCCATGCAGATATTTCCTACGATGGGAGCGAGGGTTTTATTGATTCCTACATTTCCCACCTGATTTCCTATCAGCCTTGGAATACCATCTGCATATCCTACTGGAATAGTAGCAATTCTGGTGGGATGATCTGTCTTAAATCTTCTGCTATAACCTACTGATTCTCCGTTTTCTACCAGTGATATTTGTGAAATGACTGTTTTAAAGCTAACTACTGAACGTAACTGTTTTTGTATTTCACTATTTGGTGATTCACCTAACATTCCTATTCCCATTCTTACCATATCATACTGATAATCTGTATAATTTGTAATTCCGGAAGAATTGAGAATATGACGGATGGGGGAGTAGCCTAAATTTTCTATCAGATAATTTGAGTTCTTATTGAATATTTCGAGTTGGTGTAATGTAAATTCTTTTTCATCCGGTAAATCTGAAGAAGAAAGGTGACTGAAAATGCTTTGGACTTTTAAGTTCTTATTATTTAAAATTTGAATTAATTCATCCAGCTCAAAATCTTTAAATCCAAGACGATGCATTCCTGTTTCCAGTTTAATGTGAATCGGGTATTTTTTATCATAACCTGATTTTTGTACTGCCTCGTAAAATAATTCCAATACTCTGAAGCTGTAAATTTCCGGTTCAAGATTATAGGCGATAACGGTTTCATAACTGTGCTGTTCAGGATTCATCACGACGATAGGGACGGTAATTCCTTTTTTGCGCAGTTCAACACCTTCATCTACAAATGCCACACCGAGATAATCGATATGGTGATGCTGTAAGAATTCAGATATTTCATAACTTCCCAATCCATAGGCATTTGCTTTTACCATGGCCATCATTTTTGTCTTAGGTTTCAGCAAGGATTTATGAAAATTAATATTGTGAAGTATTGCATTAAGATTTACTTCAAGAACGGTATCGTGCTTACGTAGTTCAAGAATATCTTTAAGTCTTTCGATCTCAAATTTTCTCGCGCCTTTTAACAGAATAATCTGATTTTCAATTTCGGTAAGATACTTACTGTTAATTAGTTCCTGAGTGTTAATAAAAGTGAAAGTTTTAGATTTAAATAATTCACTAAATTTGGATATTTCATTACCTATCAAGAATACAGAATCAAATTTTTGTTCGTTTACCAGTTCAGAAACTTCTTCATACAGTTCTTTTGAATTTGAATTAACACCTACAATATCCGTTAAAACCAAAGATTTCTTAGGTTTATTATATTCATTTAAAAATTGCAAAGCAGTTTTAAGAGAATCTAAATCAAGGTTGAAAGAATCATTGATAACGATATTATTTTTGATACCTTCAATCGCTTCTAGTCTCATTTCAACAGCTTTTAAAGCGTTGATTTTTTCGACGATATTTTTATTATCAATTCCCAGTTCCTTTAAAACTGTTACAAGCGCCAAAGCGTTCGTTAAAGTGGCTTCATCTCTCTGATGAACAGGAAATGAAATTTCTTCATCAAAATATTTTACAACCACATTATCTTCCTTCGGGATATTGATTTTAAAATTAACCTGGTTATTTTCTTTAAATCCGTAAGAAATTAATTTTTTGCTTGAATATAATGTTTTTATCTTTTTGTCAACCAGTAAATTATCTCCGTTGTAAATAATAACTTCGGAATTTTTAAAGAGCATGATTTTTTCATTAATCAAATCTTCTTCTGAAGCAAAATTTGCGAGATGGGCAGTTCCAATGTGAGTCAGTAAACCGATCTGCGGATGAAATATATTCTCCAGTTTTTCCATCTCATCAGGCTTTGAAATTCCTACTTCAAAGATTCCCAGTTTATGTGAAGAATTGATCTGAAGTAAAGATAAAGGAAGACCGATCTGTGAATTGAAACTTTTAGGACTTTTTACCGTTGGAAATTCATTCCAGAGACACTGATAAAGCCATTCTTTTAAAATAGTTTTACCGTTGCTTCCTGTAATTCCAATAGATTTTATGTGAGAATTCTCGTAATGATATTTTGCAAGTTTTTGAAGAAATTCAACTGAATTCTCAACGATTATCCACGTAATATTTTCATAATGGGGATAATGGTGTTCAGAAATGATGATCTCAATTCCTCTGTCAATTGCGGCTTCAATGAATTTTTCTCCAGAATTTTTCTGGGTATTGATGGCTATAAATGCCGTATTTTTGGTAGAATATATGATTCTGCTGTCAAAAGCGATGTTTTTGATTATTAGACTTCCGTCACCTGCAATTTTTGCGTTGGTAATTTCTGCGATTTGATTTACACTATAGTTCATCAACTCTCTTGGTGATTAAATTATAATTATGATCGGGATTTCGGAAATTATTAATCATATGAAGCAGATTGATTTGATCCGTAGTTATTTCATAGATGATATAATTATGCTTGGTTAAAAGCAATTTATGAAATTCCGTATCTTCATATTTTTGGTGGATTAAATTTCCATTTTCAAGTAGTGCAATCTTTTTTTCTAATATTTCATAAAAATCTTCAACTACCTTAAAACCCCAGTTTTCTATTAGAAAATCCTCAAGATTTTCCAAATCCGATTTGGCTCTATTTGTCCAAAAAATATTCATTCTTTTTTCTTAAAAGTCTTTCCTTAGCTTCGTTCATTACTGCATTATGTTCTTGAATTCTGCCATTTTTAACATCTTCTAAACCTTCTTGAATAGCTCTAAAAATATCATCCTTTGAATATTCTTCCGGCTCAATAATTTCCGCAATTTTCAACAGCTCTTCAGGAAGAAACTTTTTCTCTTTCATTTTTCGGAAAAAAGTAGGTTCAGAAATTCCGCTCTTCTCAATGATATATTTCAGTTTGAAAGGGGAGCTTCTCAAAATCTCATCAATAGAATTGCTGATTTTAATATAGTTTTTGATTTCTAATATCATTTTTCGATAGTTTTAACTATTATATTTTAAACAAAAATAATGATAATTTTGATATCAATTATTCTTTTTAAGAACTTCTTCCACAAAAACCTTACGGCTTACGGCATCATAAGATTCTGTTTCTCCGAGTTCTATGAGATCTTTTCCCTCAGAGGTTCTCATCGAATAATTAGCCAGATTTCCAGTTCTTCTACAGATAGCATGCACTTTCGTTACGTATTCTGCAGTTGCCATAAGATTCGGCATCGGGCCGAAAGGTCTTCCCAAAAAATCCATATCCAGACCGGCAATTACGACCCGGATTCCGCTGTTGGCCAGCTGATTGGCTACATCTACAATACCTTCATCGAAAAATTGTGCTTCATCAATTCCCACCACATCACAATTGGAAGCCAATAAAATGATTTCGTTGGGATTTTCTACCGGTGTACTTCGAATTTTATTCTGGTTGTGAGAAATTACCTCTTCTTCAGAATATCGTGTATCCAGTTTAGGTTTAAAAATCTCCACATTCTGCCCCGCCATTTCTGCTCTTCTCAGCCTTCTGATCAACTCTTCGGTTTTGCCGGAAAACATTGAGCCACAAATAACTTCCATCCAACCGCTTTGTTTGGAATGATTAATTGTATTTTCTAAAAACATTTGTTAAATTAGCCGTATATTTTTAACATCAAAAGTAAGCAATTTTTTAACAAGATTCTTATATGCAGAACATCCAAGATTTAAAGGAAAAGATTTTTTTTGAATCCAAGAATATGATCGCTATTCTGGATAAAATAAGCAATGTGGACGAATTACTTTCCAAGCAGGATCTTGTGGATGATCTTGCCAACAGGATTTCGTTTTTACGCTTGCTGGAAAAAAATATAGCGTATTTCGGGAATGAAAATTTTTCGTCCACCGATGAAAACAATGAAAATTTTTCGTCAATTCCGGATCAGAAAATAAAAATTGAAATAGAGGAAGAAGAAGTCATCTTTAACAATCAGCTAAACGAAATCGGAGAAAAAGAAGAATTTTCAGACCAGGTCACCGAAGAAGAAGCAATTTTTAATAATCAGCTGAATGAAATTGTTGAAGGTGAATTGCATGAAACGTTAGTCAATTTCGTCGAAGAAAATCCAGAAACAGAAATTTCTGATCATCAAAATATTATTCCTGTTGAAAATGTTGAAGATGTTTTCAATGAACAAATGAAAGAAGTTGATGAACATGAAATATCCGGTCAAACGGATGACACATTAAATTTTGTAGACGAGGAAAGAATATTGGCTGATTCAGAGCCTGATAATGAATTTGATATTGATGAAAAAATGTTCAGTGATGAACAGACTGAAGAAGAAGTAATCTTTAATAATCAGCTTAATGAAATTGACGGGTTTGAGAACGAAGTTTCTGATCATCAGGGAAATGTAAACGATTTTGAAGAAGAAGAGAAAATCCGTGATAATTTTGAAACTGAAATGAAAAATGAAGAAAATCAGGAAATTAATGAGATTATTCCAAGTATTTTTGATACAGAACTTTTGGAAGATGAGCTCCTGATAGAAGAAAACGAAGAACATTTTACAGTTTCCGGTGCCATGGTGGAAAATGGAGAGCTTCCTACGGATACTTCAAATGTAGAAGGTATTTTAACGGAAATCAAGCACGAAGCGGCAGTTGAGGAAAAACAGGAGCAGAATATTCTGGCGGAGATCAATGACAGAAGAAAAATTGTTGATATCGACAGACCCGTTCACGAAAACGAAAAAGATAAGCCTGCATCTGACGAGAGTTTTGAGAATCTTGAAGCCTATCAGCAGGAAAAAAAGATAAAATTGGCCCACATAAAGGGTTTAAAAGCCGTTCAGACACTTTTTGATGATGATCATTTGGAAAGAATTTTACCGACGGAAAAAACAGAATCTGCTGAGAAAAAAGAGTCAGGGAGTATTTTAAAAACAAATATACCGACGGATTTTATGGAAGCTGAAAAGAAAAAACCGGAATTCAAACTGGATCTCAATGACCGGATTGCCTTTTCAAAAACACTTTTCGGCGGTAGTCAGTCTGAACTTAATGAAGTAGTGAATAATCTTAACAGCTTCAGGACATTGGAAGAAGCGAAAGAATATCTGAGCGATCTCTATTATTCTAAAAAATGGAATAAAGTAGATGAATATGCCCAAAGACTCTGGATATTGGTAGAAAATAAATTTTTATAACTTAATTTTGAGCGGAATTCTATATTTTGTTCCCACACCCATCGGGAACCTGGAAGATATGAGCTACAGAGCGGTCAATGTGCTGAAAGAGGTTGATTACATATTGTGTGAAGATACAAGAACTTCCGGAGTCCTTCTGAAGCATTTCGAAGTTTCAAAACCTTTAAAATCTTATCATCTCCATAACGAACATCAGGCAACGGAAAAAGTAATAACCGACCTTAAAAACGGTCAGAACATTGCCATTATCACCGATGCCGGAACTCCGGGAATTTCAGATCCGGGATATTTGCTTGCAAAAGCAGGTGCCGACCATCATATTGAGATGATTTGCCTGCCGGGAGCGACCGCTTTTGTTCCGGCTTTAGTGGTTTCCGGATTACCTAATAACGAATTCCTTTTTGCAGGATTTTTGCCACAAAAGAAGGGAAGGCAGACCAAACTCAAGCAACTCGCCGAAGAGAAAAAGACCATCGTTCTGTATGAAAGCCCGCATAAAATCAATACGACTTTAGAGCAGATCAAAGAATTTTTTGGAGAAGAAACTAAAGTAAGTCTCAGCCGGGAAATTTCAAAAAAATTCGAAGAAACCAAGCGCGGAACAATTATTGAACTCATTGAATTCTCAAAAAGCAAAACCTTAAAAGGTGAGATAGTTCTCATCGTAAATAATTCCATTTAATTGAAAAAACTAATTTTCGTACTGTTTTCGTCGGTTTGCTTCGGACAGACGGATCAGTATAAACAGATACTTTTAACTAAAAAACTGGGCAAAGAAGTACGTTCCTATACGAAAGGCTACGGAATGATCAGCGATGCCAAAACCGGAAAAACCGGAATTGTAGATTCTTTAGGCAATATTACCTTTGATTATCCTTTTAAAAGTGAAATTTCACGGCTTTGGAAAGACCGCTTCATCCTGAAGGTAAAAGCAGGAAATTCAAACGGAAAAACCGCTTTGATTGACGAAAAAGGAAAAGAGCTGATCCCTTTAGACAACTTCAGGTTCAGAACTTGGGAAAATAAAGACCGCATGATTTACACAAAACAAGGTAAAGAATGCGTGTATGATTTCAACGGAAAACAGATCATTCCTTTTTCCGACAAAATAGAATTTGCCAGTGAAAACAGATTTTTTGTTAAAAAAAACGGAGTCTGGTTAATCTATGATTTCGATGGCAAGCAGATTTCAGACAGGGAATTTAGCACTGATCTCCGCTTTTATAAAGGAAGAACCTACATCACAACCGGTGAACAATCCGGTGAGATTATTGATAATAACGGAAAGACCTTAACGATAATTTCCAATCATAATGTAGACAATATCAATGCTTTTCCATTTCTTGTAACACTTGATACAACAAAAAACCGATACGGAATTATTAATGACAAAGAAACTGTAATCGCTGATGAAATTTATGAGCAGGCTTTTGTTGGGAGAGAATATATTTACCTTACAAAAGATGATAAAGTAAGCATCTTCTCTAAACGGGAAGGGAAGATATATGATCTTGATTATCATTATGTAAACCCTATTTTTAATGGGTTGTTTAAAACATCTCAGGATCAAAATAATCCGAAAGCTGCTGTGGTCCGTCTTAATGGGGAAATAGTTTTTCCAAAAGAATATGACAGGATAGAAGGACTTACTATTGCGGGAGATAAATATTTATACCTCCGTAAAAATGATGAGGAGAAGATTTTGGATAAAGATCTTAAAAATGTTATCAGTGAAGATTATGAGATCGAGAAAATATTCCCTGATACTTTGATTCTTAGTAAAGACAATAGATATTATAAATTTTCTCCAAAAGACAGACAATATGTTGAACTGAAAGGCTTTAAAGAAATAAAACTTTTGGATATGTATCCTATGCTTGTTGGTAAAAATATCGATAATTTTTACGGGATATTGGATGAAGAAGGAAAAGAGGTAGTTCCTTTTATTTATGATGATATCACAACCTTTGTCGGCGTCAACGAATTTATCATTAAAAAAGATAACAAATTCGGAGTAACGAATCACAAAAATGAACCCTTGGCAGAAGTTGTTTTTGATAAGTTTATTCAGGATAAAAAAGGCCTTAAACTTATAAAAGGAAAAGAAACCCAATATATTTATTTCACCGAACAGAAAGACCGGAATTTTATAGATTAATTGATATGCATGACAAAAAACAGGTAAAAAGTTTTGCTAAAAGTGTGATTTAAAATGCAATGAATAACATTTTATAATATCTTTGCGAACCGTTTTATTTCTATAAAACTAAATAATGTATATTAGCCAACATTCAAAAGGTTAATAAGTTATCAAGAAAATAATTGTCATCATATGAAACTATTAGAAGGAAAAGTAGCGCTAATAACAGGAGCTACCCGAGGAATCGGAAAAGGAATCGCTGAAATGTATGCTCAGCAGGGAGCAAAAATCGCTTTCACCTATGCCGGATCTGTAGAAAAAGCTAAGGAATTAGAAGCAACTTTAAGTTCTGTAACTCAAATTAAAGGATACCAGTCGGACGCATCAGATTTTGATGCCGCTCAAACACTGGTGGATGAAGTAATGAAAGAATTTGGAAAAATCGATATTCTCATCAACAATGCAGGAATCACTAAAGACAATCTTCTCCTGAGAATGTCAAAAGAAGATTGGGACAAAGTGATCAATGTAAACCTGGATTCTGTATTCAATCTTACAAAAGCGGTAATCAAGCCGATGATGAAGGCTAAAGAAGGATCAATCATCAATATGACTTCGGTAGTGGGAATCAGCGGAAATGCGGGACAGGCCAATTATGCCGCCTCCAAAGCAGGGGTTATTGGATTCACAAAATCTGTTGCCCTTGAATTAGGCTCAAGAAATATCCGTTGCAACGCTATTGCTCCTGGGTTCATTCAGACTGAAATGACAGATGCCTTAGATGATAAAGCGAAAGAAAAATGGAACGAAGCTATTCCTATGAAAAAGCTTGGGCAGACAAAAGACATTGCCAACGCCTGTGTATTCTTAGGAAGCGAAATGGCATCATATATTACAGGACAGACGATTAACGTTGATGGAGGTCTCCTGACTTAATAATGATTAAACAATTTAATAATAAAAATCCGTCTCATGAGACGGATTTTGTTGTTTTATAAGAGTAAAAAATTAATCTTTAAAAACCTGATTTTCCTGTTCCTGCACCCTGATAAAGGTTGTCCTTTTAGAAAGTTCTTTTAAGGTTGAAGCGCCTACATATGTGCAGGTAGACCGTACGCCACCCAAAATATCTTTTACCGTTTCCGATACAGGACCTTTGTAGGCAACTTTTACGGTTTTTCCTTCCGAAGCTCTGTATTCTGCGACTCCTCCCGAGTGCTTTTCCATTGCTGTTTTTGAGCTCATTCCGTAAAAAAGACGGTATTTCTTGCCGTTTTCTTCTACAATTTCGCCGCCACTTTCGTCGTGTCCGGCAAACATTCCTCCCAGCATTACAAAGTCTGCGCCGCCGCCGAAAGCCTTTGCCACATCTCCCGGAACTTTACAGCCACCATCTGCAATGATATGGCCTTTCAGTCCATGCGCAGCATCGGCACATTCAATAATGGCGGAAAGCTGGGGATAGCCGACCCCCGTTTTCACACGCGTTGTACAGACAGAACCGGGACCGATTCCCACTTTAATAATATCTGCGCCCACGAGAAGAAGCTCTTCCACCATTTCTCCTGTCACCACATTTCCTGCAATAATGATTTTATCCGGAAAATTAGTTCTTGCTTTCTTCACAAATTCCACAAAATGTTCCGAATACCCATTGGCTACGTCAATACAGAGAAACTCAATTTTCGGGTGCTTTTCGAGGATCGTCCTGATTTTCTCCTCATCCGATTTTCCCGTGCCGGTGCTTAAGGCTATATACTGATGGATGCTTTCAGGCTGCGATTCCAGGAACTGAGACCATTCCTCAGGCGTATAATGCTTATGAATAGCAGTAATAATCTTTTCTTTGGCAAGTTCAACGGCCATTTCAAAGGTCCCGACAGTATCCATATTGGCTGCAATAACCGGTATGCCGCTCCATTTTTTCCGGGTATGTCTGAAGGTAAATTCTCTTTCCAGATCAACTTCCGAACGGGATTTTAAAGTAGAACGTTTCGGGCGGAACATTACATCTTTAAATCCCAGTTTTATATCATTTTCTATTCTCATAATTTGGATATTATTTAATAAAAATAAGGAAAAAGATTGATTGTAACTCTTAAATGACAGTGATTTATCAATAAAGCTGTTTTTAGTAACTGTTAAAATTTTATCTAATATTTTTATGGGCTTCTCTTAATGTACTTTATCCAAATAAACGAAGTTTATTCTTAATCTTAACATTAAGAAATTCAGTTTATTAAGTATAAAAAATAATAAATCAATTAATTGCTTTATATTAAGTTAATTAAGAAATTAAACCTTAATTCCTTAATGTTAAAATTTTATCTAATATTTTATGGACTTCTCTTAATGTACTTGATTCAAATAAACGAAGTTTATTCTTAATCTTAACATTAAGAAATTCAGTTATTAAGTGGTAAAAATAAGAAATCAATTAATTGCTTTATATTAAGTTAATTAAGAAATTAAACCTTAATTCCTTAATGTTAAAATTTTATCTAATATTTTTATGGACTTCTCTTAATGTACTTGATCCAAATAAACGAAGTTTATTCTTAATCTTAACAATAAAGAAATTCAGTTTATTAAGTATAAAAAATAATAAAATCAATTAATTGCTTTATATTAAGTTAATTAAGAAATTAAACCTTAATTCCTTAATGTTAAAATTTTATCTAATATTTTTATGGACTTCTCTTAATGTACTTTATCCAAATAAACGAAGTTTATTCTTAATCTTAACAATAAAGAAATTCAGTTTATTAAGTATAAAAAATAATAAATCAATTAATTGCTTTATATTAAGTTAATTAAGAAAACCTTAATTCCTTAATGTTTAAATTTTATCTAATATTTTTATGGGCTTCTCTTTGTGTTTATAACTTTGATTAAATATCTTTTACATCTTTTGCGGTTAAATAGAAAGTTTAAACAAGTTATTGTTTAAGAATGCAAAGAGAGCAGATTTCTTCTGCTATTAAGTGTACGTTTAGTTATCTCTCTGACAGAAATTCTTTCTTTAAGAAAAGCTAAACAGGTCTATATTTTCAGAAGTCTGAATCATGTTTTATTTAAAGCCTTTTTCTTACTGTTGTAGTGGCCATTTCGATGCACTCCATAAAACGTCGAGACGTTTTACTAAAAAGGTCCCGACGTTTTCACCAAAAGGTTTCGACGTTTTAGACAAAACGTCTCGACATTTTTTTAATAAGGTTTCGACAATATATAAAAAATCAAAAAATGGCTTGCAGAAGCGCTGTAAAAAGCAATACATTTGAAACCATGGATTTCCCTGCAACTGTTCATATTTTAGGTAAAGACGTTTTACTGCATCCGATCACAGAGTCTCTGGGGATTTTCGTCGGAATGCGTTATTATACATTTTTAAAAAGAAATGATAAAGAAAAATTCAGCAATATAAATTCTTTATTAATCCTTATTGCGGCTACTTTAGGAGCTTTAATTGGTTCACACATGATCGGCTCTCTGGAAAGACCTGATGACTTGATGAAAGCGCCTGATGTATGGGCCTACATCTGGCTGAATAATACCATTGTTGGCGGACTTGCAGGAGGACTGATAGGCGTCGAAGCCATGAAAGCAATTATTGGTAAAAAGGAAAGTACAGGCGACAGAATGGTTTATCCTTTAATTGCAGCCATGTTTATCGGCAGAATCGGATGTTTTTTCACCGGAGTCTATGAAGAAACTTATGGCCTTCCGACAGATTCTGTTTTCGGGATGGATTTGGGAGACCATGTTCTAAGGCATCCGGTAGCTTTATATGAGATGGTATTTTTAGCAGCATTATTTGTATTTTTAAAATATTTTCAGAGAAATTTCAGCTACAGATCCGGCGTTTTATTCCAGATTTTTATGCTTCTTTATTTCTCTTTCCGGTTTTTTCTTGATTTTATTAAACCTAAGTACAATATCATTTTTGGTTTAAGTACAATCCAGCTGGTGTGTGTTTTCATTATCATTTATTATATTTATCTATTCAAAAAAAACAGGTATGAAATTATTAGAAGTCGGTAATTTAGGAGGACAGTTCGCAGGATTTGGAATCTTTTTTCTCGGTGCAGGAATTGTGATCATCATGGTTTCTGTGCTCGTGATCCTCATTTTAGGGATTATGTCTGCCTCCAACCCCGAAAAGAAGTATAATTTCAAAGCGCCTTTAATAGGAATTCTTGTCGGGATATTAACCTTTATCGCCGGCGGATGCATCTGTGGCTTTAGTTTATAAAAAGAGTATCATGCCAGTAAGAAACTATACCTATTACGATTATACCATCAGTCTTTGCCCGGAATGCCTGAAAAGAGTGGGGGCGAAGATCATTATTGAAGATGAAGCTGTTTTTATGACGAAAAGATGTCCCGATCATGGGTTTTTCAAAACGAAAATTGCTACTGATGTACCGTATTACAAAAATATCAGAAACTATAATAAAGCTTCGGAAATGCCGGTTCATTTCGGAACGGATGTAGAATACGGATGTCCTTATGATTGCGGCTTATGCGTTGATCATGAGCAGCACAGCTGCCTTTCTATAGTAGAAGTTACCGATCGCTGCAATCTTACATGCCCTACATGTTATGCAATGTCTTCGCCGCATTATGGAAGCCACAGAAGTCTTGAGGAAATCGAAGCGATGTTTGATACGATCGTAAGAAATGAAGGCGAGCCGGATGTCGTACAGATCAGCGGAGGCGAGCCTACGATTCATCCCGAGTTTTTTAAGATTATGGATATTGCCAAGTCGAAGCCGATCAAGCATCTGATGTTAAATACCAACGGCGTACGGATTGCCAATGATCCCGGTTTTGCTGAAAAACTGGCCACCTATGCCCCGGAGTTCGAGATCTATCTGCAGTTTGATTCTTTTAAACCTGAAGTCCTTGAAGATTTTAGAGGAAAAGACCTTACGGATATCAGAATGAAAGCTTTAGAGAAACTGAATGCCCTGAATCTGTCTACAACGCTGGTGATTGTTCTTCAAAAAGGAAAAAACATTGATGAGATCGGGAAAATTATTGATTTTGCTTTAAAACAGAAATGCGTGCGTGGGATTACTTTTCAGCCCGTTGAAATTGCTGGAAGAAACCGTGAAGATTCTGCGTATGAAAAGATAACGTTGACCGAAGTAAGACAGGAGATTTTAAACCAGTTTCCGCTTCTCAATTCGGATGATATCATTCCGGTTCCATGTAATCCGGATGCTTTGGCGATGGGCTATATTCTAAAGCTTGAAGGTGAAACGATTCCTTTAACACGATATATCAATCCTGCTGATCTCCTGAATAATGAAACGAGAAATACAATCGTATACGAACAAGATACGGGACTGCAGATGCAGCTTCTGGATATCTTCAGCACCGGAATCTCCGTAGATAAAGTGAAACCGAAAGTAAACCAGTTACTGTGCTGTCTTCCCGAAGTTTCGGCTCCCAATCTCGATTATGACAATCTTTTCAGAATCATCATCATGAATTTTATGGATGCCCACGATTTTGATGTCCGCGCCGTAAAGAAATCCTGTGTGCACATCGTCAATAAAGATTTAAAACTCATTCCCTTCGAAACCATGAATCTTTTTTACCGGGATGATAAGAGTAAATATTTAGAAGAATTGAGAAAAGAGGATAGAGTTTTATTTTGATTTTATGATAAGATCTAGGATAAATATTGAATCATTTATTATCGTCTATTTCTTGACATTTATATTAACTATCGTTTTTACTTTTGTTATAATAGATGATATTAACAATTTCAAGTTGTTAAAACTTGTGAAAGATATTTTTTTACTATTACTATTAATATTTATATGGAATTTTTTCATCAAAATTCATACGAAGATTATTATTACTGATCAAGATATAATATCTAAAAAGCTTTTTAAAACAGTAATCATAAACTTAAAGGATTTAGATTTTTGCTTTGAAAAAGAAGAAAGGTCAAGATATTCTACGTATAATATTTTGTATATTGTAAGCGATGATAGAATTATTGAGACAATATCAAGTTTTGATTATTCTAATTATGTTGAGATTAAAAAAGCACTTAACCTATTAGAATACCGGCATATAAAACTTACAGTTTTTGATATGATTAGAATTTTATTCGGTGCAAAAGCTTTCGTTTCAGTAAAAAAATAAGGCGTAAAATAATTACGCCTCAGTATTTTAATCAAACTTCATCACCTCGCTCAGCGTATTCATATACTCATATGCTGTAAGGTCAAATTTCACAGGAACAATTGAGATGTAGCCATTTGCTAAAGCGGTTTCATCGGCATCTTCAGATTCGTCCATATTGTTGAAATAGCCGGTAAGCCAATAGTATTTTTTACCGTGAGGATTCACCCTTTCATCAAAGCTTTCTTCCCATTTGGCATGAGCCTGTTTGCAGACCTTTACACCTTTGATTTCTTCTTTCTGAAGTTTAGGAATATTTACATTTAAAACAACACCTTTCGGCATTGGGTTTTCCAACGTTTTCTTTACAATATTCTGAATATATTCTTTTGCCTGTGTGAAATCTGCCTCCCAGCTGAAATCCAGCAAAGAGAATCCGATGGCCGGAAGATTTTCTACACCGGCTTCCACTGCTGCAGACATCGTCCCGGAATAAATAACGTTAATGGATGAGTTTGCGCCGTGGTTAATTCCTGATACGACAATATCCGGTCTTCTGGGAAGTATTTTATCAAGAGCCATCTTTACACAGTCAACAGGTGTCCCGCTGCAGGAGAAATCTCTTTGCGGACCGTCAAGATGTACTTCTTCATAGCTTAAGGTAGAATTGATGGTAATGGCGTGGCCTTTACCACTTTGTGGAGAGTTGGGTGCTACAACGATTACTTCTCCGATTTCGTTCATAAAACTTACAAGATTTCTGATTCCAGGTGCTGTGATTCCGTCGTCATTAGTAACCAGAATAAGTGGTTTTTCCATATTAAAATTTAATTTTAACAAAAATACTTAAAACTATCTGATATTTGTAAAGAAGGTATTAAATTTGATAATTTGTAACAGTAAATTAAAAATTACTACTCATTATAATACTTTTTAAAAATTAATAAAAATACATTACAGATTTATGTGGAAAAATTTTAAGCTAAATAAATTTTTACTCCTCATTCCATTAACAAGTCTAATGTTTTGTTTCAACTCGCCTAAAAATGAAGATGAAAAGATGCAGACGATAATGGTGAGCGTAAAAAATACTCTTTCTTACCTGCATTACAGCCCGAAACCTATCAATGATGCGTATTCCAAGGATGTGTATAAGCTGTATTTTGATCTGGTAGATTCCGGGAAAAGATATTTTCTGCAGTCGGATATGGATGAATTTGCCAAGCACGAAACCAAGCTGGATGATTATCTTAATCAAGGAGATCTTACTTTCTATAAACTCACGGTTGACCGATTGTACCAGAGAACCGACGAGATTGATAAAATGATTCAGGATATTTTAAGCAAACCGATCAATCTCGAAGAAGATGAAACTTTGACGCTTGAGCCAAAACTCAAAAAAGCTCCAGCCAACAAGCAGGAACAGTATAATGAATGGAAAAAATTCATTAAATACAATATTCTTCAGGAGATTGAATCGATGAACAGCAAAGAAGAGACCCAGAAGGAAAAGAAAGATTCTGTACAACGATATAAACTGAAAGATACCATTAAATATCAGCCACTTGCACCTGAGCAGAAGCTTCAGAAAGCAACCGGAGAGGTAAAAGATCTTGTACAGGACATGTTCAGAAGATTTAAGAAAAGAAAGAAAATAGATCTGTTTACGGTGTACATGAATGCGTATACAGAAGTTTTCGATCCGCATACAAACTACTATTCTCCGAAAGATAAAGAAGATTTTGATACCAACTTTACAGGAAAAGTAATTGGTATCGGTGCGATTATTCAGGAGAAAAAGGGAAATCTCTATTTAGGAGCCTTAACAATCGGAGCGCCTGCATGGAAGTCTAAACAGCTTTCCGATGGTGATAAGATTCTTAAAGTAAAATCAAAACCAAATGAAGATGCCGTAAATGTAGTCGGTATGCTCTCTGATGAAGCTGTGCGATTAATCCGCGGGGAAAAAGGTACTCCTGTAACACTAACTGTTCAGAAAAAGGACGGAACCATAAAAGAGGTTACCATGATCCGTGAAGAGGTAGCCATTGAAGATACTTTTGCAAGAAGTATAGTCGTAGGCTCTCCTAACGGGAAAAAATATGGATTTATCAACTTGCCTAGCTTTAATGCAGATTTTGAAAATCCAAACGGAAGAAATGCTTCTGATGATATTAAAAATGAGATCATTAAGCTTAAAAAGCAAAACATAGAGGGAATTGTTCTGGACCTTAGAAATAACGGAGGAGGTTCACTAACAGAAGTTGGTGATATCATGGGACTTTTCATGCAGGCAGGTCCTTATGTTCAGGTAAAGGATGGAAATGGAAAAATTCAGACGTTAAAGAATAAAAATGAAACTCCGATCTGGACAGGTCCTTTGGTAATCATGCAGAACGAAGCCTCAGCTTCAGCATCTGAAATTCTTGCCGGTGTGATGCAGGATTACGGAAGAGCCATGATTATCGGATCTCCACAATCTTTCGGAAAAGGAACCGTGCAGACTTTTGTTGAATTAAACAGATTTTTAAATACAGAGGATGATTTCGGAGCGTTAAAGCTTACCATCCAGAAGTTTTATAGAATTACAGGAGAATCTACCCAAAGAAAAGGTATTGTTTCTGATATTCAGATGAAGGATCTGCTTACCTATGCCGAAATAGGAGAGCGATATGATGATTATGCGTTGGCTTGGGATAAAATTCCGGCAACAAATTTCCAAAAGGTTAATTACTTCAATATCCAGGCGTTAGAAAAGGCAAGCGCAGACAGATTAGCGAAAAATACAAAATATCAATTGATGCTGGAAGCTGCACAATGGAGAGAAAAACTGGATAAAGAAGAAACGATCACACTTAATATCAATAAGTTCAACGAACTGACAAAACAGAGAAAAGCACAGATCGAAAAGTTTAAATCTTTAACTAAATTCGACAACGGACTTCAGTTTACGATGTATCCGAACGAAGTTGAAAGAGAGAAAAAGGATGAAGCTTTCAAAAAGAAGTCTGAAATCTGGGTTAAAAATCTTAAAAAAGACCTTTACCTTCAGGAAGCCATGAACGTGATTGCTGAAATGGGTGTGAAATCTTAATTTAAACCGATATCAAATAAAAAACCGTTGTCTGTGGAATTCAGACAACGGTTTTTTTTATGGGATAGTCGGACTTATTTTATTTCAACACATCCTACTCTTCCTCCGGCATTTCCGGTAGGCTGCGTATGGAAATCGTCAGCCGCAGCGTGTACGATCAGTCCTTTACCAATAATGTTTTTGGACTCATCGGTACATCCAAGGCACCATTTATTGGTCTTAAAAGTCAATGTTGCATTTCCGGACTGGTCTGCTACCAGGTTACCGATATCTCCCATATGGAAATGCTCGGCACCCCATTTTCCATGGTCATCTTTTGCAGGATTCCAGTGGCCTCCTGTAGACGTTCCGTCAGCTGCAGAACAATCTCCTTTTTCATGAATATGCACCGCATGAATTCCTGGCGTAAGGTTCGTTACATCAAGTTTCATAATAACTTCGTCACCTTTCTGGGTAAATTTTGCGGTTCCGCCCGTTTGGGTATTGCTTTTAGACATGACCTGATAGGTTTTTGTTGTTCCGCATGATACGGCCAGCAAAGCACATCCTGCCAGTAATGATAATGTTTTAGCTTTCATTTTAAATGATTTAAAGTGATTTTATGTTAAATTTAAAAAAGATTTACTGAAAAGAACATACGATTCAGGGATCTTTTTGAAAATAGCAATAAATGACAAGCTTCTCTCATCCAAACTGAATATATTTGATTCCAAATCCTGCTGCATTTGGAAGAGTATAAAAAAAGAATTGTAAAAGCGATTCAATACATTGACGATAATCTTGATACGGAATTTTCGCTGGAAATAATTTCGCAGATTGCTGCCTATTCGCCCTTTCATTTTCATCGGATTTTCAGGCTGGTCACTGGAGAAACCTTACAGAACTATATCATTAGAAAGAAGACTGAAAAAAGCGCCTTTTATCTTGCCTTACGGAAAAATAGAAGCCTGAAAGAAATTTATCTTCAATCTGGTTTTTCCAGCCATTCTTCATTCAACAGGACCTTTAAAAAATATTATGGAAAATCGCCTTCGGAATTCAGGAATTCTGTACCGGAAAATTTTCATATTATCCAGACTCAACAAAGCAAGAACGGACAAATAAATTCTGTTTTCAGCCAATACATTTGCAATATTGAAAACCTTTTAAATTGGACGAAAATGAATTTAAAAATTGAAATTAAAGAATTTCCAACGATGAATCTTGCTGCCGTTATGAGCCTTGGAATTGCCAATGTAGAACCTTCCTACGGCATTTTGATTGATTGGGCAAAAGACAGAAAACTTTTTCCGGCAGAAAATGTGAAGATGATATCCGTGTATCACGACAGCTTTAAGGTAACGCCTGCAGATAAAGTCAGAATTCATGCCTGTATGCTTGTATCCGAAAAGCTAAAACAGAACGAAGGGGAAATTTTTTCTGAAACAATTGAGCCTGGAAGGTTTATTGTAGGACGTGGAGAAGTTACTTTGAATGATTTTGAGCAAAGCTGGGTTTCTCTCTTTTTATGGATGAAAGAAAACAACTGTACCCTTCGGAAAGCTTTTCCTTTTGAAATTTACCATACCAATTTTAAAGAACATCCTGAAGGTAAAATGATCGTGGATTTCTGTATTCCGATTAATTAATAGAATATATGGCTTTTGAGAGAAATTATCATTTGACGAAAAAACAAATTTTACAGTTCAGAATTCAAATTCTACGGTTCAGCAACAAAAATTTATTTCAGGTTAAAATTCGAGATACTTTTGAATCGAAATTAATCAGCTATGAAAACAAGATTATTATTTTTCATCTTCCTTTTAATTTGCTCACTGAGTTTTGCCCAGGTAAAAATTTCCGGAAAAGTAACTTATAAAAGCAAAGGCGTACGAGATGTAAACGTCACTTTAAAAGATACTTATGACGGAGCGACTACAGATGGCGACGGAAACTTTTCTTTTGAAACTTCAGAAAAAGGAAATAAAATCTTACTGTTTACCCACCCCAAATATATTGATGTAGAAAAAGCTATTTCCATTGAAAATCAAGAGATTTCAGTAAGTGCTGAACTGAAAGAGCAGATTAATGAAATTGATGCTGTTGTTGTTTCCGCAGGTTCTATTGAAGCCAGCGACAAAAAGAGAGCAACAGCGCTTTTAACGCCGATTGATATTTATACGACTGCCGGAGCAAACGGACAGATTTCCTCGGCATTAGCCTATCTTCCGGGAGTTCAGAAAGTGGGAGAGACAGAAGGCCTTTTTATCCGTGGAGGAACCGGAACAGAGTCAAAGATCTTTATGGACGGAAGTTTAATTAATAATTATTTCTCTAATTCGGTGCCGGGAATTGCTGGAAGGGACCGTTTTAATACTTCGCTCTTCAAAGGAAATGTTTTTTCAAGCGGCGGATATTCGGCCCTGTACGGGCAGGCTCTTTCCGGAGCGCTGATGCTGGAAAGTATCGATCTGCCGGATCAAAGCTCTTATGATATTGGATTTTCCCCTATATTTTTAAATGCGGGATTTCAGAAACTGAATGATAATAAGAATTCTTCTTTCGGCGCAAGTTTAGGATATTCCAACCTGAAGCTGATGCAGCAGGTTTTTAATTTTAATACCAATTTCGAAGAAGCGCCTCAAAACATTAACGGAGATTTTAATTTTAGAATTAAAACAAAATCAGGAGGTTTTATTAAATATTATGGCATGTACGATTCCAACAGAATGGGTGTTCAGACACAAAGCTTGGAACCGGAAAAATATGATGAATCGTCCGTTAATCTTAAAGGAAAAAGTACGTATCACAATCTGTCTTTTAAGCAAAAATTTGGTAAATATTTATTGAATGCCGGTACTTCTTATTCTTTTAACCGGTCAGACCTTGATTTTTCAACATTAAAAAGCGATGTTTCGACAGGAAATACACGACTTTTAAATAAAGGAAATTATATCAACTTTAAAACTGTTTTAGAAAGAAAGATAAACAGAATCAGTGCTTTGCGTGGAGGAATTGAATTAAACAGTACCAACGAAAAACTGAACTTTAATGACTTTGTAGAAAAGAATTATAAAGACCTGATCTCTTCTGCTTTTCTGGAAACGGATCTTGGATTCAGTAATCAGCTTTCGGCTAAAATAGGAATGCGGACAGAATATTCTTCATATCTCGAAAAAGCCAATATTGCTCCGCGTATTGCATTGGCGTATCGTCTTGCAAAAGACTGGACGACCTCATTCGCTTACGGAATTTTCTACCAAAATCCTGAAAGTAAATATATTAATGCGCCGGCCAACTTGGATTTTCAGAAATCACAACATTATATTTTTCAGATTCAGAGAACGACGGAAGGAAGAAATCTGCGATTTGAAGCTTTTTATAAAAAATATGATGACCTGGTTAAAGTAAGAAATCTGGATTATAAGGATAGCCAGAACCAATATGTGCAGACTGCAGACAACAACAATGGCTATGGCTATGCAAAAGGACTCGAGCTGTTCTGGAGAGATAAAAAAACATTTGAAAACATAGACTATTGGATCAGTTATTCTTATCTGGATTCCAAAAGGGACTTTATGAATTACCCTGTCAGTTTAAAACCTAATTTTGCCTCCGAACATACGCTTTCAGCTGTGGCTAAACGATTTGTACCAAAATGGAAAACAGGATTCAACCTTTCCTATACCTACGCAAAAGGCCGCCCATATTATGATATTGCTACACACGATGTTAATGGTAAACCAGAATATTTTGTTAGAAATGAGGGAAAACTTAAAGATTATAACGCCCTCAACTTTAGTCTGAATTATCTCCCGAATCTCGGTAGAAAAGACACAAAAGCATTTACCGTTCTCGTGTTGAGCGTGACCAATATTTTAGGGTCAAAAAATATTTACGGATACAATTTCTCGATGGACGGAAACAGAAGTTCGGCGGTAGTACCACCGGTAAATACCTTCGTTTTTGTAGGTGCTTTCATCAGCTTTGGGATTGATAAAACCCAGGATGCCATCAACAATAATTTATAATATCAATTTATAATATCATTTTAGAAACAATTAAAAAATTATATTTAACATATTAAAATTTAACCTTCAAAAATTAGAAAAATGAAAAAATACCTCTTAACTTTTGCTTTAAGTGTAATGAGTTTAAATGCTTTTGCTCAGGCTGATTATGAAAAAATAATGTCTGACAAGATTACTAAACTGGAAAATACAAGATCGGCCGATGAATTACAGGCGCTTGCCAATGATTTCGACAGAATCGGCAAGAAAGAAACGAAACAATGGCTGCCTTCTTATTACGCGGCGCTTGCCTATCTTCAAAAAGGAAGAACACAGATGCAGGAAGGAAAAATGTCTGAACTTTCCATAAATGCAAATGCTGCTGAAAAATATCTGGATCAGGCAGAAGCTATTGCAGGAAAAGATAATTCCGAAATTCACCTTCTCAGAAAAATGGCTTTTTCTCTTAAAATGATGGAAAATCCGGCCGAAAGATACATGACCGACGGTATGAAAGCCATGGAAGAGCTTAAGAAGGCAGAAACGCTTGATCCCGGAAACCCTAGAGTAGCTCTGATCAAGGCGGAAGATACCTATTTTACCCCTGAACAATACGGAGGAAGCAAGACAAAAGGCATTGAACAGTTTAAAGCAGCTTTGGAAAAATTCAATACTTTTAAGCCTAAAACTTCTTTAGATCCGAATTGGGGAAAATCTGAAGCTGAGTATTTTCTTAGTGGAGCCGCAAAATAATGACCTTACTCTGAAGCCTTCTCAGAGCAGAAGGTTTAGAGTTCCGTTCAGGTTTATAAATACAGTTCGGTAAAGAATAATTTAATACTTTTATCATAGCCTAATTTTTGAGGCAGGAAAATAAATAATGAAACGCAGGGACTTTATTACTTTATGCTGGATATCGCTGGCAACATCTATGTTTTTCTTTTTTGTTTTTACAAACGAGAAAACGGTAAAGAATTTTATGCTTACGATTGCCATTTCATCCATGTATTCTTTTGTTTTAGGGATTGGAAATGCATTGATCAACGATTTTCTCAACAAAAAATTTCCTTGGTCTGAAGCGACTACAAAAAGAGCGGTTATAAGCATCGTCTCTATTTTGTTTGCCAATATTATCCTTGTGTATTTCTGTAATTATATGAATTTTGTCGTTTTTCAGAAAAGTGCAACTACAGAAGAATACTTTTCAGGAAAATATAATTATATCAATTGGTTTACGATCAATATTGCATTATTAATCTCAGCTTTTCTCCATGCAAAAGGCTTTATGGAGGAACTGAAAAAAACATCCAAAAAAGAAGTCGTTGAACAGAAATTAATTGCAAAATCTGCCAATGCCCAATTTGAAAGCCTTAAAAATCAGCTGGATCCGCATTTTTTATTTAATTCTTTAAACGTTCTGAGCTCTTTAATCGACGAAAATCCCAAACAGGCGCAGAAGTTTACGGCCTCAATGTCAAAGATTTACAGATACGTTCTGGAACAAAAGGATAAAGAACTTGTAACAGTAGAAGATGAGCTAGAATTTGCAAAAACCTATTGTGAACTGCTGAAAACCAGATTTGAAGACAGCGTAGATTTTGTTTTTGATGTCAGAGCAGAAAATTACAGAAAATTAGTAGTTCCTCTGTCACTGCAGCTGCTGTTGGAAAACTGTATCAAACATAATTTTGCCACATCCTCCAAACCTCTTGTTATAAAGATCTTTTCCGAAAATGACACATTATGCATCGAAAACAATTTGCAGGTAAGAGAACAGATTAAAGAGAGTTCAGGGATCGGGCTTTCCAATATTGTTCAGAGATACGCCCTGCTAACCAAGCGGAATGTTTTTATCGAAAAATCTGAAGATTATTTTAAAGTAAAACTTCCGATTTTGTCTGCCAAACCACAAGAAATCAATATTAAAAAAGATGATGAAAATAAGGCGTACGAAAGGGCTCAGAAAAGGGTAAAGGAACTTAAAAGCTTTTACGGAAATCTTATTTCATACTGTATCGTCATTCCGGCTCTGATAATTATTAACCTGATTACTTCTCCGGATGATATCTGGTTTTACTGGCCAATGCTGGGCTGGGGAATAGGTATCGCAGCACACGGAATGAATGTCTTTGCCATCGGTAAAAGCTGGGAAGAAAAAAAGATCAGAGAAATTCTGGAAAAACATCATAAATTTTAAATTAAGTTATCATGAAACAGCAGATCAGTGAAGATGACATCAGATATAAAGAAGCAGAAAAGCGTGTAAAAAGGATAAAGAGTTTTTACATTTTTACCTTCGTGTATATCGTGGTTAATATCTTTATTTTTGTAAGCAATTATAGAGAACTAAAACCCGGAGAAACGATCTGGCAGCTCAAATATTTTACCCTTCCTATATTTTGGGGAATAGGAGTTGTCGGATATGCCATAAGCATTTTCCTTCCGGGCGTATTCCTCGGAAGCAATTGGGAAGAGAAAAAAATAAAACAGCTGATGGATAAAGAAAAAGAACTTTAAACTGTTAATTTGTTAAAAATGAAAACTTTACAGGTCCTGTTCGCTCTTTCGATGGTTGTGTGGTTTTTAAGTGAATTTCTGTACAAGAATATTTTAAAATCCAACGAAAAAGATAAAAAAGATAAGGACAAATCTACACTTAATATCCTTTGGATTGCCATTCCATTATCAATTGCAGTATCTGTCACGATATCCTATATCACGGAATTTCCGATTTCTGATGAGGTCTGGATCTATTATGCCGGTGTCATTGCTATAGGGTTAGGTATTGTTCTTAGATTTATCATTATCAGGTCTTTAGGTAAATATTTTACCGTTGATGTCACCATACGGCAGGATCATAAAATTAAAAAAGAAGGTTTTTATAAGTATATCAGACATCCTTCTTATGCATTTTCTCTATTGACTTCACTTGGCCTCGGGTTATATCTAAATAACTGGCTTTCGCTGTTGCTGGCTTTTATTATTCCCTTTATCGCTTTCAGTTACCGTATTACAATTGAGGAAAGAACCCTGATCGAGCAGTTCGGCGGTGAATATCTGGAATACAGAAAGAAAACCAAAAAGCTCATTCCATTTGTTTATTAAAGGTTTACATCATTATATTTTTTGTAAAATTTAAATTTAAATAAGATCCCGATTCTCTGTAGAGTCGGGATTTTACAATTCAGGTTGCATATTCTACGGTTCGGTCATATAAAATTGATTTGAGATTGTTTCCTGACTTACATTTGTCTCAACAAAAACAAACAATTAATCTTTAAAAATAAAAAATATGGAAACTTACATTACCAAAGAAAATCAGGCTTACGAAAAAGCAACCAGAAGAGTAAAAGAACTGAAAGGATTTTATGGAAACCTTACTTCTTACATATTGGTCATATCATTTCTTATAGTACTAAACATTTTAACATCACCCGGATATCTGTGGTTTTTCTGGCCAATGATAGGATGGGGGCTTGGGGTTGTGGCTCATGCGGTAACTACTTTCGGAATCGGAAAAGATTGGGAAGAAAAAAAAATCAAAGAACTGATGGAGCAGGAAAGAAAGAATGTAAAAACACTTTAAAATAATAATAACCTTTAAAAATTAATACAATGGACTACAATCAGGCACAACAAAGAGTACACGATTTAAAAAAATTCTACAAAAGCGTTTTATGGTTCGGAATTATCGCTTTCATCTTTTTCTTTGACGATATTTTTGAAAAAGGAATTTTTAATTTTTCACTTTGGGACGGATCAATCATTCTGACGATTTGGGGAATTATTCTGACGGTTAAAGCCGTAAAACTATTCATTTTTGATGCAGAATGGGAGAGAAATATCATCGAAAAGGAAATGAAAAATACGAAAAAGCCGATTCAATTTTAAAAACCGGTAAGTTTTGATTATTTTTATTCAAAATTAAAAAACTAAATCAGAAGCTCAGAATGATAAAAACAGTCATTATCGAAGACGAAAAACCGGCTTCAAGGAAATTGGAAAGAATGCTTAATGAGTTTCCTGAAATTGAAGTGGTGGCAAAAATAGAATCCGTAGAAGAAGGAATTGCATGGTTTTCTGAAAATGAGCATCCTCAGCTTATTTTTTCGGATATAGTTCTGGGAGACGGTTTGTCATTCGATATTTTTGAGAAAATTCCGACAAAAGGCTTTATCATTTATACCACCGCTTTTGATCAGTACACACTGAAAGCATTCAAACTAAACAGCATTGATTATCTTTTAAAACCAATTTTAGATGAGGATTTGGCTGTGGCCATTGAAAAATTTAAATCTTTCATCCCTTCGGATAGCGCTGTTAATTCACAGGAAATTAAGCAATTAATTAAGAAAGATAAGACTACACTTTCGAGAATCCTGGTCAAAATAGGTTATAATCTGAAAATTGTGCAGACACACGAAATAAGCTGTTTTTTCAGTGAAAATAAAATTGTTTATCTGCAAACTCAGGAACGTGCTTTTCCTTCAGATTTTACCCTGGATGAGCTTGAAGATATTCTGGATGAGCGGAAATTTTTCAGGGTAAACCGGCAGTTTATTATTAATTCAGATTACATCAAAAATATTCATACTTCGCCGAATTATAAGGTAGAGCTCGAATTTCAGCCTAAAGAAGAAATCACGGTAAGCCGCGAAAGAGTTAAAGACTTTAAAGACTGGCTGGTAAGTTAATTGGACAAAGAATTTAAACCAATATTTATCTATTAACGTTCAACAAAAAAACCATCAGCTGGAAATTATTTATTTATAATCGATACGATTAGCTTCGGTATCTTCAAGTTGTTTTACGATTGATGATGGGATCTCTTCACTGTCTATAGGAAAACTCACGGAATCAGTGATGAATGTTTTCCTACCGGCTTTCTGAAAAATTTCGAAAAGGGCAATCGGCTCCTGATTAAAACTAATACACGTACTTATAAAATGCAATTCATGGAGCTTGTATTCTGGATTTTTAAGCTTTTCCTTACTATCTTTTATCCTTGAGATAATGACGCTGGCGGATGAAATTTCTTTATTATTTAAGTTAAAAACCCGAAACAAAATGCTCCGGGTTTTATAGATAATAATTAGATTTTATTTTTTTCTGATTGATTTCCAAATTTATTGATCAGGAAATACGTAATGACAACCAGCATAATGCTTAACGTAAGCTGTGATTTTTCCGGAGTAACAATTTCCTGATAAAGATGATATCCGAAAAAAGTTGATACAAGGGCAATAATTAATTGTTGTGTGTAGGAATAATTGTTTTCTAAGATCGTTTTCATAATGATTTTTTATTGTTATTTATAGAGTAAGTATAACAATTCAAAATATGTTACAAAATTTTCTTTTATGAAATAACGCCGCTTCCCAACAGTTCTTCTCCGTTATACCACGCCGCAAACTGTCCTTCCGCAATGGCAGACTGCAGCTCTTCAAATTCAATATAAAAAGCATCTTCAAACTGATATAAAGTTGCTTTCTGTAAAGGCTGTCTGTATCTAAATCTTGCCATAACTTCCATCGATTCACCGTTTTTTAGCTGCAGATCTTTACGTACCCAATGCAATTCAGAATTGTCGATTTTTAAAGCTTTTTTCAGCAATCCCGGGAATTGATGACCTTCTCCTACAAACAGAATGTTGTTTTCCATATCGCGGGAAATGATAAAACAGCTTTCTTTATGTCCGCCTATACCTAATCCTTTACTTTGTCCGATCGTAAAAAATTGAGCACCCTGATGCTTTCCGATAACTTTTCCGTCGGATTTTCTATAATTTATTTTCTGACTTAAGAATTCAAGTTCTTCCTGTTTTGAAGAAAATTGTGGTTTTTCTTGTGTAAAAAGCGGAGAATCTTTAAAAATTTCTACAATTTCACCTTCTTTGGGAACCAATTGCTGCTGAAGAAATTGAGGAAGGCTTACTTTACCGATGAAACATAATCCTTGGGAATCTTTTTTGTCAGCGGTTACCAATCCAATTTCCTTGGCGATTTCCCTTACCTGAGGTTTCGTCAATTCACCAATAGGAAATAGTGCTTTAGAGAGTTGCTCCTGGCTAAGCTGACATAAAAAGTACGACTGGTCTTTATTGTTATCTTTTCCAGCCAAAAGATGGAAAGTTTCCTTACCGTTTTCATCAAATGTAGAATCTACTCTGGCATAATGTCCTGTGGCTACTTTATCTGCTCCCAGTGACAGTGCCGTTTTCAGGAAAACATCGAATTTTACTTCCCGGTTGCATAGAACATCAGGATTGGGTGTCCTTCCTTTCTGATATTCATCGAACATGTAATCTACAATTCTTTCTTTGTAAAGATCACTCATATCGATTACCTGAAAAGGAATTCCAAGCTTTTGAGCGACCATTAAGGCATCATTACTGTCCTCAATCCACGGGCATTCGTCCTCTAACGTTACTGAAGCATCATTCCAGTTTCTCATAAACAAGGCTACTACTTCATGGCCCTGCTGTTGCAGCAAATAAGCCGCCACACTTGAATCTACACCTCCGGAGAGGCCTACTACTATTTTCATTATATTCAATTTTACGAAACTCTTAACGGGAGTTCTTAGTTTGATGCGGCAAAAATACGATTAAAAAGATTCGCAAAAAAGTTATAATTTTAAACATCGACAAAAACAATAGTAATATGAAAAAGTTTATTATTCCTTTATTTCTGTCCGCTTCCGGCTTGCTATATTCACAGGTTGCTGTGGGAACTTCACCGGAAAACAATAACCGCTGGACTTTCGGTGGCGGAATTGGTGTTGGTTTCGGCAGTCAGAGTACATTCTATTTATCTGTTTCACCAAGAGTAGGTTACAGACTTACGAATGATCTGGAAGGTGGAATTGCAGGAAGTGTCTCATGGCAGACTTCCGATTTCTATCGATCTACAATGTTTGGGGTAGGACCTTTTGTTAATTATTATTTTGCAAGATCATTTTATGTAAGTGCTAATTATCAGCATTATTTTATCAATTATAAAGATAAATATTACGACTTTAAAATGAATACAGACGAAGATGCATTATACCTTGGTGGAGGATACATGCAGAGAATCGGTAATAATTCTTTCATGCAGATCGGCTTGATGTATAATGTCTTATGGAAAGAAAATTCAAGTATTTTCTCAACAGGGCTGGTTCCAAGTATTGGTTTTGTGGTTGGGCTTTAAGTTATTTTTATATTGTATTTATAGATTCCAATATAAATTAAAAACAAAAAGCACCGAGAAAATTCCCGGTGCTTTTTATAAAAATTAAATCAATTTATTTATGATTGTGAAGACTTTTCAGCGGCTGACTTCTTTGGTTTAGAAGTTTTTCCTGCCAATCCGTCTTTCGCTTCATTAAGATCAAGAACTACGGTTTCTCCTTCATTCAGTTGTTTGTTTACCAGCATTTCAGCCAATAAGTCTTCAATGTATTTCTGGATAGCACGTTTTAATGGTCTTGCTCCGAAATCTTTGTCCCAACCTTTTTCAGAAATAAAGTCTTTTGCTGCTTCAGTTAATTCAACTTTATATCCTAATTTTTCAAGTCGGCTATACAATTTACCAAGTTCAAGATCAATAATTTTCTTGATATCAGTCTGTTCAAGAGAGTTGAAGATAATGATATCATCAATTCTGTTCAGGAACTCTGGAGCAAATGCTTTTTTAAGTGCATTTTCGATCGTACTTCTGGCTCTTGTATCCGAACTTGATTTTTTAGCAGAAGTTCCGAATCCTACACCATCACCGAAGTCTTTAAGATCTCTGGTTCCAATATTGGAAGTAAGGATGATAATAGTATTTCTGAAATCTATTTTTCTACCTAAACTATCGGTAACGTGACCTTCATCTAAAATCTGAAGCAAGATATTGAATACGTCAGGGTGAGCTTTTTCAATCTCATCCAGAAGAACCACAGCATAAGGTTTTCTTCTTACGGCTTCTGTTAATTGTCCACCTTCTTCATAACCAACGTATCCCGGAGGCGCACCCACTAATCTTGACACCGCAAATTTTTCCATGTATTCACTCATATCAATTCTGATCAGTGCTTCATCAGAATCGAAGAGTTCTCTTGCCATTACTTTAGCCAGCTCTGTTTTACCAACACCGGTTGTTCCTAAGAAAATAAAGGTACCAATAGGTCGGTTCGGATCTTTAAGACCGGCTCTGTTTCTTTGAATTGCCTTAACAACTTTTTTCACGGCATCTTCCTGTCCGATAACCTTTCCGTTGAGGTTTCCGTCCATTCCAGCCAGTTTGTCAAGTTCGTTTTTACCTACCTTCGTTACCGGAACACCACTCATCATAGAAACCACTTCAGCCACATTTTCTTCCGTTACGGTTTCTTTTTTCTCTTTAACATCTTTATCCCATTTATCCTGCGCCGAATTTAATTCCATCTGAAGTCTTTCTTCTTCATCTTTCAACTTTCTGGCTTCCAGATAATCCTGCGCTTTTACCGCTTTTTGTTTTAATTCCTTAATCTCTTCGATTTTCTTTTCAAAATCAATGATTTCGGTAGGCACTTTCATGTTTTTGATATAAACACGTGATCCTGCTTCGTCCATCGCGTCAATTGCTTTGTCCGGTAAGAAACGGTCAGTAATATATCTTGATGTCAGATTAACACAGGCTGCAATAGCTTCAGGCGTATAAATTACGTTGTGATGCTCTTCGTATTTATCTTTAATCTGATTTAAAATCTGAATGGTTTCATCAATAGAAGTAGGCTCTACCATTACTTTCTGGAACCTTCTTTCCAAAGCGCCGTCTTTTTCGATATACTGACGGTATTCATCCAAAGTGGTCGCTCCGATGCATTGAATCTCACCTCTTGCCAAGGCGGGTTTAAACATATTTGAAGCATCCAGACTTCCGGTAGAACTTCCTGCCCCAACAATCGTGTGAAGCTCATCAATAAACAAAATTACATCTCTGTTTTTTTCAAGCTCGGTCATGATCGCTTTCATTCTTTCCTCAAACTGTCCACGGTATTTTGTTCCGGCAACCAGACTTGCAAGATCCAAAGTAATAACACGTTTTCCGTAAAGAACTCTGGATACTTTTTTCTGCTGAATTCTCAGTGCTAGACCTTCCGCAATCGCAGATTTACCAACTCCCGGTTCTCCGATAAGAAGCGGGTTATTTTTCTTTCTACGGGATAAGATTTGAGAAACTCTTTCAATTTCTTTTTCACGGCCGATAACAGGATCTAATTTTCCGTCTCTTGCCAAAGAAGTAAGGTCTCTACCGAAGTTATCCAGTGTAGGTGTTTTACTTTTTGCAGATCCAAGATTACCTGTAGGCTTTCTCATCTGTTCAAATTCCTCTCTTTCATCATCATCGTCATAGGCACTCATCTGTGGAGATTGACCGGAATTTTTCAGCATCGTCTGATATTCTCTTGAAACTCCTTCATAGTCGATGTCGTACGCTCCTAAAATATTGGCAGTAGGATCCTCATATTTGTAAAGAATGCCCAAAAGCAGATGAACGGTATTAATCTCATTGCTTTTATATTGTCTGCATTCCAGTTCTGCACGCTTCACGGCATGATCTGCCATTTTCGTGAAAGAAATATTGGTAACCTCCTCAGATATAGGATTAAGACTTGCTGTATTTAAAGTTTCAATTTTTCTTCTGATCTGTGTTAAATCCGCATTAAGGTTTTGAAGGATTTCTTTTGCAGAGTTTTCCGTTTTTATAATACCTAAAAGTAGATGTTCTGTATTAAGAAATTCACTTTTCAGCCTTTTCGCTTCGCTTTTGCTTTGTTTGAACACTTGGCTCAAACCTTGTGAAAACTTATAATCCATAATATATCTCATTAGAATAAAGGCAGCATTGCCATTTATCCATTATCTAAATTACAAATATTTTACCAAAAACCAATAAATGACTTTATGGCAGAAAAAATTTTATTATCTTCCTGAAAATGATTATGTTTGTGATCCTTTAAATTTCGCTAATGAACCCCGAAATTGCTACTTATATCGGATATTCCGCATCGCTTTTTATCGTGCTGAGTTTTATTCTTAAAGACATCAGAAAGATCAGGATTGTCAATATGATAGGATGCATCTGTTTTGTCATTTATGGCATTTTCAGCGGAATGCTGTGGCCCGTAATTATTCCAAACGGACTGATCTGTTTTATACAAATCTATCATCTTCTGGCGGACAAAAGCAAAAAATGAGCAGAAAGAAAATTGTGGTTTCCGCATTCAGCAATCTTTACACAGATCAGCGTATTGAAAAGATTTGCAGAACTCTTCACGATAACGGCTATATCATTGAATTGATAGGAAATAACTGGGGTGGGGAAGAAGAATTATCCAGACCCTATGTAGTTTCAAGAATAAAGCTTATTTCGAAAAGTTTAAAAACTGCCTATTTTGAGTTCAACTGGAAATTGTACAGGGAATTGAAAAAAAGAGCTGATAAAAATACGATTCTGTATGCCAATGATCTTGATGCGCTACTCCCGAATTATTTAATTGCTAAAAAACTGGATATTCCCATGGTTTTTGACAGTCATGAAATTTTTTCCGAAATGCCGGCAATTCAGGGCAAAATGTCACAAAAAATCTGGCGTTATCTTGAAAAAGCAGTTATTCCGAATATTAAATTTATGATTACGGCAAGCGCAGGTTATGCAATATGGTTTAGCAATCGTTATGGCGTACAGGCGACCGTTATTCAAAATGCGCCAAAAAAACTGGATTTTGATGTCAATATTCCAGAAAATAATCCTAAGATAATTTTATATCAGGGTGTTATAAATCCTTTTCGTGGCATCGATAAAGCAATTCTGGCTATGCATCATCTTGATCATGTGATCTTTAAAATTGCAGGAGACGGACCGAAGAAAAAGGAATATGAAGAGCTTGTTTTTAAAGAAAATCTTCAGGATAAAGTCTTATTCTTGGGAAAACTTCTACCAGAGGATCTCCGGAAGATTACCCTTACCGCTGACTGCGGGATGAGCATCGAGGAAAACGGAGGAGAAAGTTATTATTATTCACTTCCTAATAAAGTTTTAGATTGCATTCAGGCCCGTGTTCCGTTAATTCTTTCTGATCTTCCTGAAATGCAGAATATTAAACGGCAATTTTATGTCGGTGAAATTATTGAGAATCATCATCCTGAAAATATTGCAGAGGCGCTCCGTTCAGTTTTAAGAAAAGGGAGAAAAAATTACCAGGCCGAGCTGGAAAAAGCAGCTGATCTGCTGTGCTGGGAAAATGAAGAGGTAAAACTGCTGAAGCTTTTCGAAAAGATTTTGTCCTCGCAGGTTTTTAGACAATAAGCAGTGAGTCAATTGTTTTTATTGTGATTTTAACCACCTTAGGCCTAAACATAATTTATTATCTTTGCAGAAAGAATTATTTACAATGACCATTAAAGAAAAACAGCAGGAAATAATCGATAAATTTGCTTTTCTTGACGATTGGGAACAGAAATATGAATACATTATAGATCTGGGGAAAGAACTTAAGGGCCTTTCTGAAGACAAGAAAACGGATGAAAATCTGATTAAAGGCTGCCAGAGCAAAGTCTGGATCGATGCTGAATTTAAGGATGGTAAGCTATTCTTCAAGGCTGATTCTGATGGGATTTTGCCAAAAGGAATTGTTTCTCTTCTGGTAAGTATTTACAGCGGCCATTCTACAAAGGAGATTTTGGATTCTGATTTTGATTTTATTTCGGAAATCGGCTTGCAGGAGTTTCTTTCTCCTTCCAGAGCGAATGGATTAATGGCTATGACTAAACAAATTAAATTTTACGCGGTTGCCTACCAACTAAAGTCGTAATTGTGACAAGAATTTTAGCATATCGTTTTTCTGCTTTTGGTGATGTTGCAATGACGGCACCTGTATTCCGGGAATTTCTTGAGCAAAATCCTGATGTGGAAATCATTATGGTTTCCAGAAGTAATTTTGAAGCTTTATTTGCTGATATTCCGAATGTTATATTTAAAGGTGTTAACCTTGATGATTATAAAGGTTTCTTTGGTTTAACAAGGCTTGCCAATGAGTTGATCAGCGAGTTTCATCCTGACCTTATTGCCAATCTTCATGATGTGATCAGAACAAAAATTCTTGATAAAATCTATCGCAGAAAAGGATTAAAGGTTTTCAAAATTAATAAAGGAAAAGAAGAAAAAGAACATTTAACAGACATTTGGAATCTTAATAAAAACCAGTTAAAAAGAACAGTAGAACGTTATGCCGATGTTTTTCGCAAAATGGGTTTTAAGGTTGATTTATCTCATCAATTAAGACCTAAAGTGATCTCTAAATCAGGTATTGGTTTTGCGCCATTCGCCCAGCATAAAGGAAAAATGTTACCTCTGGAAAAATCTTATGAGCTGGCAAGGATTTTAGCCCCAAACCATACCATCTATTTTTTTGGTGGCGGAAAAACAGAAACCGAAATACTGGAAAAATGGGAAAAGGAAATTCCTAATACGAAAAGCCTTGCGGGCAGATTAAGCCTTACCGAAGAGCTGGATCAGATTTCAAAATTAGAAATTATGATTTCTATGGATTCGGCGAATATGCATCTGGCGAGTCTGGTGGGAACAAGGTGTGTTTCCGTTTGGGGGCAAACCCATCCTTATGCCGGATTTTTAGGTTTTGGACAAAGCGAAAACGATGTGGTTCAGGTGAAAGATCTTACGTGTAGGCCTTGTTCGGTTTTTGGAGACAAAGAATGCTTTCGTGGAGACTGGGCCTGCCTGGAAGAGCTGACTGTACAAAAAATTGTTGAAAAAGTACTGTAATATTTCATAATTTATCCCGTTTTAAGCCTTCTAATAAACCTCTGCCAAGATAACCACCGATTGATAAGGCTAAAAGCGAGAAGCAGAATATAAGGAAAGGCCAGAAAAAAATATTCATAAAACCACCACGTATTGCTTTTGATGGTTTTTCAGGATCATAATAGACCGTCACTTCATCACGGCTTTCTTTTCCGCTGCTGCTGTATTCTGTTTCAATGCTGCGAACTGTATTTTGGTGATCAGCATACTGTATCACCGGAGTATACATTTTTGTAGGGTTTCCCTGGTTGTTTCTGGTATAACTTCCTGAATAGCCGACAATTTTTCCTGTAGTTTTCTGACCCGTAAAAAGCAATGTGAAGTTTTTGCCTAATTTACCCAGACTGTAGACAATTCCTCCTGTTCCCAATGTAAGCAGGATTAAGGTGAAAGAAATGAAAAAGAGATTGACTAAAAAGTCAGGTTTTCTACTGTTTTCCAAGATGTTATTTTTTTAACGTATAATTTCAAGCTCTTCCGAATTTTTGGGAATATGAAATAATATCGGAAATTTAATGACTTCCTCTTTCACTTTTCCGTCTGCAGCTATATGTTTTATCTTGGTCCTTAAGGCAGAACCCCTGTCGTCTGTATTTTCTAATGTAACCAATCTTCCGTTTCCGTAAAAAACAACTTTAGCATTTGTAAGAGGCTGAACTTCCGCATTTTTTTCCGTAAAAGCTTCTCTTTCAAAAGCATCTCCTTCGGCTGCTTCATCGGGTTTTAAGTAAAAGGAAGTATTCATTTCTATATCTTTTTTGTTTTTCATTTTGGCAAAAGCCGTATAATTTTTAGCTTCCAGAAGTTTTTTAATTTCCTCATATTTATTCATCACTTTTTGCTTTATATCAGAAACTTTTGTTAAATCTTTGGAAGTCTGCCATCCTTCAAAACGATAAGGAACTTCAGCGTCAAATTCAAATTCTTTTTCAAAATAAGGAAGTCCGGACTCGGGGATGGCGACTGCAGGAAGCTGAAAAACAGTAACTTCACTGATGTCATTGTGATTCCAGGCATCTTTTCTGTAGGTGACTGAAAGATTAAAGGGAGAAGCGTTCTTATCTGAAGTAGTGATCTTGTCTTTCCCTACATTAGGATAAAGTTTTACGGTAATCTTTTGTTTGCCGCTCTGTAATATACAGGAGTTGATAGGCGCAGAAGAGGTCATTGCTCCTTTAATGCCTATCTTTTTCGCCACCGGAACATCATTCACAAGTATTTCAAATTGGCATCCACTGTCGCCGTTGTCAAAATCTACACTGTAATAAGGTCTGGTCGCAAATGAATTTACTTGTTGTGCTATCTGTGAGGTCATGTTGTTTTCTGTTTTTGCTTGAGAGATATGATCTTTTTTTTCATTTTTGTTCTGAGAACAGCTGTAGCTGAAACATGATATGGCTACCAAAATGAATTTTATACTTCTTTTAGTCATTTAAATAGAATTTTTGATCGACGTCTGCTTTACCTTCTTTAATAATGACAAATTCGTCGGTGGTTTCTCTTTCTACACTTCCGAATTTTGCTTTATACGTTAAAGTTACTTTAATTCCCGAATGCCTTACAACCGGCTGTACATAAATTCCTTGATTATCGTCCCAGCCCGCAGCAAGTCCTAATGAAAAATAGCCTTTGCCTTCGGCTTTCGCTTCAAAATCAAAATCTGCTTCGTAAATTACCGCTTTTACTTTTCCTGTTGCTTTTGCAGATAAAGTCAGGCTAAAGCCAAACTGGCCTTCAGCTTTTAATTCTCCTTCCTTTTTTAGCCGGCTTAGTTCAATATTGCCCTGAACAATAAGTTTGCCATAAAATTTAAGATCAAAACGGACTTCCGCATTCGCAGCATATGCCATAAGATCGAGCGCTGTAATAACGGCCTGAGCGGCAGGATGAAGCTTTTTTCCCCAGGCAATCAGGTCAATCGTTGCTTCAGCACCGATGAAGGGATCTGCTTTTGCTACAAGCCCGATCGTAGGAACTAAAATATGGTCTTCATTTTTTTCTTTCCGTCCGAATTTGTATTCCCAGCCGGCGCCAATTGCAATTTGAGGAGATAGAACCTCAATTGTTAATGGTGTCCTGCGAACCCTCGCCATCATACTTTCCGACATTCCCGAGGTAGAGCGCCCGCGGTCTCTTCCTGTGACATTGTCCACGAATTGTTTTATTTTAATAAACCTTCCGATAAGAATTTTAATATTTTCAGCTAATTTCTGGTCCAGTTTGGCTGTTTCCGTTCCGTTCCATTTGGCTTCTACCGAAAGACTGAATTTTGTTTCCACGGTGCCGTCAGAACCATCAATATCAGCTGCCTGTGCTTTATTTACCGCATCATTTACTCTGTGCTGGCGCATCTCTACCCAGGTATCCCGGTAATATAAAGGGTTTTTCATGCCATAATTCAGATTGATTGTCCAGCTTACATTAGGAAATACTTTTATTCTGGCAATCTGATTGGGGTAACGGCACGTACTTACGGGCAGAAAATAGGTTTGTGCCATATCCTCTTTTAAAATGAAATAATTAAAAAGCCACAGGAGATTGGCTACAGCTGGTGCAACATTATATTTATTTCCTTCCAAAAAGGTTTTGTTAAAATGGTAAGGAAGCATCAGTATAATTTTATTGTCTCCCTGAAATTTGTAATCTACACCCGCCTGCCAATGCTGTACGGCAGAGGGATTATAAGATTTTTCAGTTCTTATGACATCTCTGTCATTTTTATTCTGGTCAGTCGTTACAATTCCTGCATTTTCCTGCTGCTGCTGGTGCGTTTTATCTTCCTGGGTATTAAATCCTGATCGATCTCGTTGTGCAGCATATACTTTTTCGACCTGAAATACATTGGTCTGTAATGTATGCTTTTGTCCTTCATCTAAAAGAAGGCCGTGGCAGAAGACATCTTTTGTCGATAATTTATCTAAAGTAATCGAAATGTTTTTTCGGGTGTCACCAGCTAATATACTAAATGTCTGACTGGTACGGTCGATAGGGTTTACGGTATCCTCTTCATCAAAAATTACCAGCGGAGATCTGTCTGCATCGTCGTCATCTTTTATTGAAATTTTTGAATAACCGCAAGGGTCATACTCCCGTTTTGTATAACGGATGTCACCAATATACTGTATCTGATTGTTTTTCTGGACCTCAAACTGACCGAAAAGAGAGCTTATTGTATCATAAGGGACCAATAATTCCCGGGAAGTATTGTATACCCATTTTCCGTTCTCAAGCCTGGCCCAGTCGGTGACGGCTTTTTCAGAATCGTATTCACCGGTAGGGCGTACTGCATCAGCAGAAATCAAAACAGGAGCGGTATAGCCGATACTTCCTTTCAGTTTCAGGTAAAATTTTTCGTCCTGCTTTTGTGCGTTATGATTTTTCTGCCATTCCGGATCGAGAAAGAATCTGACGGTTTTTCTTCCGTTATAAACAAACTGTCCCGGATTGGTTATTTCAACATTTTTCTGTATGGCAACGGCTTTTCCTTTATTCATCAATTCAACGTCAAAAACAAATTTGTCTAATCTGTTGTTAAAATCAGGAAAAAGATGAGTGTAAATTTCCACTTCCACCGTTTGTCCATAAGCTGCTTTCTTTTCCGTGTCCTGCAGAGGAATATAACCGCCCTTAGGAAATTTGAAGTGACAGTAAAGAACCTGAGGCTTGTCTAAAGCTACAACTCTTATCGCTTCTGTTGCGCCGGTTTCAGGATAAACACTGTAGGGAATCAGCAGATGGATTACCCCGATATTTCCGGCGCCTGTTTTGATATCTGAAACGCTAATCTCTTTATTATTTCCTTCAAGAATTTTATGATCCTGGGTTTTTACCGTCTGAAAAAAATCATTGGGTCCTAATTGCGGATACAGAGCTTTGTAGGCCTGCCAGATATGCTCGCGGATCAGAAGCCATTTTACAGTATTTATTGTATTCTGAGGATTTCGGGTACCCGGTCCCAAACAAGTTTTGTCGAGATAAACTGTAAAAGAATTTTGGGAATGCCCCAGTTCTACAATGAATCCGGATCCGTATTGTTTTACGTTCTGTTTCGGCTCTTTGATGAGCGCTTTTTTTATTCCTGCTGTTCCCATCTTTAAAAGCCGAATTTATAAGGTTCATCTCCGTCAAAATTCTTCATATTGACCAGTGGATTTGCATGAGACTGCAGCTCATTATCTGCATTTTTAATGCTTTTCTTTGTTGGTTCCCCGATTTGTCCGGTCTTAATAATGATAATGCAATCCTTACCGCCGATAGGGCAGGTGGCTTTACTGTCTTCCAGCAGAATATAGCCGTCGGGCGGTGAATATTTTTCTTTTTTATAATATCCGCTCCACTCTGTGACAATAGCAGAGCATGGAGCATTGTTTTGTTTTTTGCATGATCCGAAAGTGTTTTTTTCAAAAGTAGCTCCGGTATCTTTGTGAGTAGCAACAAGTTTGCTGCTGCCGTTGAGGTCATTTACGAAATATTTTTGCTGGGTAAGTACTTTTAATTTGTCCGGGGTAGTACCAAACTGACATTGGCACAAGGCGCCCTGTACTACTTTTTCTTTCTGAGACATATTAATAATTTTGTGTGGTATGTAAAATTAGTGTTTTTTATTTAAATGGGCTACCAGTCGTTTTCATATTCGTTTTTATAAAAACCCCACTTATTTTTTTCGGAAACAACCATTCCTCCGGTAATAAACGGGCTATCCTGATCTAGTTTTAAAGTGGAAAAATACGATGTATTCTGATGGTATTGTGTATATTGTATTTTTTTAACAGTGTGTTTATTACCGTTAAGGTCTTTTGTATATACTTCAAAATAAGCACGGATATGCATAGGGAAATGATGATAAATATCAAGATCAAAAATTACTTTTAAAGACATCCATCCTTCTGTTTTTTCTGCCATGCCTGAAATAAAAAAGGATTCAGCGGGAAGTTCTTCGCTTTGAAACTCAATAATAAAAGAATGATAGTCTGTTGGTATTTTCTGAATGGTCTGTAGGCCCGGAAATCTTACCGGGGGCTGATAGGGGATAACAGATAAGAAAAGAGCTGTTGAAGTGCTTCGGGTATCTCCGTAATCAATGAATTTTGGATGAAAAAAAAGATTCCAGAACCAGTCGTTATGCAGGCTTTTTTCTACTTCGGCCGGGTTATTTATTTTATTGTCGACAGTTTTAAAAAATGTTTCTAAATCATTACTGCAATACTTGTCGGATAGTTTTGTTTTTTCCTTTTCCCAACGATCCCTTATTTCTGCAATATTAATAATTTCATGAGTAGAAAGCCCTTTTTCATTGAGGTAGGTTTGAAGCGGATATAAAGCCTTTGAAACGGCATTTCCCAATATTTCGCTCATCCCGTCGGGTTCATGCTGATTATAGAAGACAGATTCTTTGCCGACTGTTAAAATTCCTTTGTAATCTTTTAAATCGAGTGTTATGGTAAGTTCATAATCTACCCTTTTTTCCGGGATATCTGATGTGCCGGTAAAGTATTTCACTGAAACACCATATTTTCTGGGTTTCAGGCCTGCAGGTTTTATACGGATGCTGTTCAGCCTGCGAAGTATTTCTTTTTTTGACATTAAAATGTCCATAACGGATTTAATATTTGGATTGGGTAGGCAAATTTAATAATTTGTTTGAAAAAGATATAAGGTATAAAAATAAAAAATCTCCCTTGAGAAAGAGAGATTTCTGTGGGTCCTGAGGGATTCGAACCCCCGACCCTCTGGGTGTAAACCAGATGCTCTGAACCAACTGAGCTAAGAACCCGAATTTTTTTGAAAGGTTTCGTTCCTTTTCTGTGGGTCCTGAGGGATTCGAACCCCCGACCCTCTGGGTGTAAACCAGATGCTCTGAACCAACTGAGCTAAGAACCCTCTTTATCGTTGTTTCCTCGATTAGAGTGGTGCAAATATACGACTTATTCGGAAATCTCCAAATTTTTTTCTAAAAATTCTCCGACAACAAAATTACTTCCGCCGATAAAAATCATTTCTTCTTTTGTACATTTCTCTTTTGCAGACAGATAGGCTTCCTGTACGGAATTCAAAATTGTATAAGAAATTTTTGCTTCCTTCAGCAGATCTTCATACTCTTGAGGGAATCTGCCCCGGTGAATAGACGGTTTTGCAAAATAAAATTCGGCATCTTCCGGTAAAATTTTAATGACTTCATCTATTTTCTTGTCATTCACAAAACCTAAAATAATATGTTTATGCTTATTGATGGAATTTAATTGTGCAAAAACATATTCCAGGCCGGCCTGGTTGTGTGCGGTATCACAAATGGTGAGCGGACTTTGAGAAAACTCAAACCAGCGGCCGATAAAACCGGTATTGCGATGAACATTTAAAAGACCTTTTTCAATATGTTCGTCGGAAATATTGAAATTCAATTTTTGTAATTCTTCAATTAATGCTAAAACAACCCGGATATTTTTCTCCTGATAATTTCCTTTTAAATCAGATTTTAAATCAGATTTTATTGAAGTGGCATCAATAAAAGTGGCATTTTCTTTTTCTGCTTTATCTTTAATGATGGTTTTTACCACTTCATTTTCATCTCCTGAGATAATGGGAACGTTGGTTTTTATAATTCCTGCCTTTTCACCTGCAATTTCTTCAATGGTATTCCCCAAAATATTCTGATGATCAAGCTGAACATTGGTAATCGCTGAAACTAAAGGATTGATGATATTTGTCGAATCCAGTCTGCCACCTAAGCCAACTTCAATGATTGCAATATCAACCTGTTGCTGATAAAAATATTCAAGCGCCATGATCGTGGTAAATTCAAAAAAAGAGGGCCTTATCTCTTCAGGCAGTTTTTTCAGCTTTTGGATGAATTGAAAGACAAATTCTTTATCGCAGTTTTTACCGTTAATTTTTATACGTTCTGTAAAATCAATAAGATGCGGTGAATTATAGATTCCGACTTTATATTCCGACTCCTGTAGAACGGAAGCCAGCATGTTGCTTGTAGATCCTTTTCCGTTGGTTCCTCCTATATGTACGGATTTTATTTTTTCCTGAGGATTGCCGAAGAATTCACAAAGCTTTCTGATATTATCCAATCCTGGTTTGTATGCCTTCTGTCCGTCGATCTGATAATTCGGAGCCTGTACGAATAGCCATTCTACAGCTTCCTGATATTGTGCAGTTGTCATGGTGCAAAATTCTCAAAAGTTTCAGAAATATGAAACAATAATTTTTTCAAGTTGTAACTTTTTTATATTTGGTTCGTCTAATAGTAAAAATCGTAATTATGAAAAGAGTTTTGACTATTATTTTGGGATTATCTTGTCTGGCTGTCAGTGCCCAGAAGAAGTGGTCTTTGAGAGAATGTGTGGATTATGCGACTAAACATAATCTTCAGGTGATCCAAAATGAATATTCAAAACAAATGCAGGATCTCAATCTGAAAATTGCGAAGAGAAACTATCTCCCATCTGTATCTGCAAACGTTGGAAACAGCGTAAGCTTCGGACAGGGATCATTAGGAGCGGGAAGTTACAGGAACGACAGATTCAATAACAGTGTCGGTCTTGGTGCGGATATGTTGGTTTATAACAACGGAAGACTTGAAAAAACCGTCAGAAAAACGGAATTTGATGTAGAAGCAAGTCAATATGACATAGAAACAATTAAAAATGATATTTCTCTTCAGATTGCTCAGCAATATCTGACAACTTTACTGAATAAGGAAATTGTAAAAATTTCACAGGCAGCAGTTGAAAATGCTCAGAAGCAATACGACAGATCAAAAATTACGACAGAAGTAGGAACTACGGCTCAAACCGTTTTAGCAGAGGCAGAAGCAGGTCTTGCAAGAGAAAAGCAAAATCTGAAAACAGCCGAAATTAATGTAGGAAGAAGTTTATTTGCACTCGCTCAGTTGCTTCAGCTTCAGGAATATAAAGATTTTGATGTGGAAGATGTTAATGTACCGGATCAGCTTGCTCCACAGTTGAAATCTGTCGATGAGGTTTTAACAACGGCTTACGAAACACAACCGCAGATAAAAGCAGCTGAAAGCAGGATAAGATCTGCCGAAGCACAGACTGAGGTTAGTAAAACTGCATTCTGGCCTACATTAACAGCTAGCGCTGGTCTTAACACTTTCTACAATAAGCAATTTAATGAACTGCCAGGTGTTGTACAAGGAACTTTTTTTAATCAATATAGCGATCAGTTTGGACAGAATGTGGGACTTTCACTTAATATTCCTATCTTCAATAAAGGCATTACGAAACTTCAGGTAGAGCAATCAAAACTGAATGAAAGTATTGCTAAAGTCAACATGCAGCAACAGAAGCAGGCAGTTCGTGAAAATGTTCAGAAAGCTCAGTTTGATGTAGACGCAAACTATGAAATTTATTTATCAGCAGTTCAGACCGAGAAAAGCACAAAGCTCGCACTTGACTTTGCAGATAAAAGCTATGCCGCAGGAAGATCTACGATCTATGATGTGAATATTGCAAGAAACAACTACGCCAATGCCCAGGGAACGGTAGCACAGGCAAAATATAATTATCTTTTCAGTCTTAAATTGTTGAATTTCTATGCAGGAATTCCACTAAGTTTGTAAAATGTCTATTCAATCATTAGAAAAATATTTACCACCGCATACACTTCAATATTTAAAGATCTGGTTTGCAGATTATTATATTCATATAAAAATTACAAGAAACAGGGATTCAAAATTGGGAGATTACCGCAAACTGCCGGATAATTCCCATGAGATTACCATAAATTCTACTCTCGTTCCACAGCTTTTCTTTTTTGTACTTACCCACGAGCTGGCCCATCTTATTGCCTTTGAAAAGTATGGAAGAAGAATTTCTCCGCACGGCAATGAATGGAAAGAAACTTTCCGGCAAATGCTCCTTCAAAGCATTAACGTATATGAAGAAGATCTAAGGCCGATCATTATAAAGTTTTCGAAATCACCTAAAGCCAATTTCATGGCAAGCCCGGATCTTGTTAAATATTTTCATATTGAAAAACAGGATGATAATCTTGTATTTATTGAAAAACTGCAAAAAGGAGATTTCTTCATTTACCGCAATGAAAAGTATTTATTGGAAGGTCTTATTAAAAAAAACTATCTTTGTAAGAACCTGGCTACAGGAAGGAAGTACTCTTTCAAGCCTTTGGCAAGGGTAGAAAAATGCACTTAATAATGTCAAAATCAAATAGATATTGCGTGATTATGGCGGGAGGAATCGGAAGCAGATTCTGGCCTTTGAGTACGCAGAAATTTCCGAAGCAATTCCAGGATATTTTAGGAGTCGGGCGCACGATGATCCAGCAAACCTATGACCGGATCAGTAAAATCATTCCTGATGAAAATATATTTGTCATTACCAATACAGAATATGTCGAGCTTTCTCATCAGCAGTTACCGGAAATTCCGCAGGAGAATATTGTGGGTGAACCGTTGCTGAAAAATACGGCACCCTGTAATCTTTACATGGCCAATAAAATTGCCGAAATTGATCCTGATGCTACGATGATCGTTTTGCCGGCAGATCACCTCATTTTGAAAGAAGAAATTTTCCTTCAAAAAGTGGAATTGGCTTTTGATATTGCTGCTAAAAATGAATATCTTGTTACGTTAGGAATTACGCCTACAAGACCAGACACGGGATACGGATATATTCAGTTTGTAGATAAGCATGATTCTGACTATTATAAAGTAAAAACTTTTACAGAAAAACCAATGCTGGAACTTGCAAAAAGCTTCCTGGAAAGTGGAGACTTTTTGTGGAATGCCGGAATTTTTATCTGGAATGTAAAATCGATTCATCATGCTTTCGAAAAGTACCTTCCTGAAATGACCCAGCATTTTATGGCCTGTGAGTACAATGCAGAAAGTGAAAAAAGCTGTATCGAACTGATCTACCCCAAAGTGCAAAAAATTTCTATTGATAACGGGATCTTGGAAAAAGCAAAAAATGTTTACGTAATTCCTGCAGACCTCGGCTGGAGCGATCTTGGGACATGGACTTCAGTTTATGAAAACACGGCTAAAGACGAAAACAGGAATGCAGCTAATCAAAAGCATATTTTAACATACAATTCGGAAGGCAATATTATCAACATCAAAAACACGAATAAAGCGGTTATTATCGATTCATTGAAAGATTTTATTGTTGTAGATACGGACAAAGTATTGCTTATCTGCCCGAAAGAGCATGACCAGCTGATAAAGGATTATGTACTCGATCTCAAAAACTTTAAAAAAGGAGACAAATTCATGTAAAATAATCATGAGACATCTGCGTTCTTTTAAATATGATAAGACTTAGAGACCAACTCGCTATATTCGTTTTTGTTTTATCCGGAATATTTTTATATGCTCAGGAGAAAAAGCAGCTCCCTGGAATTCCGGTGATTTTAAGCAAAATAAGCCCAAATACTAAAACAGATTCATGGATTTTGGTTCATAAAAGCTATGGAAAAGATAATATTCTCAGAGAAGCCGGGGCTAAAAAAGAATATGAAACCCAGTCCTCAGGATTCAATATCGGCATTGCTGAAGAAGATGAATTCTACTATATTGTAGACTTTTCATCCGGAAAACCGGAATATATTACTGATCTGAATGCGCTGAAAAAGTTTGTAGGAAAAGTAGATAATATTCAGGATGCAGCAGTTTTTGCATCAACTGAAGGGTATATTATTGATGAAGAATTCAGAGATCTGGCAGCAAATTATTATGAAGATAAATCCAATTATTACCTTGATCTTGGAAAGCTGACCTCAAAAGAATGTCCTTATCAAAAGAAACATTTTACGCTAACAATCGGTAAACCAGCGGAAAGTATCTCAAATGTTAAAGATAACGGAGCATATATTGAACTTTACAATAAGAAATGCACCAACAATCCGAGGCTTTTAAAACTTGAACAAAAAGAAGAACCAAAAGATGAGCCTAAAAAATCAAGAAAACCTGCAAAACGCAGATAGATTTTACGAAACAGAACGGCTGATTCTTCGTCCGATGAACGTAGAAGATGCAGCATTTATTCTGGATCTTTACAACAGGCCAAGTTTCATTAAATATATCGGTGATCGCTACATAAGATCGGTTTCTGATGCCGAAAATTATATCCAACGCAGATTCCTTCCTCAGTTTGAGAAATTAGGCTACGGAAATTACCTGATCGTGACAAAGGAAGGCGGACACAAAATTGGTGGTGTCGGAATATTTGAAAGAGACGGACTCGATGTTGTAGATATCGGCTTTTCTCTTCTTGAAGAATTCGAAGGAAAAGGATACGCTTACGAAGCTGCTTTAAAGATAAAATCGGTCGGAATGAATGATTTTGGCCTACAGAAAATCTCAGCGATTACTACCAAGAATAATTTTTCTTCTCAAAAGTTAATTGAAAAGTTAGGGTTAAAATTCCAGAAATTTGTTACCATTCCGGGAGATCCGGAAGAATTGATGTATTATGAAACTCCTGATTAAAAACGAATCTCACAAATGTTTTCACTAAATAACACAAGTGTTTGAGAGATTAGTGAAAAACATTTGAGCAATTTGTGTTTGGCTTATCCTTCCAAAATCTGTTCAGCAGCCGTTTTTGAAGTTACCTTCTCAATCACTCGTTCGCAGATTCCTTTCTCATCAAATATAAAAGTAGTTCGCACAATTCCCATATAGGTTTTTCCGAATGTCTTCTTCTCCTGCCATACCCCGAATTTTTCTAAAATTTCATGGCTTTCATCCGCAATAAGATCGTATGGTAAGGCAAATTTACTATGAAAATTCTTCTGCTTTTTTACAGAATCACCACTGATTCCCAATAATTGAAATCCTGCTTTCTCCAATTTAGAATAATTGTCACTCAGGTTGCAGGCTTCCACCGTACACGTAGGAGTATTGGCCTGAGGATAAAAGAAAATTACAAGTTTCTTTCCGATGAGTTTTTCAGAACTTACTGTTTCTCCATCCTGATTTGTTCCTTCAAATTGAGGTAATTTATCTCCAACTTTCAGCATAATGATTATTTTTGTTCAAATTTAATGGTTACATGACAAAAAAGCAAAGAGCCAAGCTTGTTCAGACAGAATTAGAAAAATTATATCCTGAAGTTCCGATTCCGCTAGATCATACCGATCCTTATACATTGATGGTCGCTGTAGCGCTTTCTGCTCAGACAACTGATAAAAAAGTGAATCAGGTGACTCCGGAGTTATTTAGGGTAGCCGGAACCCCTGAAAAAATGGCAAAACTGGAAGTGGAAGAGATCAGGGAGCTCATCAAAGAAATAGGATTGTCAAATACAAAAGCCAGAAACCTGAAAAGAATGGCCGAATTGCTGCTGGAAAGGCACAATGGAGCAGTACCGCAAACCTACGAAGAATTGGAAGCACTTCCCGGAGTTGGTCATAAAACGGCTTCAGTAGTCATGAGCCAGGGCTTCGGATTTCCTGCTTTTCCGGTCGATACGCACATTCATCGTTTGATGAAGCAATGGAAACTTACTTCCGGAAAGAACGTCGTAGAAACCGAAAAAGATGCGAAAGCCATATGGCCGGAAAGTGTCTGGAATAAGCTTCATCTTCAGATCATTTTTTATGGAAGAGAATATTCGCCGGCCCGAGGAAAAGGGGAAAAAGACTTTATTACCAAAATGTTATTTGAAAAATAAATATAGCGGAATAAATTCCCCTCTTTTGGAGGAGTGGATAATTTTAAGGAAAATTTAAACGGCTGGTTTAAAGATTAAATCACTACACGTCAAGCAATCTGCGATGATAATTAATCTGTCCCAAATGATAGCTCAAATGCCCATACAAATGAATCAGGAAATAGCCTGTCGTCATTTCATAGCCTAAAGGTTCAGACGGATATTTTTTCTGAATATCTTCTGGGGATAATCTTTCAAGTGATGAATTTACAACTTCGATAGTTCTCTCGATCTGCTGAATCAATTCGGTTCTCGGAACATCTTTTAATGAAAATTCAAGTTCTCTGTTTCTTATATAGCCAGAATTTCCAAGTTCAGCACCAATATAATTATTAAGATTTCCGACCAGATGAAGACAAAGGTTTCCTGCAGAATTCGAGATGTTTTTATCGGTTTTCCAGATGGTTTCTTCGTTTTGATACGATTCGATTTCTGTTTTTAATTTATTCAAATCTCTGGTGAAAAGTGATTGTAGGCTTGCTGTCATCATGATTTCTTTATGAATTTGAGATAAAATTAAAGAATATTCACAAAAAAGCCACAAAAACTAATCTGTGGCTTCAATATTTTAATGAGGAATTTCTTCCGTCAGCATTTCATTTCCTGCTTTATCATAATAAATACAGGTAAAATTATCCAGGTCTACGAACCATTTCTCTATGCCGTTTTCTGCGCAGTCTTTACAAAATGTCATATAATCCGTTTCACCTTTTTGATGACTTTTAAGCTGTTGAACAAACTTTTCTTTATTACAATCATCAGCAATCACTAAATCTTCATATTGAGGCTGTGAATTTGTTGTAAATCTATTTTCACCGATATATTCGGTATGGCTGTCTTTTACCCAGGTTTCAAAAGATTTTACGCCTAATCTTTTAATTTCTTTAATGTAATTTGGGAAATCTGCTCCTGATTTTACTTTGCTGTGCGCATTTTCAATTTGTTCTAGTGTAAACATTTTTTTTCTTTTTGTATTTAAGTTAAATAAAAGCCTGGCCTAAAGTGAAAATTTGCTGAAAAAACCGACATAAAAATGACTAATTTTTTACTATCCGGAATTAATTAGAGCAGATGCTCGCAACCCTCTGTTCATCGGCTTTTCTGATGGTTTTTCTTCTGTTGTTTTCCTGTTGCCGAAAAATTATATGGATAAATCTTCCAATTTATGCTGATAACTTTGGAAAATTATGCGGATAAATTGAACGGTTTATCAGCATTAATTTTTACGAGCCATCAGAATATTCAGAAACCTGTAGCGGCCACTTTTCACGGATGATTTGATTGAAATTTAACCTTTTTATAAAGTCTGTTTAGTGTTTTATATAACCACAAAAGAAGAGTTAACTTATATTTAAATCGACGACTGCAAATGAGAAAGGTCACAATAGCTTAAAAAATCTTCGATTTTTATTCTTTTGAAAACTTTGAATATACTATTCATTATGTTATAATTATCTTTTGTGACTTTTGCGGTTAATTCTGAAATGAGTTTAAAACAAGTTTATAGATAAACAGGGTTACTTTCATCATTTCTGTTTTTTTGCCCAAAGCTCCATTTTCCTGTTTAAAACATCCAAAGGAAGGCATCCCTGACTTAGAACTTCATCGTGAAATTTAGCTAAACTGAATTTGCTTCCCAGTTCATTCTGATATTTATCTCTCAGCTCACGGATTCTCAACGATCCGATTTTATATCCCAACGCTTGTCCGGGCATTGCCATATAGCGTTCAACTTCTGCGGTAGCGCCAGCTTCATCGTAAGAAATATTGCTTAAGAAATATTTGATGGCCTCTTCCCGTGTCATTCTTCCCGTATGCAAACCGGTGTCTACCACCAGTCGCACGGCTCTCAGCATCTGATCACTTAAGTAACCCATTTTCTGATAAGGATCTGTATACAGGCCGAATTCAGGACCTAACGTTTCACAGTAATGTGCCCAGCCTTCACCATATGCCCCAAACCATCCGAATCTCATGAATTTAGGAAGCTTGGTATTTTCCTGTTGAAGAGAAACCTGATAGTGATGCCCCGGAATCGCTTCATGCAGGAAGAGAGATTCCATCCCGGAAGTGACATTGAATTTTGTAGGATCCGGAAGCGGAACATAGAATATTCCCGGCCTCTTTCCGTCCGGAGTTCCCTGAATGTATTCTGCACTCGCACTGGCTTCCCTGAATTTTTCTGTCTGTCTGATCTCAAATTTAGTTTTCGGCGTCACGGAAAACATGGTTTTCAGCTTTGGAGTAATTTTAGTTAATATCCCATTAAAAGCATCCAAAACCTCTTTTGATGTTTTATAAGGCATTGCTTTCTGATCTGTTTTTACATAGCTGATAAATTCTTCCAACGTTCCTGTAAAGCCAACCTGCTGTTTTACTTTTTCCATTTCAGAACGGAGCATAGCGACTTGCTGAAGACCTATTTTATTGATTTCTTCGGGAGATTTGTTGGTCGTTGTCCAGCTTTTTGTATAATACTGATAGATTTCCTTTCCGTTTGGTAAGCTGTTGTAGCCGTCTGTATCTCTTGCTTTAGGCAAATATTCTTTTTCTAAAAAATTGCCCATCTTGGTATAAGCGGGTATAATTTTCTGTGTAATGGCATCCTTATAAAGTTTTGAAAATCTTTCTTTCTGTTCTTTTGTAAAATCTTTCGGGAACTTTCTGATTGGTCCGTAGAAAATATTCTTTTCTAAATCAGTGGTGGTAATTTCCTCGGCTCTCATTTGCGGGATCATCTTTACAACCAATTTTTTAGGCAAAACCATTTTATTGTTAATGCCTTCACGGAAGTTATCGGTAGCAGCATTCATCCAGTCAGGAAATTTTTCCATCCTTTTGAGCCAGTCGCTGTAATCTTTCTCTGTTTTGAATGGCTGACTTCCTTCTCCGCTTCCATACAACGGAAAATTCAGCGGAAGCCCGCCAAATTGTGTAAACGGAATATATTCAGGATGATAAGCATAGGCCTGAATTTTATCTTTTAATGTGAAATCCAGCACATCATACACTACTTTATCGTCATCTGAAAGATTTTTATAATCAACATTTTCAAGCTGTTTCTGCACTGAATTGTAAAAAGCAACTTCCCCTGAAATAAAATCCTTGTCGATATTGATGGGCAGCTGGTCATTGTATCTAAGGTCTCCCTGTGAAGTAGCATCCAGCGGATAAAGTTTCAGATACTGCTCATAATAATTGGAAGCAATAGAATCTAAATTGGAAGGCGTGACTTTAGTTAAAGGCGAATCAGATTTTTTGCAGGAAGCAAGGCTTATGGCCAGGCTCAACCCTACAATACTTTTAGATAAAATGTTTTTCATTTCTCAGAATTCTTTAAAAAACAAATGTAATATTAAAATGATTGATTTTAAATTAAAATTAAAAAACACTTGGGTTTAAGCAAAATTGCAAAGGATTTTATAGAAGACATTATAGCTACAGGAGAAACTTAAGTAATTAAATGCGGCAATTTTTAAAAATAATTTTCAAAAAATTTTTCACGTTCAATCTATTTTTTATCTTTGTTGAAAACGTTTAACAATCATATTATTACAGCTCTTTTTTAAGAAAAAATGAAAGGGATTTTAAAAATTTACCATCCGGACGAAACGCTAAAGTACAATATCAGAAACACTTATTGTAAAGCGGTTTACAGCAACCAACAACATTTCTTAGAGGTTGAGATTATTACGGATGACAGTCTGGATCATGTAGAGGATGATTCTCTGCAATACAATTTTCCTCAGCTTTCACTTGAAGTTTTCGATTTCCCTATCGAATCTGCAGAAATAGAAGGAAAAACAATTACAATCAGTGATTCTGACGAAGATACTTTCACGGAAGTAGATCTTTTCGATGATGAAGAGGCTTTTATCTATGATAATGAACTTCAGTTTGATAAGAATGAAGAAGGAGAGCTGCAGGTAGTATGGAAAGGAACAATTGATGATTTCTATACAGGTTCCGGTAATCCGATTCCTTTCAGGCTGAAATGCGAATTTAAGCAGGATGAAATTGAAGTAGACGAAGATTAATCTTCAGCGCTACTCCTTCTCCGGAATTGATATTATGTTTCTTTTCAGATTTTTTTGGAAAGAAATTTGCTGTTGTTGAAAATAACAATTTTTTAAGCAAATTTTAAGATAGCATTTCATAATATTCCATTACATTTGTCGTTACAACTCTTATAAAAATACACATTAATGCTGATAACGGAACTTACTCAGATTTTATTTGCACAGGTTGCTGCACCTGCAGTCGCGGCAGAAGATTTAGAATTTTCATTTTGGAAAATCATGTTTCACGGGGGAGCCTTTGCTAAAATAGTAATGGTGACCGTACTCCTTTTAGGTGTATTTTCCGTCTATCTCTTCTTCGAAAGGTTTTTCTTTATTAAAAGGCTGACCTCAAAAACAGATGCCAACTTTATGGATAATATTGAAGACTTCATTAAAGAAGGCAAAATAGAATCTGCACTGGACTATTGTAAAAGACAAAATTCACCGGAAGGAAGAATTCTGGAAAAAGGAATATCCAGACTGGGAAGACCGGTATCCGATATCGTAAGCGCGATGGAATCACAGGCCCAGGTTGAGGTGGCCAATATGGAAAAGAACCTTAATCTCTTGGCTGTTGTTCCGAGTATCGCACCAATGCTGGGACTTTTGGGAACGGTAATCGGGATGATCATTGCTTTCTTTAATCTTTCCCATGCTAGCGGATCTTTCTCTCCTAAAACCTTGTCTGAAGGTATTTATACAGCGCTGGGGCAAACAGCTGTTGGTCTTGCTGTGGCAATTCCGGCAAACTTCTTCTACAATTTATTATTGACAAGAATTGATAAGTTTGTATTGAAAGCACAGAATATGTCGGGAGAATTTTTAGACCTTATCAACAAACCTTTATAAATCTTCATATGAAACCGAAAGGTTCCGTCTGACCATTAAAAACAAGAAAGTAAACAGATGAAAATTCAGAGAAGAAATAAAGCAAATCCCGAATTCAGTCTCGCAGCGATGACGGATGTTATCCTGTTGATGCTGATTTTCTTTATGGTAACATCTTCTGCGGCGAATCAAAGTGCCATTGATGTGAAATTACCAAAAACGGGTGCTGTTGAAGATAATATTCCTAATCCTTTAACGGTAAGCATCAAACCGGACGGATCTTATTTTGCAGACGACAGTCCTGTAGAAAAGGCACAGCTTGAACAAACGATTGTGAATAAACTGGCGAACCAGACCAATAAATCGTTCACCATCCGGGCAGACGAAAACACCATGCATAAAGACGTTGTTTTTGTGATGGAAATTGCAGAAAAGCATAAATTTAATATTGCCATTGCAACGGTTAAAGATAAATAACAACTCCGAATCGAGCGGAAAGGATCCATTTAAGATGAGAAGCCACATTATAAGCAGAGAAGAACAAAATAAAGACCGGATAAAAAGCGCATTGCTTTCTATCCTGATCTGGTCTGCGATCTTGCTGTTTGTTTTTTTATATAAACTGAAACCGGAACTGGATCAGCAACCGGAAATTGTGACCACCATGCTGGTAAATTTCGGAGACAACAGAAACGGAAACGGAGAAGAAGAGCCTGCTGATCAGCCGGGAAGTTTAGCTGCAGCAACGGAAAATATTACAGAACCTGCAGAAGCAGCCGTTCCGGAAACAAAAACAGTTATCAAGCCAGAGCCACAGCCTGAAACACAAAAATCAGAGGCTAAGGATAAAATTATTACCGGAAACAACTCAAAAATAAGTGTTCCGAAGAAAGAGGAATCCAAAGCAGAGACCAAAAAATCTGCGGCGAGTACCAATGCCACCAAAAATACCAAGAAATCCGGTGCGGTAACTTCTAATTCAAAAACAGGAAACGGCGATGGGAAGGGAACAGCAGCCATCGGAAACCTGATCAGAGGAAGAGGAACGAAAGCCGGAAGCCAGGGAGACGGAAACGGAATTGGAAATGCAGGAGATCCTTTAGGGGGAGACGGTAATGGCGACAGCAAAGTTGGGATCGATAGAAAACTGGTCGGTTTCATCCCCGGAACGATGGGCAGAGGAGGTGCACAACCGGCAAATAATTGTACTGCCAGTGGAACGATTACCATAGCTTATACAGTAGACAAAGCGGGAAATGTGGTTTCAGCAAGGAGATCGGGAGGTACGTCAGATCCATGTATCACTTCAAATGCTATTTCATGGGTTAAGAAATATGTGAAGGCTGAAAAAGCCAGTGTTTCTTCCACCGGAACTTATAAGATTACATTCTAAAATACAAAAGCACTTTATTCAAGTGCTTTTTTTATTTCAGAGATCCTGTTGATTACAGGAAGTGCAAAAATACCGCTTGTTTGAAGATAGAGTTCATAAAATGTTTTTGCTTTATCCAGAAAATCATTGTTAGATTCTATTTTTCCTTTAAAATAAAAGAGATTCCCCAACATTTCATAATAATCTTTGTGATCTCTTTCCTGTCTTTCGTGTACAATTTCGATTAGTTCTTCTTTCGTTTTGGAAGAAATTTCTGTGAAGCTCATCTTGAAAATATCTCTCATTAACGAATCAAAATCCAGTTCTTTTTGCATTAAGCTTTCTTCGGGTTTATCCAGGATCAGTTTTTCCAATGCCTGGCTTAACTGACGTATCAGTCTTAACGTAAATTCTTTATCTGTAATCATAGTACTGGTTTAAAGTTTAGTGTTTAAGGTTGATATATGATGTTTCAATGTTTAAACTTTAAACATTGAATTTTTTAAGCAAAGAATAAATATGCTAGCGCAATGGAAGTTATAATTCCCACCAAATCGGCCAGAAGCATGGCAATTACGGTGTATCTGGTATTTTTGACGGCTACCGCCCCGAAATATACGGCAATCACGTAGAACGTCGTATCCGAGCTTCCCTGAAGAACGGCGGCCAGTTTCCCCTGAAAGCTGTCTGCTCCAAATGTAGCCATCGTGTCTACCATCATACCTCTTGCGCCTGATCCTGAAAGAGGCTTGATTAAAGCTGTTGGAAGCCCATCTACAAAACGAGGGTCCAGATTGGCGGTATTGGCAACCCATTTCATTCCGTCAATGATAACATCAAAAACCCCGGAAGTTCTTAGCAGAGAAATAGCGATCAACATTCCAACCAGATATGGAATGATTTTAACGCAGGTCGTAAAGCCTTCTTTAGCGCCTTCAATAAAAGCATCAAAAACATTGATCTTTTTGTAAACTGCACCTAAGACGATAGCCAGAAAGATAAATAGAATTAAGCCATTACTTACCACTTTACTGAAATCATCCAGCTGATCTTTGCTTAATTGCACGAGATATACAACCAGTAAAGCGATCAGTGCTGAAATTCCTCCAACGTAAGCAATCACAACAGGTCTCAATAAATTGATTTTCTGATATAGAGAAACAATGATCATCGCTGCCAAGGTTGCAGCAAAAGTTGCGATCATACAGGGCAGGAAAATATCTGTCGGCGTTTTCGAACCCATCGAAGCCCGAATGGCAATGATAGAAACAGGAATCAATGTCATTCCCCCGGCATGCAGGCATAAAAACATGATCTGCGAGTTGCTTGCCGTATCTTTTTGAGGATTTAACGTCTGTAAACTTTCCATGGCTTTTAAGCCAAAAGGTGTTGCGGCATTGTCCAGTCCGAGAAGGTTGGCGCTGAAATTCATCAGCATATGTCCGAAAGCAGGATGGTTTTTCGGGATTTCAGGAAAGAGCTTTGAGAAAAATGGTTGAATAAAGCGGCTTAAAAGATTGATTCCGCCGGCTTTTTCAGCAATACTCATAAAGCCCATAAACAAAGTCATGATACCAATTAGGCCAAGGCATATTTTTACAGCCGTTTCAGAAGTTCCGATCACACCATCAGCTTCCTGAATGCGGTAAACCTTCACATCCTGTTTCAGCGAATCGGTTTTATAATGGATTCTGCTGTCGGCAAAATCTGGCTTTTTCATCAAGCTGTCTCGGACAATAGGAGGAAGCGTATTCATTTTCTGAGTTGCAATCTGCACCGTATCACCACCTTTTCCGACCACCATATCGTTAAAAATCGTTTTGTAATGGCTTGATGAGATGTATTTTATACTGGCAATGGCAATGGCAACAATGATAAAAGCCGACCAAATTCTGCTGAGAACCATCTGATTAAATTATAATTGTTTAAACTTATCAAAAAAACTTCAGATAACAAAGGGTGATTGTCAATAGTCAAGGGTAAAAGTGAATTTTCAGGCTGATTTAAGATTCACTTGCGCAGCAAAATTGACTCGCAGAGTGAAATTCACCATTCACATTTATTTATTTTCATCTAAATAAACCAGAAAGCCTTCAAAATCATCATCCAGACTCTTTAAAACTTTAGCATCTTTCATTTTCTTTTCAAGGCCATCGATGAAAAAGTTTTTTTCAAAGAACTGGCGGTGGATTCCCGGAAGCAGTTCCATGAAGTAATCCATTCCGATTTTATTGTTGTGAAGATCCATTTTCGTTTCCAGTGGTTTGTTGGGAAACAGTTCCTCATGGAGATCAGTCATTCTTTTGCAGAAGGCCAGTGCTTTCTCTGGTGAGGAAATCTTACAGCAATACATCATGATAAAGCAACACCATAATGCATGTCTGAAAGCATTTCCGATGCCGTTGGTAGAAGCTGTTTTCGGAAATTTTTTCTGCGCAATGGAGTATGCCTGAAGGGTTGCATGAAAACTTAATAAAGAAAAAAAAGGATGAGGAAGAACAAGCGACAGAAGGCGCATGATCTTTTTAAAGCTCATACTGCGGATCGTATTGAAAAATATGCTGAAAGTTCTCATCAATAAAAAATCTCTCTCCTGTTCAGAGAGAGATTGCTGTATTTTGTTATAAATTATTAAGCTTTTACCGTTAACAGATTCACTGTTTTTGAAACGGTTTCCTTAATTTCCGTTCTTTTTACGATAAAATCAACGAAACCTTTTTCCTGCAGGAATTCCGAAGTCTGGAACCCTTCCGGCAAATCTCTTCCGATCGTTTCGCGGATTACTCTTGGTCCAGCAAAACCGATCAAAGCACCGGGTTCTGCCATAATAATATCAGCAGTCATTGCGAAAGATGCGGTAATTCCTCCGAAAGTCGGGTCGCAAAGATAAGCGATGTACAAAAGACCAGCTTCAGATAGCTGTGCCAGCTTAGCCTGCACTTTTGCCAACTGCATCAGGGAATAAGTTGCTTCCTGCATTCTTGCACCCCCGGATTGGCAGATGATCATGTAAGGAAGTTTCTTCTCGATACAGTAGTCTACTGCTCTTCTGATTTTCTCACCCATTACCGATCCTAAAGATCCTCCGATAAAAGCAAAATCCATACAGGAAACCACCATTTCGGTTCCTTTTACGGTACCCACTGCATTTCTGATAGAATCAGTAAGCTTTGTTTTAGCCTTTACTTCCTTCAGACGGTCTGCATATGGCTTGGTGTCTTTAAAGTTCAGGATGTCAATACTTTCAACATTAGCGTCCAATTCTGTGAACTTACCTTCATCAAAAAGGATATCAAAGAATTCTGCACTTCCTATTCTTACATGAAAGCCATCTTCAGGAGAAACATAGTTGTTTCTTCTCAGCTCATCGTGTTCTACGATTTTCCCTGAAGGGGTCTGATGCCAAAGACCTTTGGGAACGTCTTTCTTCTGATCAGTAGAGGTCGTAATATTTTGTGCTTTTCTTTTAAACCACTCGAATGCCATATTGTTAATTTGCAATTATTGATTTGAGATTTGAAATTATGACTTATCAATTAAATCTCGAATTTCAAATCTCAAATGCCAAATTTGTTATTTTAAAGTATTTACGTTATTTAAATCTTCAAATGCCTGAACAAGTCTCTTAGCGAATGTTTCTTCACCTTTTCTTACCCAAACTCTTGGGTCATAGAATTTCTTGTTCGGTTTTTCTTCTCCTTCCGGATTTCCGATCTGAGATCTCAAATAATCGATATTATCCACCATATAATCTCTGATTCCTTCTGTGTATGCAAACTGAAGGTCGGTATCGATATTCATTTTGATCACTCCGTAGTCAATTGCTTCTCTGATCTCTTCCAAAGTAGATCCGGAACCTCCGTGGAATACAAAATTCACTGGCTTGGCAGCAGTTCCGAATTTCTCCTGAACATATTTCTGAGAATTATCAAGAATTTTCGGAGTAAGAACTACGTTTCCTGGCTTGTAAACTCCGTGAACGTTTCCGAAAGCAGCAGCAATCGTAAAGTTATCGGAAATAGCTCTTAATTTTTCGTACGTATAAGCCACATCTTCAGGCTGAGTATATAGTTTTGAATTGTCAACATCAGAGTTGTCAACACCGTCTTCTTCTCCTCCGGTTACCCCAATCTCTACTTCTAATGTCATCTGCATTTTAGCCATTCTTTCGAAATATTTAGCTGAAATTTCAAGGTTTTCTTCTAAAGACTCTTCCGAAAGGTCAAGCATATGAGAAGAATAAAGAGATTTTCCGGTTTGCTTATAGAATTCTTCGTTAGCATCCATTAAACCGTCGATCCAAGGCAATAATTTTTTTGCACAGTGGTCAGTATGAAGTATTACAGTCGCTCCGTAAGCTTCTGCAAGGGTGTGAATATGTTTTGCTCCGGCGATCGCTCCCAGGATGGCCGCTTTCTGTCCGTCATTGCTTAATCCTTTTCCTGCATTATAAGCAGCTCCTCCATTAGAGAACTGAATAATAACAGGTGAGTTTAGTTTTGCTGCAGTTTCCATAACCGCGTTTACGTTGCTTGAACCAATTACGTTTACTGCTGGTAATGCAAATTTGTTTTCTTTAGCATGCTGAAAAATATCAGTAACTAATTGACCTGTGGCAACTCCTGCCGGGAAAATTCTGCTCATGTTTTACTTTTTAATATAAATTATTAGGGTTTGTAAAATTCCTGTAAAGGTAATCATTTTTGCTTAATTCTTAATTTCTTTTGTCTCTGCCCCAAAGTAGCTTCTGGCGGATGGTTTCATAGAAGCTGAGGTTGTTTGGCTGTACCAGAAGAATCTGGAAATCTGCCTTTTTAATGATGATTTCCTTATCTGTTTCAATATGGATCAGCCGGGAATCCAGGGAAAGGGAATACTGTGGGACACGGCTTTCCACTTTAAATTTTATTTCCACTTTATCATTTACCACCAATGGCCGCACGTTGAGATTGTGGGGGGCAATAGGGGTGATGACAAAGTTTTCGTTGTTCGGCGAGATGATTGGTCCGCCACAGCTCAGTGAATATGCGGTAGAACCGGTAGGAGTGGAGACAATAACGCCATCTCCCCAAAATACATTAAGAAACTCATTGTTGATATAAGAATCCACTGTAATCATCGAGGTGGTTTCTTTTCTTGAAACCGTCACATCGTTCAGGGCATAAGGGGAAAAATCTTCTATTTCCGGCGACACTACTTCAATAACGGAGCGGCGGCTGGTTTTTATATCTCCTTTTAAAATGGAATCCAGTTCATTGAAAGCCTCTTCTTTGGTGAAGCTGGCCAGGAATCCAAGTCTTCCGGTATTTACCCCTACGATAGGAATTTCCAGATCTTCAATAAAGGTTAAAGAATTAACGATCGTTCCGTCTCCACCAAACGTAAAAAAAAGATCAATCTCTTTATCCAAGAGATCCTGTTTACAATTGAACGTTTCGAAGATTTTTGAGAACTGCAGGGCTTCAGCCATTTCATCATACAAAACAGATTTTACACCTCTGTTTTCAAGCTCAGAAATAAATTTGCTTAAATATAAAAAGGTATCTAGATCTTTTTTCTGGGAATATATGGCTGCCTTCATTCGTTTTTATATTTCTATAAATTTTTGGAAAAACCCGAACCTGTCCTGAAACAAATCTGATTTTTCATCAGAGTAATACTTTTGTACAATACGATAATCGTACCGGTCGAATGTTTCATCAATAGAGCTCAGATTTTCATTGCTGATCTTGATCGTCACCTGGATCACATCATCTGACATTTGGCTGATGAAGGCGCCGTAAAATTTGGAGTTGTTGCTTTCAACAATATTGGCGATTTCAGTCATCGAGTATTTTCTGCCGGGTGTTTCAACGGTGAGAATAGCACCGGATTCAGAGAACAATGGATATTTCGACAGATCCTGAAAGATATCCTCACAGGTGATATATCCCAGATATTTTTCATTCTTGTTGATGACAGGGATCACATTGGCATTGAAGGTATAAAACAGCCTGATGCTATCCATAATATTATTGTCCTCAAGAATGGCAAAGCGCTCGATCTGATGTTCCAGATCTTTCAGAATACCTTCTTCTTCATAAAGAAAATCTTCTGCGATGGCGCCATAAAAATGGTGGGATTTTTTGATGAAAATATGAGAATATCCAAATGCTTCTAGCGTCTCTCTTGCTGATTCTATAGAGTCAGTCAGGCTAAAACACGGAAAGTCTTTCGAGATATATTCCTTGATAAACATTGTGCTAATTTATAAAAAATTAAACGAAACTATTTCTGAATTTCAAACTTTTTTTCCTTAAAAAGTAAAAAAGCGATCCTAAAATTTGTTTGTGACAAAAAATTAGGTATCTTTGTCGCCTTTCATTTTTACTTTTTATTAGATTTATTTCAAACTGCACTGTGTTTTAGACATATGCAGTTTTTTTATTTCAGGGCTTTGGCAAACTCCCACATCACAATTCCGCCGCATACACTTACATTCAGAGAATGCTTGGTTCCCAGCTGAGGAATTTCAATAAAAGAATCAATATTTGCCAATGCTTCATCGCTGATTCCTTCTACTTCATTTCCTAAAATTACCGCGTACTTTTTAGACGAATCAATCGTAAAATCGGTGATCATCGTGCTGTTTGTCGTCTGCTCAATTCCTACGACTTCAAATCCCTGGGATTTTAGATCATTAATGGCTGTATTAATATCGCTTTCATGGCTCCAGTCAACACTTTCCGTAGCACCCAGCGCAGCTTTGTGGATTTCACGGTGCGGCGGCTGAGGTGTAATCCCGCAGAGAATAATCTTTTCAACAAGAAAAGCATCCGCAGTCCTGAAGGTTGCTCCAACATTGTGCATGCTCCTGATATTGTCTAACACTACAATTAAAGGGATCTTTTTAACCGTTTTAAAGGTTTCCACATCAATTCTGTTGAGTTCTTCCAGTTTTAATTTTTGTACCAATTGTATATTTTTATTAATGGTTTATAAATATGTACGAGTTCAGGATTATTTCAGATTTAATTATTTTCCCGAACACATGATCTGATGGACGCTTCTCTCAATATTCTGAGCGATAGTCTCCATCGGGATATCATTTTCATCATTATTAAAAGGATCTTCAATTTCTTCGGCAATCATTTCAAGGCTCATCAGCACATAATAAACAAAAACCGTAAGCGGAATCATAAAAAGACCGATAGAAATCACATATGCGACCGGTAAAGCCAGCACATACAGAATGATGAACTTTTTGACGAAGGAGGAATATGAATAGGGGATAGGTGTGTTCTTAATCCGTTCGCAACCACCGCAGACATCCAGAAAACCTGAAAGCTGCGTATCCAGATACAGCATTTCTATATCGGAGATTTTACCTTCCTTTTTTAGTTTATTTAATTTGTGGGTCAACAGAATTACAATTTCACTTGGGCCGTGATGTTTGATATAGTCTTCAATTTCAGAATAATCCTCATCCAAAGCCAGTCTTGTCGATTCTTTTGAAAGATGCTTGGCCAGGAAATGCGGGAAAAACTTCAGGTATCTGGCGATCTGCTCGGCACTTTTTCTATCGTCAGCAAGAATGGTATTGATCTTTATAGCGAAATTCCTTGAGTCGTTGACCAATTTACCCCAAAGCTTTCTTCCTTCCCACCATCGGTCGTACGCCGTGTTGGTCCTGAAAACCAAAAGCAAAGACAGCACAAAACCCAGCAGCGAGTGAATCATGCTAACATTACTGATTGGCGATTTTGAAGACAGATGAAGATACTCAACCTCAAGGTATTCAATTCCCCAGGCATATAATCCTATCAGCAGCATGGTTGGGAAAAGGATCTTCAGGGTGTCGCTTTTATGCAGGCTGAAAAGGATTTTTAGAAAATGTTTGGTATTGTAAACTCTCATAAGATTGGTTAGTCCGTACAAATATAAAATTTCGCTTTCGTTTTTGTTTTACGGAAAACCATAAATTTTATTGCCCGGTTCATTTTTTCTTTGTTAAAAAAATAGGAATTATGGGATATTACAGAAAAGGACATTTCAGAAGAGATGGGAAATGGGTGAGCGGTCACTATGTAAGCACATTTGGAAGGAAAAGGAAATCTACAGGTCCACAAGGTTGTGCGGTGATTATTTTCGGAGGTATTATTTCTGTGTTAATTTATTTGCTTGAAACCCGTTAGGTAATTTTAAATTTAACCGCAAAAGTTACAAAAGATAATCATAACGCGATGAGTAGAATACTTAAGGTTCTCAAAAGATAAAAATCTCAGATTTTAAAAGCTATTGTGATCTTTTCATTGTAGTCATCAAATTTAAATAAAAGCTGAGCTGATCTTTTTGCAATTTTTGTGGTAAATTTAAATTAGTTTTAAACATATTGCGATAAAAAAGAGTATTGTATTGAAAATGATAATTGATAGTAGCTTAAAATTTTCCTGAAATTCAAAAAAGCCTTACTTTTATTTCACAATTAAAACACCACACCAGATGATTCTCGGAAACGTAGATGTTGTAACAGATATTAGTAAAGAAGACTTTCAGAAAAACTATTTTAAGAAGCAGAAGCCGCTGCTGATCAAGAATTTTGCCAGCAGATGGGATGCCTTCGATCAATGGAATTTTGATTTTATCCGTGAAAAGGCGGGAGATCAGGAAGTTCCTCTTTACGACAATAAGCCTGCGGATGCATCCAAAAGTTCTGATGCGCCGGTGACCCACATGAAAATGAGGGATTATATTGATACGATCAGAAGCAAACCATCTGATCTGCGTATTTTCTTTTACATTATTACCGACCGTCTTCCGGAATTGCTGAAAAACTTCACTTATCCTGATTTGGGCATGAAGTTTTTCAAAAGACTGCCGACTTTGTTTTTCGGGGGAAGTGAAGCCCATGTGCTGATGCATTATGACGTAGACCTGGGGGATTTCCTCCATATTCATTTTGAAGGGAAGAAAAGGATTCTGCTGTTCGATCAGAAGCAGTCTGCATTTTTGTATAAAGTTCCGTTGTCGGTTCATACGATCTATGATCTCGATTATGAAAATCCGGATTATGAAAAGTTCCCTGCTTTAAAGCAGGCGAGAGGCTATGAAATCTTTATGGAACATGGTGACGCCCTTTTTATCCCGGGAGCGTTCTGGCATTTCAACAGGTATCTGGAACCCGGATTCTCCATGTCGCTTCGTGCGCTGCCCAATAAGCCCAACGTTTTTGCCAGTATGCTGTATCATGTGTTTATCATGAGGTACACCGATAAATTGATGAGAAAGCTTTTCAAAGCTAAATGGGTGAACTACAAACAAAAGTTGGCCTATAAGAAGAGCTCGAAAGCTTTGGCAAAAATAGCAGGTGGAAAATCCGAAGCTTGATATATAGCTAATTGAGTCGGTTTCTTTCTTATTGGTAGCTGAGCAAAGCTGAAGCCACCAATCTCGGAATCTGTCTTAAACCACCCCGTCAAAAATTCGAAAGAATTTTTGCCACCCCTCCGGAGGAGTGGAATTTTCCCTACTGTTTTCTAACGTTGAACTTTGTAGTTACCATGACGATGGAAATGATGACATCCGTTCAATGGTGGCTGAGCGGAGCCGAAGCTAGTGCGCTATTGTGTTCAAAAAAACAATGCAATATTAAATATTAGATTTTGCTATCATTTGCTGAGCGAAGCGCCTTTGCGAACGGAAAATATACGAAATCATTTCAAATAAACCTTGCGTTCTCTGCGTTGAAATTCATTTTATGAGATAGTGGCTTCGGCTCCGCTCAGGCTCCGCCAGTCGATCGCTTCTAAATTCCCCTCTCCGGAGGAGTGGAATTTTCCCTACTGTTTTCTAACGTTGAACTTTGTAGTTACCATGACGATGGAAATGATGACATCTGTTCAATGGTGGCTGAGGTTCTCGAAGCCACCAGTCCTTCTTGTGTACGCGGCCTTCGACTCCGCTCAGGCGCCGCCATTCGACTACTTTTCGTCGTTCCACAAGAACATCCATACAGCTATACTCTAAAGACACTCGATCCACTCTAAAACACTACAACCCCAATGGTGGCTGAGGTCACTCGAAGCCACCAGTCCTTCAACTCAAACCCTCCAACCCAACGGTGGCTGAGCGGAGCCGAAGCCACATTCTTGAAGCCAAAAAA
>NZ_JBYRIW010000012.1:0-101719 GCF_057815395.1 Chryseobacterium sp. 27AL | reverse complement strand
CCTAGCCCGGATAGAAGCGGTTACCCCACAGCGGGGCTGGAGTGTTGGAGCGTACAGGATTGGGTGTTGGAGAGCATCGGTGAAGGTCGGCGCGAGGAGTATGAGCGGAGAGCCGGAAAAAGCTCCCATAAAAAATAGGTGAGTTGGAGAGTACGAGGGTAAAAGGGGTGGAGAGTTTGAGAGTGGATGAATGTGGGAGTGGGTGAGTTTTAGAAAGAGAATTCAAGTGTGCATTATATGAAAAAAGCAAAGTTTTCACTCTGCTTTTTGTTTGTTATAGATGGCACTAAGAAATTCGGCGTAGGATTTTTCGAGGCCGATGATATCGCCGCTTTTTAAATTTAGTCCGCCCACTCCTGTTTCATCGGGCTTTATTTTTGTTGCTGAAATCTGAAAATACTGATTGGAGCTGTTTTCTTTCGGTTGAACTTTAATGGCAGAACCTAAAAGTTTTTTTGTAGAGATCGTGTAAATTTCGCCGGGCGTTGTTTTTATCACCAAATAAGATCTTGGAGAAATAACATAATCTCTTTTATTAATGCCTATTTTCTGATCTTTGTCTGAGGATGCGAATAAATACATATTTCCTGATTGGTTAACCAATTTTTCTTTTGGCAGGTAATATAAAGCAAGTCTGTAGTTTGAGGGATTGAAGTTTTGTAGAGAGCCATCCACCGTTTCGAAAGGTTTCAGAGTGAAAGTATTGGCTCCAATTTCTTTTGCTTTCTTGTATACAGCCGAAAAAACTTCAGCATCATTTTTTGAAAAGCCCTGTACTTCGACCTCGCCAAGGTATTCAGCATTTTTTATTTCCTGATCTATTTTATATAAAAAACGATCTGTATTGTCGTGTGTTTTCTCAACTTTTGTTAAAAGTACATTTTGTGCACAGAACAAGTGTGCGAGAAAAATAAAGATGATTATTATTGAGTTTTTCATTCTATACTTTATTGTTGTGTGAGAATACTGATGCATTCTTCCAGACTATTTTCCCAATATTTGGGTTCTATCTTATAGGTTTCTTCAATTTTATCGAGACACATTGTGCTGCGTCCGGGTCTTCTGGCCGGAGTCGGATATTGCTCAGTTGTTAATTGGTTTAATTTAATTTTTGATTTTGAAAATTCAGCTATTTTTTCTGCAAATTCAAACCAGGTTGTTTCAGGATAATTTGAAAAATGAAAAATACCGTATGTTTTTTGAGGAGCTTCGATGATTTTCATGATTGCTTCTGCCAAGTCGTTTGCATTGGTAGGCTGACCAAATTGATCGGCTACGATTCCCAGCTCTTCTTTTTGGGAAAATAGATTAAGCATGGTTTTCACAAAATTTTTGTTGAATTCGGAATACAACCATGATGTCCTGAGAATGATTGTTTGGGGATTTATATCCAAAGCAAGCTCTTCTCCTTTTAATTTTGATTCACCGTAAACTCCTATCGGATTGGTGAAATCATCTTCTGAATAACAGAGATTGGTTTCACCATCAAAAACATAGTCTGTGGAAACATGAATTAATACCGTATTATATTCTTTGCTGGCTTCTGCAAGGTGAGCAACCCCCTGTGCATTTACGGCAAAAGCTTTTTCTTTTTCGCTTTCTGCAAGGTCTACCGCTGTAAAAGCTGATGCATTAATACAAAAGTCAGGTTTATTGTCATAAAAAAAAGATTGTACCTGATCTTCATTTGTAACATCAAGCGTTTGTGAATCTGTAAAAATAAACTCATAATCTAATTCAAAATCGGGGGCAATTTTTCTGATACAATTTCCCAGTTGTCCGTTTCCTCCTATTACCAATACTTTTCTCATTATGAATTTTTTGCGTTCTGTGATCTTAAAAATTTAACTCTTGACTGAAAATCTTTCTGTTCTAAATCTACATAAAATTTATTGAACGTTTCTTTAATATCTTCAGGATGTACTTCTGAACGTCTCGTTTTAACATTAAAGTAAATAACCGTTACCCACAAAACTGCATGAATGGTTTTTTCGTCTAAACTTTTCATAAGAATTTCAACCTTTGCTGTTCTATCTTGAACTTCTATGGTTTTGCTGCTGATCACCACCGAAGTATTATATCTCACTTCTTTTAGATAGGCAATTTCGTTCTGAATGGCAATCCATGTGCATCCGGTCTGTTTTGTATATTCTTCGTAGGTAAAACCGTAAAATGTTTCCACATGATCTTCTCTGGCATTGAACATATAATCCAGATATTTCACATTATTTAAATGACCAATCGGATCACAATCACTAAACCGCACCTTTACCGTGGTTGATACTTCTTTCTTCATGGTGCAAAAATAAAAAAACCACCCCGATGAGAGATGGTTATTTTATAAATGTTTATTAATTTCTAAAAATTATTGCACACCTAGTTCTTTTTTCACAGCCGGAGTAGCATCCGGACCTCCTTTGAACACGAAAGCGGAAGAGTTTGCATCCATGATGTAATCATAACCGTTTGCTTTCGCCACTTTTGAAACAGCATCGTTCAGCTTTTTCTCGATTGGTTCGTAAGCAGCATCTTGTCTTGCTACGAAATCTTTCTGAGCTTTATCGTTCATGTCCTGAATTTCCTGCTGCATTTTTGACAATTCAGCTTCTCTTGCTTTGTTTTCTTCAGCTGTTTTCTTAGGAGCCTCTTCGGTATATTGCTTTAATTTAGCCTGTCCCGCATCTGCTTTTTTCTTGATTTCAGCTTGTTTAGTATCTAAGAAAGCTTTAAGATCAGTATCTGCTTTTTTCTTTTCAGGCATTGCATTAAGAACACCTATAACGTCTAAAGTTGCAATTTTTTGAGCTTTTGCCATACCTACCGATACAACCATCATTACCGCTGCAAATAATACACTTAATTTTTTCATAATTGGTAAATAAATAATTTAATTTTGTTTTTAGATCTGTAAATTTAATAAAAGTTAAACTTTTATTTCTTGGTTTTAGTTTTTTCTTTCTTATCGGTATCTTTCAATAAAATATCCAATACTTTATCTGAATAATCGAATCGTTTCTGAAGGAAGAGTACGTTATTGCTTGTTTTATCAAGCACAATGCCTATCCCGTTTTTCTCAGCCATCGTCTTGATTGCTTCCCAGATCTGGTCTTGGAAAGGCTGTACAAGGTTTGTTCTCAGTTTTTTTATCTCACCGGTAGCTCCAAAACGTAGACTTGTCGTGGTTTTGATATTTTTCTCCAAATCCATTACCTCTTTTTCCCGGAGTTTTAGCTGATCGCCTATTAAAAGTACTTTTTCACTTTCAAAGGCAGATCTTTTGCGCTCGTACTCCGACTGCAGATTCTGAAGTTCCGACTGCCAGGTATCAATCTGTGCATTCAGCCTGGCTTCGGCTTCTTTATACTGTGGCATTTTATTTAAGATATACTCTGTATCAACAACGCCTACTTTCTGTGCATTGCTTAAACCGAAAAGCAAAAATAAAATGAACGAGAAAACGATTCTAAATTTTTTCATATGATGAATTATAAAGATTGGTTCATCAAGAAGTGTGTCTTCCATCCTGAAGGTTCTGAAGAGCCAATAGGTTTATCAAATCCATAAGCAAAGTCAAATCCGATCAATCCAAAGGCACCCATGTAAACTCTAACCCCAACACCTACTGATCTTTTCAGCTGGAATGGATTATAATTTCCCCATGAATTCCAAACGTTACCTCCTTCCGCGAACGTCAATGCATAAATCTTTGCAGTTTGGTTCAGTGAGATCGGATATCTTAATTCTAACGTAAATCTGTTGTAAATAGTACCTCCACCTGTCGGGGTAATATCTTCAGAAGTTCCTCCATACGTGGATGCATTTTCATAACCTCTCAATGGGATTAATTCTCTACCGTCATATCGTCCTCCGAAAAGACCTGTACCTCCTACATAAAATCTTTCAAACGGCGGAGCACCAAGGTTTTTGTTATATCCGTCCATGAATCCCATTTCAGCAGAAGATCTCAAGACCAGCTTTCCAACAATTTCGTTATAAACGTCAGCTTTGAACTTCACTTTATAAAATTCCATCCATTTATATTTTTCCGTTGGGCTCATTGTTGAGTAATCTTTGTTGCCAAACAGTGAATAAGGCGGAGTAAATTTTACAGAAAGATCAATATTCGAACCTACCGTTGGGAAAATAGGGTCAATACCGGCAGAGTTTCTGCTTAATCCTAAGTTGATGCTGAAGTTGTTTGCCGTACCATAATTTTCTGTAACCCCTCCAAAGTCAAACGGATAATTTTTAAAGTCGTATTTCTGGAACTGAAGCCCGGTATACAATGAGAAATAATCATCCGGCCATCTCAGTAATCTGTTTAATCCTGCTGAAGCAGAGAAAATATTCAATTTCTGAGAAGCACCATAAATATCAGAATATTTTACCCTTGAATTATTTAAACTTACCGAAAGCGAGGTTTGTCTGGTTCCGAATAACCATGGCTCCGTAAATGAAATCCCGTAATTCTGGAAGTACTGTCCTGCCTGAGCCTGAAGGGATAATGTTTGTCCATCTCCCTGAGGAACAGGTTTAAAGTCTTTAAATCTAAGGAAGTTCTTTAACGAGAAGTTATTGAATGTCAACCCTAATGTTCCGATAAAGCTGTTACCTCCGTAACCTGCCTGCAACTGTACCTGAGACGAACCTTTCTCTACCAATTTCCAGTTGATATCCACTGTATTATCCTGTTGGTTCGGCTGAATATCCTGACCAACCTGTTGTGGATCAAAAAACTGCATCCCGGCTAAATCGAAATACGTTCTCTTAATATCACTTTTAGCGAAGAGATTTCCCGGTTTTGTTCTTAAGGCTCGTAGGATTACATGATCGTGGGTTGTGGTATTTCCTTCCCATGTCACCCGGTTCCAGGTTGCTTTTTCACCTTCGTTGATACGGATTTCAAGATTAATCTTATCTCCGTTTACCGATTTTTCTACAGGAGTTACATTTGAGAAAAGGTAACCATTGTTCATGTAAACAGATTTGATGTCGGAATCATCTTCTTTTCCTCCGTCTTCACCTACTTTTTTGTTGAAACCAACGGCATCGTAAATATCTCCTTTTTTGTATCCTAAAAGTCTCTGTAAATAATCTGTAGAATAGACTGTATTGCCGGTAAATGTAATATCTCCGATATAATACTGCTTACCTTCATTAAGTTTTACATTGATCTCGTAGTTATTTCTTTTATTTCTCCAGACAGAATCTGAGACAATCTTTGCATCTCTGTACCCTAATGAGTTGTAGTAGTTTACAAGATTCTGTTTGTCTTCCTGATATTTTTCTTCGATGAATTTTGAAGATTTTAGGATTCCCCCGATACCAAATCTTTTCTGCTTGGTTTCTTTGAATCCCTTTTTTCTTAGCTTTCTGTCTGAAACTGCAGTATTTCCTTCAAATTCGATATGATCGATTTTGATTCTTTTTCCTTTATCTACATTGATCGTCCAGTCTATCAGATTTGGATCTCCCGCGTTTACTTTATCCTGGATGGTAATTTTGGCATCAGCAAATCCTTTTTTAACAAAATCTTTGGGAATATTAGTTTTAAGACTTGAAACCAAATTTTGAGTAATTTTAGTTCCCGGCTTCAGATTGTTGTCTTTTGCCATTTTCTCGTTCTTGGATTTCCCGATTCCTTTTCCTGTGAATTTTACTTCACCAAGATCTTTAAGATCCTGCAAATAGAATCTTAAAACAATCGTTTCGCCTTCAATGCTTTGCACATATACTTCCACCTCAGAAAAAGATTGGGTATCCCAAAGTTTCTTTACAGCGTTACTGATTTTCTGTCCGGGAATATCTACAGTTTCACCTTTAGATAAACCTGTAAATCTCAGAATCTGATCCGGCGTATATTTTTTAACCCCATCTACAACGATGTCTTTCAGTGTGTATGTTCCAGCCTGGTTTTCTGCTTGTACAGATTTGCTCACCTGTGTGCTGTCCTGTGGAGTTACCTGTCCATAAAAATGTGCAGAAGCAACAAACATAATGATGGGTAATAGTCTAAACTTCATTTTTTATCGTAGTCTTTCTTTTCTTAAATTTTACTGGATTTTTATTTGTTCTCCGGTCTTTCCGAATCTTCTTTCTTTGTTTTGATAATCAACAATACACTGAAAGAAAATATCTTTTGTAAAGTCCGGCCACAGAACATCTAAAAACTGCAGTTCTGCATAGGCGATCTGCCAAAGGAGGAAATTACTGATTCTGATCTCACCGCTGGTTCTTATCAGAAGATCAACAGGGGGGAAATCTTTAGTATAAAGATAGTTTTCGAATAATTTTTCATCAATCTCTTCTGCATCTATCTTGCCTTCCTTTACATCTTTACTTATGTTTTTTACGGCATTCAGTATCTCATTTTGAGAGCCATAGCTTATGGCCAATACCAAATTCCCCTTTGTGTTTTCTTTGGTAAGTTCCACCACCCGGTTAAGCTGATCTTTAACGAGCGGGGGAAGTTTATCCAGATTGCCTATAACATGCATCCTTAGCCCTTTACTGAAAATCTCCTCTGCTTCAAGCAATAATGTTTCTACAAGTAAATTCATTAAAGTATTTACTTCTTCAGCAGGGCGGTTCCAGTTTTCCGAAGAAAAGGTATAAAGTGTTAAATACGGAATATGTATTTCATTACATGCATTTATGGCATTTCTTACCGCATTTATGGCATTTCGGTGACCGAAAGTTCTTTCTTCGCCACGCGATTTTGCCCATCTTCCATTACCATCCATGATAACAGCAACATGCTTTGGTAAATTATCAGGATCTATTTTATCTTTTATCAACGACATATTAATCACAATAACACGGAGGTCTTCCGAACGAATAAGTCAAACCGAGACTTACCGTATTCATCCAGTCTTTAGACTTTGAATCTCCAATATTTCTTTCTCCTATCAAGGCAGCTTCTCTTTCTTTAGACACCACATAGTAGGCGTCAGTCTGAAGGAGAGACCCTCCGGTAACAGGGCTTAAGATATCTCCGTTGTACGTAGAGATAACATCTTTACTAAGAATTCTGCTATAATCCAGCTGGTCTGTAAGCGTATATCTGAATGTAGCTTCTGCAAAGATTGCCCAGTTATAATTAAATTTATATTTCAACCCTACTCCAAAAGGAATATGCATGGTAGTCTTTGATCCTGTAGAGTACACCGGCGTTGTTGTAAAATCCAGCTCATTGATAGGAGCCTGCGCAACACCGTCTGCATCTCTTCTGAAATCATTGATAAGAGTAGCTTTCGGGGCATCAAACATCAAAGCACCAACCCCACCGAAAATATATGGGCTTACCATACTTCTCTGTTCGTTGTTTACCGGAAAAAAGTTATATTCAAAAACCAAACTTGCTTCGTAAACATTGTTTTTTCCGAATGAGTTTCTATTTTTTCTGTATTCTTCTTTCGCAACTTTATCATTAAATTGAATCTGATTATATCCAAGATCCAATCTTACAGTCTGATGAGGATTAAAATTAAATCTATATAAAATACCACCATAAAACGGAACTCCCCAATTCGATACCTTATGTAAATCCAATGGCTTTTGTAAAATATAATTCGTTCTCCCTATATCCCCTACTAGGTTACTCATACCTAGACGAACCCCCAGTTCGTTTCTTTGAGCTTTAACACTTACCACAGTTCCTAGTGCGGCAAGGAAGCTAAACAATAATTTTCTATTCATAAAAGAATATGGATTTATGGTTATTTTAAAATTTAATTTTTGCAAATATAAAACATTTTTATATTAATGATAATCTTAATGTTTAGTTAAAAATAAACAAAAAAACATAATTTGTTATAAAGTAAACGATAAAGTCGCTAAATTATTCTTTTTTTAATAGATTCACAATGATCATCATATTATAAAGTGCCATTAAATGAGGGCTTAAAAGTATTATTTTTTATTGAATATATCGCGTACTTTATTTCTAATTCTTATTAACAATGGTTCTTTATAATTTTTGTCCTCATCAAAATAACCGTAGCCGTAGCCATATCCGTAGCCATAACCATAGCCATAACCCTGTGTAGAAGTATAATCATTATATACCAATCCCAAATTTTCCACTTCTTTATTATGATATTTTTCAGTAATCAACTTCAGCATGTACTTCTCGGTATATTCATGACGAACTACATATATGTTGGCATCAGAATATTTCATCAGTTCATAAGAATCTGCCACCAGGCCTACCGGAGGAGAGTCTATGATAATAAAATCGTACATTGATTTTAAATCCTGAATAAATTTTATATTTCTCTCGCTCATAAGAAGTTCAGAAGGATTGGGAGGAATTGGTCCTGAAGTAGCCACATCAAGATTAGGAATTTTTGTTTTATTGATGATCTGGTTCATTTCTACCTCTCCGGTAAGATAGTTTGAAATTCCGTATTTATTATCGATTTTAAAATCACCAAAAATTTTTGGCTTCCGAAGATCCATCCCAAGAAGAATTGTTTTCTTATCGCTTAAGCCCAAGACAGAGGCGAGATTTATGGAAACATACGTCTTCCCTTCTCCCCCGATTGAGGAGGTTACCAAAACTACTTTGCTTTTCTCATTTTCACCTGATAAAAACCTTACATTGGCCCTTATTCCTCGGAATGCCTCTGAAACAAAAGATTTCGGCTGCTCCAAAACAGTAAGCATGGTTTCATTATTATTTTTCCCGATCACACCCAGAAGAGGTATTCTGGTAGCATTCAACAACTCCTTAATATTTCTGATTTTGGTATCAAGCACTTCACCAATTAAAATAAATAATATTGGAAGAATTAGCAATCCGCCTATAATTCCTGCTTTTACAGCTCTTACATTTGGACCGATTGCAGATTGTCCTACATTTTTGGCAGGATCGATCACAGTGATATCGGATTGATTTCCTGCTATTTTCAACTGGGTTTCGTTTTGTCTGCTGAGCAAACTATTGTAAGTAGCCTCAATCATATTATATCCCCTCTCTGCATCCAGATATTTTCTTTCTTTCTCCGGATAAGCATGAAGATCTAAATCCGCAGTAGAAACTTTCTTATTAATTTTTTCTATTTCCTTAAGATATTCAGAGTAGTAGTTTCTTAAAACATTATTGGAATTCATTCGGGCATCATTGATGAGCTTATTGATCTCAATCATTGGTTCTGAATTGGGCTTATAAATAAAAGCCATTTCCCTTCTTTTCAGATACAAATCTTTGAGTTCTGTAATGGATGCCGTGAACATTCCGTCCTGAAAGCCGGCCGCCGTGGTGCTGATCATCTTATCAAAGTTCTGAGAAGCAAGCATTCGCTTTATCTGATTCAATGAAGTAATTTTACTTTCAAAATCTGCTTTTTTAGTCTCGAGTTCTTTGATTTCATTCAGAGACTTTTCATCTCTGTCTTTAATGTCATAGAGCTTCTCGGTGGTTTTCATATAATTCAGCACATTGGCACTTGAGTCCAGTTTTTTCCTTATTTTATCAAGATTTTCTTGTAAATAAGCATCTGTATTCTTATCAACTATCAGTTTGTCTGCCTGTCTTTTTTTCTGCAGCTCGCTTACAGATTTATTGAGAAAATTAACAGTCCCATTTAGATTATATCCTTTTTTAGTAATAATCATGATGGTATTAATTTCTTTATCAAAATCCACTGAAATGGTCGAAGTAATATCATTTACCGCTTTGTTTATCGTATTAAGCCTGAAAATAATATTATCCAGTTCGATTTTGGGTATGATAGGATTTTTCATCAGTCTGAACCGAAGATTAGGAGCAGTGTACCACTCTCCTATTTCAATGATCTTGTCGGCAGATTTATTATAAGGATCAATTGTAAAAAATCCCTCGTTTTCATAGCTGTACAACGTTGAAGACTGTCCATCTTCCGGCAAAACCACTTCGTATTTACTATTTCCTTTAGGAATTAATGTTACCGGATAATCCGTCTGTTGGAGATGATTTTTATCTACTTCTACCAGTACAGGGATATCATCTTTATCCAAATAAGTTGATTTGATAGCTCCTTTCGTAGAATAGTTTACATAGAGTCCCAGCTCTTTAACCAAAAACTCATTATGAGTTCTGGATAAAAGCATTTTCTTGAGATAAATTCCATCCTGATTTCCTCCGCTATTCCAAATGAGATTCACAGATTGGTTCGGTGTAAAATAGCTCGCTGTATTACTGGAGACACTTAAAGATAAACTTGAGGCATAAATACTTTGCGCATAATACTTGGTGTACACCCAAGAAATGGAATAGCCGATGATCAGCATTATAACGAACCAGTACCAGTTTTTTAAAATCCTTCTTAAAAAATGTTCAATATCAAATAGCGAGAAAGAACCATGTTTTTCTTTCTGAGAATTAACCTTCTCCGCCTGAGTTTCTTTTCCAGGGATCATAAATTAAAGATTTTTAAGAAGTAAATAAATGGACAGAGCAGTAGTAAAGACCGACACTCCCGTTGTTAAAGTCTGGATAGGATCTTTTCCTAAACCATTAAGACTTTTTGCTCGTGTATTAAGATAAATTTCATCGCCGTTCTGTACATAATAGTAGGGCGAATTCATGATATCCTCTCTGGTAAGATCGATCTTCGCCACTTTTATTCCTTCCGGGAGTTTTCTGTGGATCACAATATTCTTTTTGTCAACGGTTCTGTTGAGCCCCCCGTTAATTGCCAGTGCTTCGGTAATATTAAGTGTATTCTTGTGGGCTACTTTTTCTCCTGTAAGTCCGGTTGTTTCGATATCTCCTAATATATAATAGGTAATTCCGTCGGTATTCAGTCTTACTTCCGATTTCCCTTCCTGAAAGTTTTCATTTACTTTGGCCTGTATTTCCTGAGAAACATCCTCAATTGTTCTTCCTTCCGCCTTAATATACCCTATTCCAAACACATTAATATCTCCTTTAGAATCCACTTTTAATCCGTTGAAGTAGAATACCGCATTGCCTCCCGTCGTCGTTCCTCCAATACTTCCTGTGCCATTTCCACGGACAGCCGCAGAAGCTGCCGTTGAGGCACCCGGCGCTACGGCTGATCCCGATGTATTCAGTGAAGAGTAAAACTGAGCGGCATCCCCTTTCGGAGTGGTGACAATATTCAGATTCAGGATGTCATTTCTGGTGATTCTGTATACCGGAATATTGTACGGAATAAGACCTTCTTCATTGATTACAAGACTTTCACTGGGCTGCATATAGCGGACATCTTTGGTAGTGATACACGACATCATCAAAAAGGGCAGCATTAAAAAAAATAAATAATTATAATGTTTCATCATATTTGAAATTATTACAAATAGTAAATTAATTGTTAGTGTTTTTAAGATGCTTTAAGGCATAAAAGATGTGAGGTATATATGCCCCCAGAAAACCAAAAAGAACGATAATAAGAAGTAAGAGGTTTACGTTGATATGCCTTAGATAATATGCCAGACTTACCACAAAAAGATAATATAAAATAATGTAGAATGCTGATCTCCTGTGAGAAAGATTAAGCTTTAAAAGCTTGTGATGAATATGATTTTTATCGGCGTCGAAAGGCGATTTTCCATTGATCAGTCTGATAATAATAACATTCAGTGTATCTACTATTGGCAAAATGAGTATGGCAACCGCCACAACCGGTGCCGACTGGAGATAATATCTTGGCACATAAGGAAGCTTCTTATCAATAAAAATATCAATGAAAGATATCGAAGTAAAGGCTAATAAAAAACCCAGCAGCATTGATCCTGTATCTCCCATGAAAATTTTACTGGTCCTGTAGTTTGACAGATTATAATACAGAAAAGCTAAGACTGAACCAATAATGATCACTGATAAAATTACTAACGGATAATTGTATTCTCCCAACCGGTAGTAGCTTATTCCAAAAAGCCCGCTACAGATCAAAGAATATCCTCCTGCAAGGCCATCAATTCCGTCAATAAGGTTAAAGGCATTAATAAGAATAATAAAAGTAATAATGCTGAAAATCACACTAACGAAGTAATTGATCTCATAAATCCCGAAAATCCCGAAAAGATTCCTGATTCTGATATCCGATCCAATTACGACCAGTGATGAAACAACAATCTGTGCCACAAGCTTTTTATATGCTCTCATGACGACAATATCATCCATCACGCCTACATAAAGAAGGATAACCAGTGAAGCGAAGAGAAATTTATAAAGATCAAAAAGTTCATACGCAAAAATAGGAGCACAAATACCTATGGAGTAAAAAATAGCGATCCCGCCAAGGTTGGCAACTTTCCGGAGATGAGAACTCCTTACCCCAGGCTCATCCATAAGATTTTTCTTTCTCGAAATCTTGAGAATGGTAGGAATTGAAAAAAAAGTGATTAAAAAAGAAAATAAAAAACCAAGTCCAACTTTGATATAAAATATGGGCAGACCCGATTGAGCTAAGAACAATTCAAAATTTTTCATCTTTTTTTCATTTAAAAGCACTGCCGATTCCTGTTGAAGAAATGCACCGGAAAAAAGTTGTGTTGCCTTGTCTCCGAACAGCACTTACATTTGTGTTACATTAATTTTCTTATCAGTTTTTTTTGCTCAGCAAAAAACAAAAGATAAAATATGCGTTTTTTCAGTGACAAAGATAATAGATAATTCTTACCAAAACGACTATAATTCAATAAATTTTTAAGTTTTATATCTCTTTTCTTTATGAATTGTTCTAATATTTCACACATTTTGTAAAAAACATCATCATCTTTTACAAAAGCGAGGTAAGCAATAAAAGAATACACCCCTTCAAAAATCTGGAAATTTTTAAGTTCAAGCAGTCTGTCAGAATATGCTGTTTTTTCAAAAAAAACTTCTACATCTTCTACCGCTTTCAGAATATCAAGGCCTTTTTCCGTGTGGGTTTTGGTGATCGAATCTGCTCTTTCGAGATAGTTATAGTGAAAACTTTGAGTCTGAGCAATTGTTTTACATTCCAGTAAAAGCTGCGGAATAAGCTGAATATCTTCAAAATGAACATGTCTTTTAAACCGTTTCTCTTTAAAAAGTTCTTTCTTAAACAATTTATTACAGGCAAAATAACTGATGTCAGAAAACACGGAAAAGTTCTTTTCAAGGTCGATCTTTTCGGGCATATCCGGAATCTGCGTAAGCTTCTGAATGACTTTTCCACGATCATTTACCTTCTGTATATTGCAGATCACCATTTCCGCATGGTATTTTTCCGCAAGCCCTACCATTTCTTCAAACATAAAAGGGCTTACATAATCATCGCTGTCTACAAAACCAATAAAATCTCCGGTTGCTTTGTCGATACCAAAATTCCTGGCATCACTCAGTCCGCCATTTTCTTTGGTGAAGGATTTTATCTTTTCAGGATATTTTCTGGTATATTCCCTGATAATCTGCTCAGAATTATCTTTACTTCCATCATTCACCACCAGGATCTCAATATTCTGATGGGTTTGATTCACTAATGATTCGAGACATTGAGTGAGATAATTTTCAACATTATAAACGGGAACAATAACAGAAACTTTTGAGGGAACATGTTTCATATATTAAATTTTCGTCAGTCGTGTGTTTAGCCAGCCTTTTTTAGCTTCATCAAAATCTTTCCTGGAACAGGGAACGCAGTTTTCTACATTTTCATCATCCCCGAAATACCAAAGATTACTAAAGGTATCCCGCCTAAAGGTGTACTGCCGGTCATCAATCAGGACATAAAATACTTCATAATGCCTTTCTTTCGGATGAGACCTCTGGATATTGATTCCTTCGATCAGATACCATATCATTTGTGCGAGAAGCTGGTGATTGAGCTGATTTTCAGAATAAATATTATAATTAAATATCCCTACAGATTTCAGGTTTTCGCTCAGTCCGATTTCCTTCATGTAAGCACAGATTTCTCTTCGGTTCAGTCCGTTGACCTGCGGATTCATTGAAAAAGGCTCACTGAAGCTTTCAATGGCATCACAATTAACTGTTACAAGATCTGTCTTTCTGAAAAACGGTTCTGTTTTTTCTGTAGAATTCATCATTTCTGCAAGACGGATGATATCAAATTCCACTTCCTTGATCAGCCTTACGGAATCAATCTCGTTCAAATGTTTCTGATATCCTAAATGATGGTAATTTTTAATGGAGAAATTCTTCGCTCCGAAAATTTTACTTAAAAAAGTATATTCATTGATCATCTCTCCCTGTTGAAGAGAAATAATATTGCTGATCTGCGTATAGCTGATATTTTTAGTATGAAAATTAAGCGCAGAAAAAAGAGAGAATGCAAAATCATTAGACCCTCCGACAATGACCGGAATGGCTCTTTTGTAATGACATGCCGACAGAACTTCCTGAAGGATATAATGAGAATCCTGAACCGACTTTCCGGAAACCAGATCCCCGAGATCGACCACCGGAATTTCAAAATCCAGCTGTGACAGCTTGTAAAATTCTCTTCTGATTCCGGTAAAATCCTGTACTTCGGCATCACCGTTTGCGCCTCTGTAATCGGAAACAAACAGCAAAACGATACTGTCTTCTTTGATATCTTTTGTTATTCTGTTTCCGATCTGCCAGCTTTCCGTTTTAAAATTTCTGGGTGATATGATAAAATCTTCAAAATCCATTTGTAGTCCGCATTATTTTCACAAACTTACAAAAAGTTAACGGCTTAATAACTTTGTCAAAGTTTAAAACTTTGACAAAGTTTTGCAGGATTTCCATGGGATAATTTCCGGGATAAATTATGCGCCCCTTCATTTAACATAATACTATTCAAAGGTTTAAAAATTATCCTTTCTGATATTAAGTTTATTTATGGTATTAAAAAAATTATTACTTTTGGCCGTTAACAATTTAAAATTCACAAACGATGAGTAAGCAAAATCAGATCAGTGTAGAAATCCCTCAAGCTGTAATCGAACAGGTTAATCAAAAATTACAAGAATGCAAAACACTTCTAGCGCCTTATTTGCAGGCCTTAACCTCAGCCGAAAAAGAGTCTATCTTTAAAATGGGAGACAAAACGGTAGCTACCGTACAAAAGGTAAAAAGCTATATGCAAACCAATCCCGAATTCGTTCCTAATTACATGGACAAAACAGAGTTTTTAAAAGATGAGGCTTTGGTGACAGCACTTGACCCGCTCGGGAATCTGGCAACACAGCTGGCATCAGACATCAGGGATACGGTAATCCTGGCGGGAAGTGAAGCGCTCACTGCTGCTATGTTTTATTATGGCTCTGCAAAAGAAGCTTGTGACAAAGGCATCCCCACTGCAAAACCGATCTACGAAGATCTGAGCCAGAGGTTTGTAAGGAAAAGATATAAGAAACTTCCTAATAAAGAATAATAATTAAGTCCGGGATTCAAAAACGACCCTTTTAGGCTCAACAACCAGCCAAAAAGGGTCATTTTTCATGCAAAAAGGGTGAAAATTCATCCTAAAAGGCTGGTTTTTCATGCTAAAAGGTTCAACGGTGAGGCAAAAAGGGTGGAAAATCAACCTTTTTGGTCGGATTTTGAAGGTAAAAGGCTGGTTGGTGAATGCAAGAGCTTGATTGATGAATTTTTTTGGGTCGATTTATTACCATTTTCAAAAACTTACAAAGTTAACGACTGATAACTTTGACAAGGTTTGCATGATTTTTCCACATTTTGGTTAAAACAAAAAGCACAGACCAAAATCTGTGCTCGTATTTAAAATTATTTTACTTTTTCGCAGCAGGCTTTTTTGCTGCCGGCTTTTTCGCTGTTGTTGTTTTCTTCGCTGCAGCTGTTTTCTTGGCGGCAGGCTTTTTCTTTTCTGCGAAAGCATTCTTATCCTGATCGGTGATCCATTTTTTAACTTCATCTAAAGAAACTTCTTTCAATTCTTCGGCATCGTATTTAGAATCATCCTTTTTCTTTGGAATCTTGAACATTGCTTTCCCGAATTTGATGAACGGTCCCCATCTTCCGTTTTCAATAGAGATCTTTTCTTTTTCCCATTGCTGGATGTACCGGTTGGCTTCTTTTTCAAGCTTGGCATCAATCAGTTCGTTAATATCACTTTGAGAAAGATTTTCAAAATCATATCTCTTCGGGACATTGACGAAAATATCTTTATACTTAATGAACGGCCCGAATCTTCCGGAACCTTTCGTTACAGGTTCACCTTTGTACGTTGCGATCGGTGCGTCGGCAATTTTCTTTTCATTAATAATTTCTTCTGCACGCTTCTGATCTACGGAAAGCGGATCTTCTCCTTTCGGAATGCTGATGTATGTTTCTCCCCATTTCACATATGGTCCGAATCTTCCGACCCCTACTGAAACCGGCTGTCCGTCAACTTCACTAAGATCAAACGGAAGCTTAAATAATTCCAATGCTTCTTCAAGGGTGATGGTTGCAATATTTTGACCGACCATTAGTGATGCAAAAACAGGTTTTTCCTCATCATCGGTTTCCCCGATCTGGATCATTGCTCCGAATCTTCCGATTCTTGCGTGAACATTTTTACCGGTTTTCGGATCAGTTCCAAGGAGTCTGTCGCCTGTCGCTCTGTCGGCATTTTCTTCTACATCTTCAATTCTCGGATGGAATTTTGAGTAGAAATCCGTCATCATCTGCTTCCATTTCTGGTCGCCGCTGGCAATTTCATCAAAGCTTTCTTCTACTCTGGCTGTGAATCCGTAGTCAAGGATTTCTTTGAAATTATCCGTCAGGAAGTCATTCACCACTTCACCGATGTCAGTAGGAACGAATTTATTTTTATCACCTCCGAATTTTTCTTCGAGGATTTCTTTTTTAATTTTATCTTTTGTCAGGGAGATCTTAACCACTTCGCGGGTTTGCGGCTCGATTTCTCGTTTATCCACATATTCACGATTCTGTATGGTCTGAATGGTCGGTGCATAGGTAGAAGGGCGACCGATTCCCAACTCTTCAAGCTTTCTTACCAAACCGGCTTCGGTATATCTTGCACTTGGCCTCGTGAACTTTTCTGTAGCGGTGATTCTTTTGTAATCTAATGTTTCCCCAACTTTTACTTTTGGAAGTAATTTCTCATTGTTTTCTTCATCATCTTCTTCCGTTTTTACAATTCCGTATGCTTTCAGGAAACCATCAAAAATGATGACTTCTCCCTGTGCTTCAAAGTTTTGAGGTAATTTTGCATCACCGATTTCGATTACCGTTTTCTCAATTTTGGCATTCGCCATCTGGGAAGCCAGTGTTCGTCTGTAAATTAACTGATAGAGCTTGTTCAGCTGAGCATCACCGATGCTTTTTACACCAAAATCAGTCGGACGGATAGCCTCGTGCGCTTCCTGAGCTGATGAAGATTTGGTGGTATAATTTCTTGGTGAAGAATATTCGGCTCCGTATTCTGAAGTGATCTGTTTTTTGGCGCCTTCGATGGCTTCCTGAGAAAGATTTACCGAGTCTGTTCTCATGTAGGTAATGTAACCTTCCTCGTATAATCTCTGCGCCAGACGCATCGTTGTGGTAACATTATATCCTAATCTTGAAGAAGCTTCCTGCTGTAGTGTAGACGTCGTAAAAGGTGCTGAAGCCGATCTTGTGCCTGGCTTTGTTTCAACATTTAAAACTTTAAACTCTACTGTTTTTGCAAGGTCGAGGAATTTTTCTGCATCCTGTTCTTTATCGAAATCTTTTTTAAGCTTTGCGGCAATTTCCTGATTTGTTGTATTAAGGAAAACACCATCCACCTTAAAACTCGCCCGTGGAACAAACTCACGGATTTCTTTTTCTCTTTCTACGATCAGTCTTACGGCCACCGACTGAACTCTCCCCGCGGATAGTCCCGGTTTTACTTTTTTCCAGAGAACCGGTGACATTTCAAAACCTACGATTCTGTCGAGAACCCTTCTTGCCTGCTGGGCATTCACAAGATTCTGATCAATATCACGCGGATTATCAATCGCTTTTAGAATAGCGTTTTTAGTAATTTCGTGGAAAACGATTCTTTTCCTGTTTTCAGGCTTCAGCTTCAGCTCGTCGGCAAGATGCCATGCAATCGCTTCTCCCTCACGGTCTTCATCGGAAGCCAGCCAAACCATGTCGGCTTTCTTAACAGCGGCTTTCAGCTCGGTCACCAATTTCTTTTTGTCGGCGGAAACTTCGTAATCAGGGCTGAAGGTAGCTAAATCGATTCCCATTCCTTTTTTAGGCAGGTCACGGATATGTCCGAAACTGGATTTCACTTCGAAATCCTTTCCTAAATACTTCTGAATCGTTTTTGCTTTTGCCGGTGATTCGACGATTACTAAATTTTTCGACATTCTAAAAATTTTTGCAAAAGTAAAGTTTTTTTATTAGATAGGTTTTTGGAATTACATTTTATTTAATAATTCCAGTGGTGCTATAAACACTCTATACAATATTCCTTCAAAAGTAAAGCCTTTCCCGGACATCTCAACTCTGTATAGTAATGAAGCTAAAATAATGAAGCTCGTTATATAGAATTTCCTATTGATTGTAATGCTTTCAAACGCATATGCAGAGTTTCCTTCTTTCAATAGGAGGGAGAAAAGTATAATGATCATCATCATGTGAATGTACATCCATCTTCCCCAGTCAATTGCGAGATAAAATAAAGGTAAAGTGAATATAAATGCTCCTGATAATGCTATAGACAAAAACTTTCGGTTGTTTAGAAACTTTAAATAATAACTTACGTGAAATACACTTAAAGTGAAGCTTATGAAATACAGCACATATTCCTTTTTGTGCTCAAGAATATACTGTCTTTCATCAATATTCCAGTAGAAGATTCCATAGACGGGATGAACTCCTCTTGAAGCTAAAATCTCCAACGATTTTCCTTCGTTCACATTTTTTCCAAATAAAAAGATGATGATGGCAGGAATTCCGACTGAAAGGAAATATTTGATGTATCGTTTATATTGAAATTTTCCGGTTTTTAAATATAAAGCTATTGCAAAATAAGGGATGTAAAATAAAACGACTTCATGTAAAAGAACTGTTACAAACAGCGCTGCACAAAAGAAATATTCTTTGCATTTTGAAAGTTTATTATTATCTAAAGCATATACAAACCATGTAAACAGGAAGAAAACAATAAATTCTTTTTTACCTACATAAGTTACCGTATTTAAAAGTCCCACAAAACCAATAGGTGATAATAATAGTGATAGATACAACAGATCCGTAATCTTATAGCGAATCAGTTTGGCGTACAGGAGAAAGAATCCTGAAATAAAGATAAACTGAAAAAAATATACTAAATAATTAAGCCTTATTCCCGTGACATCTTGTAGCAGAAAAAAGAAACTTCCTGACAATCCTCTTCTTTTAAAACCTCCATCCTCATAATTAATAAGCCAGTCAGCGAGAATGTAACCGTCGTCTTTAAAATTATAATAATAAGTAAATACAAGGGTGTAAACAGCGGTAACTGCGATGAGACAATAAATGAAAATCTTGATGTTGAAATGTTGTAGAATCCTGCTTATCATCATTATGTGTTTTGAAATTTAGAAGAAAAAGATCATATCTATGTTATTATATTCAGAAAAAACCTTAAAGGCAATCCTATCTGTATTCCTATCAATGCAGAGGGAACGCGGTAAGCAAAGTCAGCCAGCATAACCAAAAGAATAAAAATCAGCATTCCTCGGCGTTTAAAAATTTCAGGGGAAAAAAATTTCTTATCCGAAACAGGAATCAAAGAAATAAGAAGTATCTCAAAAAGTATAAAACTGTTGTAGAACCATCTTCCGATATCGATAGCAATCAGAAATAAAGGAATACTTACGAAAAAAGCAAGTGCAAAAGCCATTAACAGTTTTTTTCTGTTTTCCGGCGTGAACTTTTTCAGAGACATATAAAATATTACAAAACCTAGCTGAAGTATTACACTTATGGCATACAAACTCAGGTTTTTTATTTCTTTTGTATAATAATCTATTTTAATAAGCTGCGTTTCTTTCCAGTCAAAAATATTTTCTTTCTGAAGATTAATGTTGCATTCCCTGACAATCTGTATGGTCTTATGATAATCGGTATTGATTCCTGTCAACGAAATAATTCCTGCCGGAACACAGAATGAAAGCAAAATAAGTATAGACTTTTTGATATCAATTTTTCCATTATGAAAATAGAGTGCAATTAAAAAATATGAGGCATAAAAAACAAAACTTTCATGAATAAAAACCGAAACGGCAAACAATAATAGAAAGCTGTACTCTTTAGTTTTTGTAAGTTTATTTTGCGAAAGATAATAAGTAAAAGCAACGAAAAGAAGCCATAAGACACCATCTTTCCTTGCTCCTATAGCAGGATCTGAAAAAAATCCCCATAGACAAAATGGGGTAAAGAGAAATAGAGCATCAATTAGATTCGCCTTTTTAACCCTTAAAAGCTTATAGAGAAAATAAAAGAACAATACATACACAATGGTTTGCGTGAAGAATACAGCGTATTGAACCTTTATCGAAAATACGTTATATAAAAAAACAAAAACAGTTCCCGGCAATCCCCTTCTGCTGAAGCCTGCTTCCTGATAATTAATCAGCCAGTCGGCAAATGCATAGCCGTTGCAGGTGAGGTAGGCAAAATATACTTTAAAAATACATAAGAAAGTAACAACGATGAGGTAGAGAATGAATTGATAATCTAATGTGTTTTTTTTCATCTTTAAAATTTAATTCTGTTAGAATTAATCACTTTTTAAATGTGTTTGATTTGTGCTTTATCAGATTCGCTAAATTACGCATTTTCTTTTAAGCTTTATTTATTTTTAGTTATTACATATTAAATATTTCATTACTTTTGCATATACAAAACACAAATGTATGCATCTACTGCACCCTTATTATCTGGTTCCCTTCATCATTATTTTATGCCTAAGCTTTGCCGAAGCCTACCGGGACGAAAAACCCAGCACAAAATACCTGATTCCTATTGCTGCATGGTTTATTCTTGTTGTCGGTTTCAGAGATGCGGGGCCTGATTACGGGAGCTATAAGAATATTTATTTCTGGTACAGTTCTCATACAAATTATACCGATATTTTCAGGAAAGCCCTTAAGTTGGATAGTCCACTGGATATGGAATGGCTGTATATTCTGATCAATAAACTTATATTCGATGTATTCCTGGCACCTCCTTTCTACGTGGTGACTTTTTTTCTGGCGCTTATTTCCATTCCGTTAAATTATATAAACATTAAAGAAAACTCTCTTTATCCTTACACGACAATTCTTCTGTTCTTTTTTCCAAGTTTCTTTATTGGGGAAAACGGTCAGATGAGGCAGGCACTGGGAACGATTATCTGTTATTTTTCAATACGTTTTATTAAAGAAAGAAAAGTCTGGTATTATCTTATTTGTATTTATTTGGCAATGGGAATCCATAATGTGTGTATATTTTTCCTGCCTATGTACTGGCTCGCCCGAGTTCCTATCAATAAAACGATTATGGCAACCGCCATAATAGGGTCAATGATCCTTTCGCCTTTTGAGATATATAAATATTTTGGAAGTTTTCTTCCCGAAGAAAGCAGCTTAATGACCGGATTCAATAACTATATCAATCTGAGCACCACCACAGAAAGGCTCAATGGAGGAATTGGAGTTCCCGAAGGAAATGCCATACTTTCCACGATATTTCTATTTGCTTTTGACAATAATATGAAAGAAAAGTATCCTTACTATGAATACATGAGAAATTTTTGTGTATTGGGAATATGCTTCTTTTTTATATTCAGAGAGAGTACTATATTTTCTTCCCGGCTTACCGGCATATTCTTTACGGCAACAGGATATTTAATGCCATACGCTATGTATTCGGCAAATAGTGGCAACAGAAAAATAATACACGGAATCATTATTTTCTACTGTCTTTTAAACTTTATTATTTTTTCCAGCTTTAAAAATATCGAAAGAGGAAAATTTACGATTGATACGTATTCGAATTTTCTTCTTCCTTAATTCTTTCAGCCCCGTTTTGTGAAACAGCTACAATTCCCGTTAGAATTAAGGGCAGGAAAAGTCTTGCTTCCCAGAAAAGTCCCACTGAAGCAATCATCAGAATATATGGTGCAGAGAAAAAAAGATATTTCCGAATCAGCAATCTCCCTGCTTTTTGAGACATTTTGTAGCTGAAATACATACTTAGCACTCCAAACAAAAGCCCAATAAGATTGTAAGGACTCGTAAAATTTTTCATAAAATAAACTCCTTCCACAAACGATGCGTGTTGCCGGATCATCAACCGTAAGCCAATATATGGTAAAACGAAAGCGAGCATCAAAAAGAAAGTTTCTTTTACAAAGACAAAATTCCTTTTCCTAAGATCCTCACGATCTATAAAAACTGCTGCAAAAAAAGCTATAGTAAGACATGAAGTTTCCCTGGTAAAAGTTGATATAAAAGTGATTAAGCCTAAACTGATCAGGTATAAACGTTTTTTATTTTGTAGGTATTTAAGGGTATAAAAAATTCCCAATACGTAAAAAAAAATGGCTATACAATCACAGTTTGTCGGAACATACTGCACGATCACAATAAAAAATACAGCAATCAGATGAAGCATTTTTTTTGTATTTTCATCTGACAAAATCCTGACAGGCTTTAACGTTAAAATTTTATATAAAAAAACAGAGGTCAGAAGAAAGAAGAAGACATTGATAAGAAAAGTGCTGTGATAAAAAAAAGATCCCTGCTTCAAAAGGAAGTTTTTCGAAGAAGGTAAGTAATGATCAACTATAAATATAACCGCCTCCGTAACATGAACACTTAAGTAATTCGGTATGACACGATAGGCGTATACCGACGAAAACATGAAATCGGGTGCTTTTTGCCAGGATTTGATTCCTACGACATAAGAAGATTCAAATCCGTAATAGGACATGAAAAAAAGGAGAAACGGGAGAACGAGTACAAATAAAAATTTGTCTGTTTTTTCATCAAATGTTTTAAACATAATAACTCCAGGCAACTGCCTGGCTTTTTTTCGTCATTAATAGGGAACTTTTACAAAAGTAAATATTTTTTTTATTTTAACTAAAAAATTATTGATTTCAGATAAACTTATGTTAAAAATTTTCAAACTGTACTGAAAAAATTAAATTTGCAAACTTGATTCAATAACCTGATGCATCGTTTTTTCATTTTTTTATATTATCTGATTTCTAAAAACAAACTTCTGTCTGTATTGTTTGCAGCCGGAATTGCTTTCATATGTCTTTTTTTTGCATCAAAAATTAATTTTGAAGAAGACATCAATCAGATCATTCCAAAAAATGAAAAGTCTGATCTTACAGCAAAAGTTCTCAAACAACTTAACTTTTCTGATAAAATCATTGTAATTATTGAAAATAAATCCAAAGAAGATAATTTTCAGCTTTCAGAAACGGCGGATACTTTTCTGCAAAAGATCAAGCCGTTACAAAAGTACATTGGCTCAGTTCAGGGAAAGGTGAACGACAATGAAATTTCAGAAACATTTGATTTTGTCAATCAGAATCTTCCTTTATTTTTAGATAAAAACGATTATAAAGAAATCGCAAGAAAGCTTAATAAAGACAGTATCGCCAGACAGGTAGAAAACAATTATATATCACTTGCTTCTCCAACGAGTCTGGTAACCAAAGAATTCATCAAAAAAGATCCGCTCGGCATTACTTTTTTAGGGATAAAAAAACTGAACGCCTTAAATATCAGTAAGGATTTTAAACTCGAAAACAGTTACATCGTTACCAAAGACGGAAAAAATCTTCTTCTTTTTCTTGACCCGAAAAATAAAAGCAACGACACCAAACACAATGAAGATTTTATCAATAAGCTGAATGAGATAAAAGACAATCTCAACAGGCAATTCAAAGGAAAAACAGAGATCAGCTATTTTGGTTCTCCGGTTATTGCGGTTGCGAATGCCCAACAAATTAAAAAGGATATTCAAAATACGGTAATGATCTCGATGACTGTACTTTTGATTTTATTGATTTACTATTTCAGGAATTTTTTTACTCCGATTATTGTTTTTCTGCCAACGGTTTTTTCCGTTTTACTGGCATTATTGATTTTATACTTTATTAAAGATAAAATTTCAGCTATTTCGCTGAGCGTGGGAGCTATTCTGATTGGGATAACGATCGATTATGCGCTTCATATTCTTACGCATTACAAGCACAACAATAATATAGAAGAACTGTATAAAGAAATCACGCAGCCGGTCATATTAAGCAGCGCAACAACTGCTGTTTCATTTTTGTGTCTTGTATTCGTACGGTCTGAAGCATTAAAGGACCTGGGACTTTTTGCAGCAATTACTGTCATCCTGTCTTCCGTGACAGCCTTGATTATCGTTCCACAATTATATCATCCCAAGAAAGAGAAGAAAGCCAATACTAATTTTATTGATAAGATCGGATCTTATCCATATGAAAAGAACAAGCCGCTGATCGTTGTCTGTTCGGTGATCATTATTGCGTGCCTGTTTGGGTTCAGGCATGTGAGATTTAATGAAGATATCGGGGATTTAAACTATATTCCAAAAGATCTGAAAATCAGCGAGGCTAAATTACAGAAGATTTCTGATATCACTTCAAAATCCATTTATACCATTTCATATGGAAATTCTGCGGAAGAAGCCCTTTCAAAAAATTCAGCATTAAATGGTTTTCTGGAAAAAGAAAAGCAGGAAGGGAAAATATTGAGCTATAATTCTCTTGGGAAAGTCGTTTTATCAGAGAAAGACCAACAGGAAAAAATAAAAGAATGGAATAAATTCTGGACCGATGGAAAAAAAGCCGGCACAATTTCCGAACTGATTAAAAATGGAAATAAATATGGTTTTAATAGTGCAGCATTTAACCAATTTAATGATAATTTAAATAAAAATTATGTTCCGTTAAGTCTTGACGATTACAAAAAAATTAAAGCACTCCAGGTTTCTGAGTTTCTGAGCCAGGAAAACGGATTCTTTACCGTTTCGAATGTGGTGAAAGTTGATGAGGGCAAAAGAGACGGCTTCATTAAAGATATTGAGAAAAAACATGTCCTGGCCATTGACCGTCAGCAAATGAATGAAAACTTCTTGGGATTACTGAAAAGGGATTTTAACACCCTGATTAATTATTCTCTTTTAGCTATTATTTTAACGATCATCGTTTTCTTTAGAAATTTTGAATTAACAGTTTTAACGATGTTTCCAATTGTTTTAACAGGAGTCGTTACAGCGGGAATTCTCTATTTCTTAGGACTGGAATTAAATATTTTCAGTACGGTTGTTTGTACGTTGGTATTTGGTGTAGGAGATGATTTTAGCATTTTCCTTACCCAGGCGATGCAGAAGGAACATACGACAGGAAAAAATGAACTTCCTACGTACAGAACTTCCATCATTCTGGCAGTTTTTACCACGATATTATCAATCGGTTCCTTGATATTTGCTAAACACCCTGCTCTTCATTCGCTCGCATTGGTCGCCTTGATCGGGATGTTTTCAGTGATTATTATTACTTCAACATTATATCCTTTCTGGTTTAGGCTGCTGATTACAAACAGGGCAAGAAAAGGACTGTCACCGATTACATTCAGGCTCTTTTTGCATTCCATACTGTCTTTTTTGTATTATGGATTGGGAGGGCTATTCTTTTCTTTATTTATCAGTCCCTTTACAAAAAATTCCAAGGGAGGGACGTTAAACTTTTTTAAATTAATTTCTGCAAAGTTTTTAACTTCTGTTCTATTTACGAATCCATGGGTAAGGAAAAAGATCATTAAAGCTACGAAAGAAGATTTCAGCAGACCGGCGGTCATTATTGCCAACCACACGTCGTTTCTGGATACTTTAGCTATAGCAATGACTACTCATAAGATTGTTTACCTGGTTAATGACTGGGTATATCAGTCTCCCGTTTTTGGGAAAATGGTAAAAGCACTGGGATGTTATCCGGTATCCCAGGGTATAGAAAACGGAGTTGAGAAATTGAAAGAAAAAATTAACCAGGGATATTCTCTTGTTGTTTTTCCTGAAGCGGAGCGTTCATACACCAACGACATCAAAAGGTTTCATAAAGGAGCTTTTTATCTGGCGGAACAGTTTGGCCTGGATATATTGCCGATTTATATTCATGGGAATTCCGAGGTTTTGCCAAAAGGAGACTTCATCATTTATGACGGCGCCATAACCGTAAAAATCGGCGAAAGAATTAAAAAAGAAGATATTAGTTTTGGGTTGAATTATTCGGAAAGAACTAAAAAAATCAATGCCTATTTCAGACAGGAATTTGCGGCTTTGAGGAATGAACTGGAAGACGAAAATTATTTTAAGAAAAAACTGTTTTTAAGTTTTCTGTATAAAGATGCTGAGGTTGTAAGTGAAGTTAAAGCAGATTTTCAGAACAACAAAAGTGTTTATTTTGAGCTCAATAAACATATTCCGAAAGATGCGAATATCCTTCATATTGCAGATGATTTTGGGCAGAAAGATGTTGTACTGACCCTTCAGCAGGCAGGAAGAAGAATTTTCAGTTATATCAAAGACGAGGAAAAAAGACAGATTGCAGAACAGAATTATCTGGTAAAAAGAAGGAAAATCAATTATATAAAAAACTATACTGAAATCACCAAAAACATTGATATACTGCTGGTTTCAGATGAAAGTTTTGATGTCAGCTCTCTGGACAAACTTCCTGAAACAATTATTTTCTTTACCAGAAAAAACAACATATTGAATAATGCTGATTATACATTAAAATTCAGTTCTGAATCATTAAAAGTATTTAGTTCTGAATAATAAATAGGAAAAGCATATTTTTGTAAACGGATAAAAAGAATTAATGAAAAAAAATATACTTGTTATATATTACACCCAGTCCGGACAGTTGGAAGATATTGTAAAAAATATCGCCCATCCGTTTGAAGAAAAAAGTGAGGAATATAACGTGACATACTACAACATCAGACTAAAAAAAGATTTTCCTTTTCCTTGGTCTGGTGATGTATTTTTTAACACCTTTCCCGAATCTTACCTTCAGATTCCTAGCGAAATACTCCCTCCTCCCGAAGAGGTTCTGAATAAAAAATTTGATCTGGTGATTTTCGGATATCAGGTCTGGTATCTTACCCCTTCGATTCCGATCATATCATTCCTAAAAAGTGGCTTTGCAGAAAATATCCTTAAAGACACTCCTGTCGTTACCGTTTCAGGAACCCGAAATATGTGGATGTTTTCCCAGGAAAAACTGAAAGTCTATTTAAAAGAGATGCAGGCTAAACTGGTGGGAAATATTGCACTTGTAGACAGACATGACAATTATACCAGCGTACTGACAATCCTTCGATGGATGACAACCGGGAAAAAGGAAAAATCCGGATTACTTCCTGCAGCCGGCGTGTCAGACGAAGAAATTAAAGGTTCCGTAAAATACGGCAGGATTATTGAAAAGCATTTTTCTGGAAATACGCTGGAAAGCCTTCAGCCTGATCTTGTAAAAAACGGAGCGGTGGAAATCAGGGCTTTTTTGGTTCGGGTAGAAAAGGTTGGGAACAAGATTTTCAAAGTATGGTCAAATCTTATTATCAGGAAAAAAGAAAAGCGACCTTTGCTGATCAAATTCTTTAAGGTATATTTGATGGCAGCCATCTGGATTATATCACCAATAGTTCTGGTATTACATTTGCTCACAACACCTATCTTTTGGTTTAAAAGAAAAAAACAAAGAGAATATTTACAAGGAATTAATATAAAATAGAATGTACGACGTATTTATAACAAAAGCATCAACATACTTACCGAATGAACCGGTTTCTAATGATGAAATGGAAACGTATCTTGGTTATATAAATGGCGCAAAATCTAAAGCTAAAGCTCTTATTTTAAGAAATAATAAAATTACAACACGATATTATGCTTTAGATAAAGAAGGAAATCCTACCCATACCAATGCCCAGATTGCAGCCAATGCAGTAAAGCAGCTTTTTGATGACAAATTCAAAAAAGAAGATATGGAATTGCTTTCTGTGGGAACTTCTTCCCCTGACCAGATCCAACCTTCACATGCTTCTATGATTCACGGCGAGCTTGACATCAATAAACCTCTAGCCATTAATACGGCAACAGGTCTTTGCAACTCCGGGATGAATGCCCTGAACTACGGATTTCTTTCTGTAAAAGCAGGTGCAAACAACAATGCCGTTTGCGTTGGTTCCGAAAGAATGTCTGCATGGATGACTGCGGATAAATTCAATCACGAAGCCGAAAATCTGGCATTATTAGAAGAAAGACCCATCATCGCTTTTAAAAGAGAATTCTTAAGATGGATGCTTTCTGACGGTGCCGGTGCTTTTCTTCTTGAAAATAAACCAAGAGAAAACGAAGTTTCTTTAAAAATAGAATTTATTGATTTCTATTCCTATGCTCACGAAATTGAAGCGTGTATGTATGCAGGATGTGAAAAGCAGGAAGACGGCAGTTTAAAATCATGGGCAGATTATCCGTCAGACGAATGGCTGAAACAATCTATTTTCGCACTGAAGCAGGATACAAAAATTTTAGATCAGTATATTTTGGTAAAAGGTGCCGAAAGTTTAAGAGCGTCTTTCGACAAGCACAATCTTGATCCCAATACAATAGACCATGTACTGGCGCATATTTCGTCAGGTTATTTTAAAGAAGGTTTAAAAAATGAATTTGCCAATGTAGGATTGGATTTCCCTTGGGAAAAATGGTTTTACAATCTTTCTGAAGTAGGAAACATCGGAGCCGGATCAATTTTCATCGCCCTGGAACAGTTAATGAATTCAGGAAGACTGAAAAAAGGTGAAAAAGTACTTCTTTGTGTTCCTGAAAGCGGAAGATTCGCATATTCTTGTGCTTTATTAACAGTTTGCTAATGGAAAACCGATTGCCTACATCCGATAAGAACTTTGTGGAAAGCTTAATTCCGCAACGGTTTCCTTTCGTAATGGTAAACAGCATTGCAGAATACTCTGAAACACAATTGGTTTCAGGATTTGAAGTGAAAGAGGAAAATCTTTTTGTTCAGGACGGGATTTTTCAGGCTTCAGGTTTGGTAGAACATCAGGCGCAAAGTGTTGCTTTGCACACTGGCTACAAATATTATTTATTGGGAAAAGAAGCCCCAACCGGTTACATTGGTGCCATCAAAACTTTTGAAGCCATACAATTACCGAAATTGGGCGATCAACTAACGTCAGAAGTTTCTATCATTAATGAAATGATGGGCGTAACTTTGGTAGATGTCATCACGAAAGTCAATGATGAGGTTATTGCTAAATCCCAGATGAAAACTGTAGTAATGTAATATTTGAATTAAAGAAATTTGCACTAAGATTCAACGAATGCTTTTGTCAACTTAAATACATTTAGCATTATAAAAAATCTTTGTAAACTTTGCGTTAAAATTTTAATTCAAAATAATATATAATTGAATGGAAATCAAGGAAGAGAACATCATCAATATCCATAATTTTCTGCCGCATCGTGATCCGATGCTGATGGCAGATTATATCCTGGAATTGACCAAGGAAAAAGTGATGACTTCCTTTGAAATAAAAGAAGACAATATTTTTGTCCACAATAATGAATTCGCTGAAGCAGGTTTGATTGAAAATTCAGCACAGACATGTTCATCAATTCTCGGGCAAAGCTTCTTCGAAAATCCTGAAACAGATACAAAAGTGATTGGCTTTATCACCAATATCAAGAAAATCGAAATTTTTGCATTGCCAAAGGTTGGAGACAAAATCATCTCCAAAGCTTCACTGATTTCTCAATTTGAGAATATCTGTAATATTTTTTGTGAGACTTTTCTTAATGATGAATTATTAATCAGAGCTGAAATAAATTTGTTTATTCAGGAAGTAAAACACTGATATCAATGAAAAAACAGGACCTTCCCCAAGACGAAAGCAATCTACAATCCGCCAACATGACAGAAGTTCTGTATGTTACGGATGAAAATGATAATTATACAACCGCCCACAGCATTGGATGGGATGCAAAAAAAGCCGCTTTGGACGAATCGATGGAACTGATTCACGAAAGAATTGAAGAAGCAAGACAAAATGTTGCCGATAATAAAGTCAGTCCTATCATTTATTTTATGGAACTGAATAAGATGGACTTTCAGGTACTGGCCGCTTACGTAGGAATGTGGCAGTGGCGGGTAAAAAGACACGGAAAACCAGGAATATTTAAAACACTAAGCGATTCTGTTCTGAAAAAATATGCCGATACTTTCGGAATTTCAGTGGAGGAACTAAAAAACTTTAACGGTAAATAGAAAACTTCAGGGTTTTAAAACCTGAAAGTATAGTAAATCAAGCTAAGAATGAAAATTAATTTTGAACACCATCAGACTGCGCATTGCGAAAACGGTGTTGCCTCCAATTTATTATTAAACAAAGGGTTGAAACTCAGCGAACCCATGATCTTCGGGATCGGTTCGGGATTATTCTTTGTCTATCTCCCTTTTTTAAAAGTAAATTTTGCACCCGGATTCAGCTATCGTCCGATGCCCGGAGCGATCTTCAGCAAAGCCGCAAAACGATTGGGAATTAAAATTAAAAGAGAAAAATTTTCAAATCCTGCTGATGCTCAAAAAGCATTGGAAAGAAATTTGAATCAAAATATACCTACAGGTTTACAGGTCGGCGTTTTTAATCTTACCTATTTCCCCGAAGAATACAAATTTCACTTTAATGCTCACAATCTGGTTGTTTATGGAAAAGAAGATGATAAATTTCTGATTAGCGACCCGGTAATGGACTATGTCACCACTCTTTCTGAAGCCGAATTGGAAAAAGTGAGATACGCCAAAGGTGCACTACCGCCAAAAGGTCATATGTACTACCCTACTTATATTCCCGAGCATGTAAATCTGGAAGAAGCAATTAAAAAAGGAATTAAAGACACCTGCAAAAATATGCTGGCACCAGTGCCGATTATTGGAGTAAAAGCCATCAGATGGGTAGCAAAAAGCATCCCGAAATGGGCTGCTAAAAAAGGGACAAAAACTACAAATCATTATTTAGGACAACTGATCCGTATGCAGGAAGAAATCGGCACTGGAGGTGGTGGTTTCAGATTTATTTACGGGGCATTCTTACAGGAAGCAGCCGTAATTCTTAAAAATGATAAACTAAACGAACTTTCCAAAGAAATTACCACGATCGGTGACCTTTGGAGAGATTTGGCCGTAGATATTGCACGAGTGTACAAAAACAGGAATTCTAAAAGCGATATCTACAATCAGCTTTCAAAAAACATGCTTCACATTGCAGATCTGGAAGAAGCGTTCTATAAAAAACTGAGAAAAGCAATATAACGTGGAACATTTCATAGAAATAAAAAATCTATATAAAAAATACAAAAATGCAGAAGATTTTTCTGTAAATGATATTTCTTTAAACATCAATAAAAATGAAATCTACGGAATTCTGGGACCAAACGGAGCCGGAAAAACAACGTTGATTTCCATGCTTTCCGGCTTAATAAAACCAACGTCGGGGCAATTTAAAATTGATGGACTGACACCCCAGAAAAACGGTTTTAAATTAAGGCAGATCATCGGAATCGTTCCGCAGGAATATGCTTTATACCCAACTTTGACCGCTAAAGAAAATTTAATGTTTTTCGGAAGTCTGTATGGTTTAAGCCATAAAAAATTAAAGAACGCGATTGATGAATCTTTAGAAATAATGGGGTTATCAAAATTTGCTGACAAAAAAGTAGAACAGTTTTCAGGAGGGATGAAACGCCGCTGCAATCTGATTGCCGGAACACTTCACAACCCAAAAGTTCTTTTTCTGGATGAGCCTACGGTTGGCGTCGATGTTCAGTCTAAAAAAACCATTATTGATCATCTTTTAGATTTAAACAAAAAAGGGACCTGCATTATTTACACCTCCCATCATCTTTCGGAAGCAGAGGAATTCTGTACAAAAATTGCGATCATTGATCACGGAAAAATTCATGCCGTAGGAACGCCGGAAGAGCTGGTGAACAGAGTTTCCAATGCGGAAAATCTTGAAGATGTTTTTATTTCATTAACCGGAAAAGAATTAAGAGATGTTGTTGTATAAATTGTGGCGAAGCTTTGTTAAGGAAATCCTTTTGCTGAAAAGAGATATCGGAGGGATCGTCATCATTTTCGTGATGCCTTTATTGTTAATTATCACGATTACTTTAATTCAGGATTCTACTTTCAAAAATCTGGAAGGCTCAAAAATTCCGATTATTTTTATTGATAATGATAAATCCGAGGTTTCAAAAAATATAAAACAGGAACTCGAGCGCAGTAAAAGCTTTGAACTTTTAACCAATTTCACCGAGAAATCAGCTCAGGACGCCGTTTTTGGAGGAGATTATCAGATGGCCATTGTTATCCCGAAAAATTTAACGAAGGACATCAATTCAAACATAGATTCAAAAGTACAGACCATTGTCAGTTCATTTGGTTTGGAAACGGATTCTTCAGCCGTTAAGAAAAACGTTATAAAAGCTCAGGATATTCACCTTTATTTTGATCCGGCCACTAACATTGGATTCAAAAACAATGTGATGAATGCGGTGAATAAAATGGTTTTTGAAATTGAGAATAAAAAGATTTACAAAGCATTTCAGGATCAGCTGGGAACAACAGAAAATCTTGAAGAAAATAAAAATTTAATCAGCTTTAAAGAAATCACGCCAAAGAAAGGAGCTATGGAAGTTATTCCGAATTCCGTTCAGCATAATGTTCCGGCTTGGGCTTTGTTTGCGATTTTCTTTATTGTCGTGCCTTTATCGATTAATTTAGTGAAAGAAAAAAGTCAGGGAACAAGCGTAAGAGCGAGAATCAGCCCTACTCCTTATTTCATTCATATTTTAGGAAAAACATTTACGTACCTTATCATCTGCGTTATTCAGTTTTTACTGATGGTCGCCGTAGGAATTTATCTTTTCCCATATATGGATTTACCACAGTTTGACGTGACCGGAAAGATGTTCCAAATGATCATTGTGACTATTTTTGCAGGATTGGCAGCAATAGGTTTTGGTGTTTTGTTGGGAACAGTAGCCGACACACAGGAACAATCTGCACCATTCGGAGCAACTTCCGTAGTGGTTTTGGCAGCCGTCGGCGGAATCTGGGTTCCGGTATTTTTAATGCCTGAATTTATGCAGACCATTGCCAAATTCTCTCCTATGAACTGGGGCTTAAATGCGTATTACGATATTATTTTAAGGAACAGCGGAATTGGCGGAATTGCAAAAGAAATTACTTTCTTATTTTTATTTTATGTAGCCATGGTCGCCATTGCTTTATTTTACGAAAGAAAACAAAATGCGGTTTAAATTTAACCACAAAGGTCACTAAGATTTTTCACAAAAAGCACAAATAAATAAACTATTTGAAACCTTAGAGAAACTTTTGTGTTCTTCGTGAAATACTTTGTGTCCCTTGTGGTTAAATAAAAATCTAAAAAACACAAAATGATATGAATGAAAATGAGATTTCAAAAGTTATCTTTGATGCAGGATTAAAAGTTCATCGCCAACTTGGAGCTGGACTTTTAGAAAGCGCATACGAAGAATGTCTGTACTATGAGTTACAGAAATCCGGATTACTAATAGAAAAACAGAAACCAATGCCATTAATTTATGATGATATAAAACTTGACATTGGCTATAGGATTGACTTATTGGTTGAAAGGAAAGTTGTTGTTGAAATAAAATCCGTAGAATCATTAAATGAAATTCATATTGCTCAAGTTTTAACGTATTTAAAATTAAGCAATTGCAAATTGGGTTTATTGATTAATTTTAATTCAGTTTTATTTAAAAATGGTGTTAAAAGATTAATCAATGGGACGATATAAAATTTAGAATAACCATTGTGAACATTGTGTATAACTTTGTGAACTTAGAGATTTATTAACCGCAAAGAACACAAGTGTTTAACACAAAAATACAAACAAAAAATGTGAAAATTTATTTTGTGAACCTTGTGAAAACCTTTGTGCCCTTTGTCGTAAAAAAAGAAACAAAATGCAGTCTAAAAAAAATTTAACTTGTACAGAAAAAGTTCGTGTAAGGTTCAACGAAACCGATCCGTTGGGAATTGTATGGCATGGACATTACATTGTGTATTTCGAGGACGGAAGGGAAGCCTTCGGAAGACAACATGGTTTGACGTATCTTGATATTCAGAAAGCAGGTTATGTTACACCGATTGTAAAAAGTACATGTGAACATTTTCTGCCTTTAAAATACGGGGAAACATTTAAAATTGTAACCACTTTTGTAAATTCAACTTCAGCGAAATTAATTTACAGATACGAGCTTTTTAACGAAGAAAATAAATTGGTCTGTTCAGGAGAAACGATTCAGGTTTTTTTAGATTCAGATAATAATTTATGCTTATATAATCCTGAATTTTTTCAGGCCTGGAAAGATAAAATGGGGTTGTAATGAAAAAGGAAGTTTACATCACAGATTACAACTGCATCACACCTTTAGGTTTTGATGTTTCTTCAAACTGGAATGCTCTTTTGGAAGGAAAATCCGGTGTTGCTTTACATAAAATCATAGAAAATCAGGAGTCTTTTTATGCTTCGATGATTGATTCTGAGAAATTAGAAGTTGAATTCAATAAATTCTTCGACTCCGCTCAAAATGACAATGTTGAATTCACAAGGCTGGAAAAAATGCTTTTATTAAGCTTAAAACCTTTGGTTGAGAAACATCAGATTTCAGATAAAACTGCTTTTATTTTATCAACCACAAAAGGAAATATCGGCTTATTAAAAAATCAGGAAACTTTACCGGAAGGCGTTTTTCTTTCGGGTTTAGCTCAAAAAATTGATGATTTTTTCGGATTCAAAACAAAACCGGTTGTTGTTTCCAATGCCTGTGTTTCGGGAGTAATGGCCATTGCTGTGGCAAAGAATATGATTCAGACAGGAAAATATAAAGATGCTTTTGTCATTGCCGGAGACGAAATTTCGGAATTTGTGATTTCAGGTTTTAATTCTTTTCAAGCCATCGGAACAGAGATTTGCAAACCTTACGACAAAAACCGTGACGGGATCAATATTGGTGAAGCTGCCGCTGCCGTTTATATAACAGACTGTCATTCTGACGAAGGAAGAACCTCACAAAACGAAAAATTTAGTTTTAAAGTTTTAGGAGATTCTGCCATTAACGATGCCAATCATATTTCCGGACCTTCCAGAACGGGTGACGGACTGTTTGCAAGTATTAAAAATGCAATGACAGAAGCCCAAATTCCGACAGAAAAAATTGATTTTATTTCTGCGCACGGAACAGCAACGATATACAACGACGAAATGGAAGCCATCGCTTTCAACCGAATGGATTTGCAAAACGTTCCTTTGAACAGCCTGAAAGCGTATTACGGACATTGTTTAGGTGCTTCAGGACTACTGGAAAGCATTATTTCAATGGAATCTGCTTTAAACAATACATTAATTTCATCTAAAAACTTTGAAGAAACGGGCACTTCCCAACCTTTGAATATCATTAAAGCAAACCAACCTGCAGAAATCAAATATATTTTGAAAACAGCTTCAGGTTTTGGTGGATGTAATGCGGCAATCGTTTTGGAAAGATGCTGAAAATAATTTTGTAATTTTATAAAATTAAAGTTTAGGAAATGGAATCTACAGTAGACATTAGAAAAAGAATTCATGAATTCATTGATATTGCGGATGAAAGAATTTTAAGAATCATCAATAGCATTATTGATGCGGAAGAAGAGGATGATAATTATTCTGTTCCAAGTTCGCATTATGATGTAGTAAATGAAAGAAGAGAAAAATATATAAATGGTGAAAGCAAATCTTATACTTGGGAAGAAGTCAAAGAAAAAGCTAAATCTGCCTTGAAATGATTTATGAATTAATTGTACAAGAAGAAGCCAGTTTAGAAATTCTGGAAGCTTATATTTATTATGAAAATGCGCAAACAGGCTTGGGCGAAAAATTCATGAAACAATTAGACAAATACTTTCTTAGAATTAAAAGCAACCCTAAACATTTCGAAATTAAAAGAAATTATAGAGAAGTATTTGTACAAAAATTTCCTTACCTCATAATTTTTGATATTATTGATAACAAAATCGTTGTACTATCTGTTTTCAACACGCATCAAAACCCGACAAAAAAGCCTTAAACTTTATTCATGAAGAAAACAGACATTTGCACGATAGAACATTCAAAAATCATTCTCAATAACGAAACTATTTTTGAATCCTCAAGTAAAAATTTTTCAGATTTTGCGAAAGAAGCTTACAAAAGCTTAGAATTAAATTATCCTAAATTTCATAAAATGGATAACTTAAGCAAACTCGCTTTTCTTGCTTCTGAAATGATTTTAAAAGGTGAAGATCACAGCAGCACAGCTTTGGTTTTTGCCAACAGATCATCAAGTTTAGACACTGATTTTAAATATCAGGAAAGCATCAATTCTCAGGAAAACTATTTTCCGAGTCCTGCCGTTTTTGTCTACACACTTCCGAATATCTGCGTAGGAGAAATCAGCATCAGACACAGGATGCAAACCGAAAATGCCTTTTTTGTACTGGATGAATTTGACGAAGAATTTTTAAATAACTACTCGGAACAGATTTTGCAGTCAGGAAAGGCTGATAAAGTATTATGTGGCTGGGTGGAACTCTATCAGGAAAGTTATAAAGCTTTTGTATATTTGCTGACTGCATAATTTAACAATATAACAGTATAACAATGTAACAATGATATTCAGTAGTAATTAATTGGTAAACTGGCACATTGATACATTGGTAAATTTTAAAAATATGGAAAACTTAAGAGAAGAATTAAAACACAAAATCATTGAAGTTCTTAATTTAGAAGACGTTGCAGTAGAAGAAATCAAAGATACCGATCCGTTATTCGGAGGAGGTCTTGGACTTGATTCTATCGACGCTTTGGAATTAATTGTTCTTCTGGATAAAGAATATGGCATCAAATTATCCGATCCGAAAAAAGGAAAGGAAATTTTCACTTCCATTGATACCATGGCGAAATTTATCGAAGAAAACAGAACAAAATAAACCAATTTAACAATGTATCAATATTGCTACACTGTTAAATTGATACATTGATACATTATAAAAGATGGGTCAAAAAATTGCCATAACAGGAATGGGAATCATTTCCGCCATTGGAAACAATGTGGAGGAAAATTTAAGCTCGCTAAAATCCGGCAAGCACGGAATTTCAGACATCACACTGTTTGAAACACGCCATGCCGGAAACATCAAAACCGGCGAGATAAAATTGTCTAATCAGGAACTTGTTGAAAAACTTCAGCTAAATGAAGACAATCATGCGACAAGAACTTCTCTGCTGGGAATGGTTGCCGCAAAAGAAGCCGTAGAAAGTGCCGGAATTTCGGACATTAATGAATATAAAACAGGTCTCATTTCCTCAACGAGCGTTGGCGGAATGGACGTTACCGAAAAATATTTCTACAGCTATGAAGATTTTCCTGAAAAGCAAAAATATATTGATGCCCACGATGCTGGAAATTCATCATTACTGATTGCTGATTATTTGGGGCTAAAAGGAATGGTTTCAACGATCAGTACGGCTTGTTCTTCTGCAGCCAATGCAATTATGATGGGCGCCAAACTGATTAAAAACGGCGTTCTGGATCGTGTAATCGTTGGAGGAACAGATTCTCTTTCAAAGTTTACTTTGAATGGTTTCAATACGTTGATGATTCTGACCGATTCTTACAACACCCCTTTCGACAATGACAGAAAAGGTTTAAATCTGGGTGAAGCAGCCGCTTTCATCGTTTTGGAATCTGATGAGGTCGTGAAAAAAGAAAACAAAAAAGTCTTAGGTTACCTTTCAGGATACGGAAATGCGAATGATGCCCATCACCAAACGGCTTCCTCGGAAAACGGACAAGGTGCTTATTTAGCGATGGAAAAAGCATTGAAAATTTCAGGTTTGGATAAAGAAGACATCGATTACATTAATGTTCATGGGACTGCAACACCAAATAATGATTTGTCTGAAGGCATTGCGATGATCCGAATTTTTGGGGAAAATAAAGTTCCTGAATTCAGTTCTACGAAAGCTTTTACAGGACATACTTTGGCGGCGGCGGCAGGAATTGAAGCGGTATATTCATTATTGGCCATTCAAAACAATCTTATTTTCCCAAATCTGAATTTTAAAACAAAAATGGAAGAATTTGATTTAACACCTGTAACTGAACTCAAAGAGAAAAATATTAACCATGTTCTTTCAAATTCGTTTGGTTTTGGAGGAAATTGTTCAACCTTAATTTTCTCGAAATCATGAGTGCAGTTTACATCAACAGTGCAGCCTGTATCTCGGTTCAGGACACTTTAAACGAAAATTTTTTCCAAAATCTTAAGCCTGAAAATTCATCTCAGGTTTTAAAAGCAATCGAACCCAATTACAAAGAATTCATTCCACCTGCAGCCAGCAGAAGAATGTCTAAAACCGTAAAAATGAGTTCTGTAGCTTCACAATACGCTTTGAAAGAAGCCGGAATTGAAAATCCTGACGCAATCATTGTAGGAACTGGAATGGGATGTTCCCAGGATTCTGAAAAGTTTTTAAAAAATGTATTGGATAACAATGAAGAGTTTCTGACTCCCACGTTTTTTATTCAGTCTACACATAATACGGTTGCGGGACAAATTGCTTTAGGTCTGCAATGTCACGCGTACAATTTCACCTATGTGAACACTTCTTCATCACTGGAATTTTCATTTTTAGATGCAAAATTGCAGATCAATGATGGTGAAGCCGAAAATGTTTTGGTAGGCTCAACAGACGAACAGACCGACCGAACAATGGAATTGTACAAATTAAACAAAACCATTAAAAAAGAAGAAAATCTTCCCGTTGATTATCTGAATTCTACAACTGACGGCGTCATTTGGGGAGAAGGTGCCAGTTTTTTTGTTTTGGGAAAAGATAAAACAGAAAATTCTTACGCTCAATTAAAAGATATTCAGATTAATAGCCAATTAGATTTAGAAGAAACGGAACAATTTATTGAAGATTTTTTAGCTAAAAATAATTTGTATGCTCAAGATATTGATGTTGTGATTTTAGGTTTCAGCGGAGATGCAACATCAGATATTTATTATACAAAAGCAATGGGTTTGTTTGAAAGTTCGGCTTTGTTGTACTACAAGCATTTGAGCGGAGAATTCAATACGGCGAGTGGTTTTTCGACGTTTATGGCTTGTCATATTCTTAAAAATCAGGAGATTCCGGAAGTGATGATGATTAATGATTTGAAGAAAAAGGAAATTAAAAATATTTTGCTTTATAATCATCTTGGAGTGAACGACCATAGTTTGGTTTTGTTGGGAAAAGCTTAGTCTATCAGAGTCTTTGTCATTCAGAGCGAAACGAAGTGAAGCGTGGAATCTAAGCAACGTTAAAGTTTGTGTCGAGATTCCTACGGAATGACAAACACACTGCTGACACATCAAGTAAAGAAAACTGGATATTTTAAACCAAATTCAAAAACAATAAAGATGAAACATTATCCATTTATCATATTTTATCTTTTCTGTAACGTTTTTATTTATGCGTTTCAGGGATCATTTTGGGTATATCTGTTTTGTTTTCTGATGTTTTCAGCAGTCGTTATCTGGGGATCTTTTGATATTGGATTAGGATATTTTGTCAACAGCATTACCCATAAGAGAACAAAAATTAAGGAAGTGGCTTTGACTTTTGATGATGGCCCGACTGAGCTTACTCCGAAATTTTTAGATTTATTAAAAGAAAATAATGTAAAAGCTACCTTTTTCTGCATCGGAAAACAGATTGAAAAATATCCTGAAACTTTCCAGAGAATTATTGCAGAAGGACATACGATTGGTAATCATACACTTTCGCATTCCAATAATACCGGATTTTTATCGACTTCAAAAATGGTTGAAGAGATTGAAAAATGTGATGAAGTGATGTTGAAAATCGGGAATTTAACTAACTTATATCGACCGCCTTTTGGAATTACCAATCCGAATATTGCAAAAGCCATCAAAAAAACTCATAAGAAAAGCATAGGCTGGAATGTTCGTTCATTAGATACGGTTATAGAAGATGAAAAAAAAATCTATAGAAGAGTGACAAAAGGATTAAAAAAAGGAAGTATTGTTCTATTTCATGACACTTCGGAAAAAACGTACAATGTTTTGGTAGATTTATTGGTATTTTTGAAGGATAAAAATTACTCAACTTTTACAATTGATAATTTGAAAACCACTAAGTACACAAGGATTTTTCACCAAGAACACAAGGATTATTAGTAATATTCTTTACATAGTGTCCTTTGTGAACCTTTGTCATCCTTGTGGTTAAATTAAAAACGTTAAACAATGATTAAAAATATAGCTTTAAGCACTCTTTTATTAATTTCGACTTTTGTCCTTGCTCAAAACACGGCAATGTCGGGAGCTGAAGCAAAAGCATTTGTGTCCAAAGTTTCTTCGGAAACCAAAGAAATAAAAACCTTGCAGAGTGATTTTACCCAAACCAAGAAAATGGATTTTCTGGACAAAAGTATTGTGACACAGGGAAAAATGTCTTTAAAAACGCCTAATATGTTGAGCTGGAAGTATACAAAACCGTATCAGTACAGCATTGTTTTCAAGGATAATAAAATTTTTATTAATGATCAGGGGAAAAAGTCTTCGGTAGATGCAAAAAGTAAAACTTTTGAGAAAATCAACAAGCTGATTGTCGGAAGTTCAAACGGGCAGATGTTTAATGATCCGGAATTCTCTGTGTCTTATTTTAAAAATGGCAGTTTTAACATTGCAAAATTTACTCCCAAATCTGCCCAGCTGCTGAAATACATTAAGCAGATTGAGCTGTATTTCCCTAAAAGTCAATCAACGGTTTCTCAGGTCAATATGACGGAAGCTTCAGGAGACACGACAAATATTGTTTTCAGAAACACCAAGACAAATGCGCCGATTGCTGCTTCAGAATTTAGCTTATAGCCTGATTTTCATATCGCTTATTTCATGCAAATCTTATAAGCTTGAAGGTGTAAAGCCTGTTTTAAATTCAAAAAAGACCGTTGAAAATCTTTATTTTTCATCTAATGAAGATTATGTGTATAAATGTCAGATGGATATTTATAAAAATCATGTCAGCGGAATTTTGATATTAAAAAAAATTAATGAATCGGCTCACCGCGTTGTATTAACATCGGATTTTGGGAACAAATTGATTGATTTTGAAATTTCAGAGAATGATTTTAAGTTAAATTATGTCTTGCCGGATTTAGACAAAAAAATTGTCATTAATTTTTTAAAGAATGATTTTCAGGAACTTTTAAGACAGAAGTATCCTGTTACAGAAAGTTTTGAAAACGAAAATCAAAAAATTTATCTATCAAAAATTGATAAAAAGGCGTATTATCTGTTTTTCAACAAAGAGAATGGTTTGATGAAACAAATCATTTACACGAAAAACAATAAGGAAAAAATCGATTTTACTTTTGATGCAAAAAAACATATCTTCGCAGACAGTTTGGATCTTCAGCATAAAGACTTTAAAATAAATATAAAACTATTTCAAATAACCGAAAACGAATAAATTTAATATGAAAAAAGCATTATTTTTACTGGCGTTCATTATTTCAGGATTTTCTTTTGCTCAGGTAACTTTTAATCCCGGAATCAGGGCCGGCGCCAATTTCTCACATTTTACAAATAAAGCGCAGTGGTATTCTTACATCGATTTTGATTATTCAAATAGCGAGGAAGCCAACATGGATTTTAAAAATAAAACAGATTTTTACATTGGGTTGTTCGGAAATATCCGCTTTGCTAAATTTTATGCTTTGCAGCCGGAAATCAACTATTCAAGACAGGGCTCAAAAATTAATACTAATATCAATAACTGGAATGGGCAGACTATTACCGCCTCTTATATTGGATTTCAAGTTGTGAACAAATTTTATTTTAATAAATTTAATATCCATGTAGGCCCAACAATGGATTTCCTTGTTGAGCAGAAAAATTTTGAAGCGTCTAATGAAGTTGACCTTGGCATTACGGCGGGTATAGGAGTTGACATTACTAATAATTTTGGAGTTGAGGCAAGAGTAAAAAAAGGCTTTATCCCGGTTTACACTTTCTATAATGACCATTCAAATGTGACTTTTCAGGCCGGAGTATATTATACATTTAACATGAAAAAATAATTTTATGCAGACTATTCTTACAGATTTTTATACTTTGCAATCTTACGAACAGACGGAAAACGGCAGCTTTACGGCACATATTTCACTGAACAAAGATCATGACATTTTCAAAGGACATTTCCCTGGCAATCCGGTAACTCCGGGAGTTTGCATGATGCAGATCGTAAAGGAACTTTCTGAAGAATTTACCGGCTTAAATTTATTTTTAAAATCTGCTTCCAATGTAAAATTCATGGCGATTATCAATCCTTTTGAAACACCGGATCTTACACTTCAGCTGGATATTACTGAGAATGAAGATGATGTGAAGGTAAAAAACACGACTTCTTTTGGCGAGACTATTGCATTAAAAATGTCAGTTAACTATAAAAAACTGACGTTATGAAGTTTATCTTTTCATTGATAGCTGCTATCCTGCTTTTTTTTCAATCGGGTCTCGAATCTTTGAGAGAAAGCTATGCCAAAGCCAATTTGTCGAATGCCAATACGGAAGCATTTATAAATACTGCTGACAAAGCATCAGGCTCAGATGCTGTAATACAAGGTTATAAAGCAGCTGCCAAAATTATGGAAGCTAAAATCACCAAACAAAACAGAAAAGCGCTGGTAAAATCAGGCGCTACGAATCTTGAAAGTCTTGTTAAAAGCAATCCGAATAATATAGAACTTCGTGTCATCAGAATGAGTGTTCAGGAAAATATTCCGAAAATCGTGGGATATCGCGGAAGTCTGAAAGATGACAAAAATTTCATTCTTAATAATTATAATAAACAGAGCGGGTCGCTAAAAAATTATGTAAAACGATTTGCGGCACAATCTAAAACAATGACAGCAGCTGAAAAAGCCAGTTTAAAATAAAATAATGACATTCGCTGAAGTACAGAATGTAATTTCCGAAAAAAAGATCTGCGTTTTAATTCCTACTTACAACAATGAAAAAACGCTGCGAAGAGTAATTGACGGTGTTCTGGAATACACTGAAAATATTGTTGTTGTGAATGATGGTTCTACAGATTCTACACCTGTTATTTTAAAAGATTATGTTCAGATACAGGTAATTCATCTACCCGAAAACAGAGGGAAAGGAAATGCTTTGAAAACAGGTTTCAGAGAAGCTGAAAAGTTAGGATACAGCTACGCCATCACAATTGATTCGGACGGGCAGCATTATCCTGATGATATTCCTGTTTTTGCAGAAGCTTTATCTCATGAAAAGGAAGATGTACTTCTCATAGGAAACCGAAATATGTCTCAAGACGGAATTCCTAAGAAAAGTAGTTTCGGAAATCGTTTTTCCAACTTTTGGTTTTGGTTTGAAACCGGAATTAAATTGCATGATACCCAATCAGGATACCGACTTTATCCTTTACATAAAATACCCAGAAAATATTTTACCCCAAAATTTGAGTTTGAGATTGAAATCATTGTAAGGACAGCATGGAGGCATATTCCGGTAAAAAATGTTCCGGTAAAAGTACTGTATGATCCTGCAGAAAGAGTATCTCATTTCAGGCCATTTAAGGATTTTACCAGAATCAGTATTCTTAATACGATCTTGGTAACGATCACCTTACTGTACATTATTCCGCGTAACTTCGTGAATAATTTCAAAAAAAAAAGCTTTAAAAAATTCATACAGGAAGATATTCTGGAAAGTGATGGGAGTAACCGCACAAAAGCTTTTTCCGTTGCATTGGGTGTATTCATAGGGTTTTCTCCATTTTGGGGATTTCATACGCTTTTAACTATTTCTTTAGCTGTACTTTTTAAGCTGAATAAAGTGCTTGCTTTTGTAGCTTCGAATGTGAGCTTGCCACCATTTATTCCCTTTATTATTACCGCTTCTTTGTTTTTAGGCGCACCATTTGTCGGCGAAAACAGCAATATCCTGAGCCAGGATCTGAATTTTGAACTGGTAAAAAATAATCTACTGCAATACCTTATCGGCAGTGCAATATTATCCATTACAATGTCAATAATTTCTGGGATTGCTACTTTTCTTTTTTTAAGTAAGGTAAGTCCTGAAAATGATTAATTATCCAGTTCACGTTTTCTATTTTTAATAAAATCCTTCGGGCGAACCCCATTGATTTCATAGAATAAATTAGAAAAATTTTGTCTCGATGCAATTCCACATTCTTCAGCATAGCTTTCAATAGTGTAATTAAGGTATGTTTTGTTATTATAGATCTGTTTTGTGATATAATGAATTCTCAGTTCGCTCAAATATTTATTAAAATTCGTTCCTTTATATTCATTAATGACCTGCGAGAGGTAGTTTGCATTAGTACCAAACTTTGTTGCTAGTTTTGTAATGGTAAGCCCTTTTTGATTAAACTGTTTCTTTTCTTCAAATTCTTCAAGTTTTTCCAGAATATTATGAACCTTATCACCATCAATCTTATGTTTTCTTTCCTTAAGATATTGATTATCGGTTTCATTTGCAATATTATTGTCTTTTGAATAATCTTTACGGATTCTTTCCTCAAGTAAAGTATATTTTTTTCGGATATTCTTTTCTCTGTTATATTTAATTATCAATAGCATTATGAGAATTATCATCGACACAACAAGTCCATAAATAATAAAAACACCCCATAAATTCTCTCTTTTAAGCTTATTTTTCTCGTCACTCAGCAGCTTTGCATCATATTCTTTATGAATTTTTGACGATAAGTAAATTAGATCTTTCTCAATAATACTATCTGCTTTTAAGAGTTGTTTGGTATACAATAATTCTTGATTTACATCTTTATATTTTTTGCTATAATTTATTAATAATTTGTAGTTTTCTCTAATCTCATTATGAATAAAATGATATTTCTGAAAGATAGAGTCAACCTTTTTAAAATTTTTAATTGCCATTTCTTCTTCGTTAAGATTAAGATAGCTAACTCCTAAATAAAAATAATTTACAGAAATCCACGAAAAATTATTGTTTTTGAGCATTCTGGGCAATGATTGGTTTAGATATATTATAGCGTTTTTATATTCTTTGGTATGAAAAAACAATATACCCTTACACTTTAAAAAGTAACTTTCTTCCTGGCTATAATCAGCGGTTCCTGATGTATTTTTCAATCCTATCTTTACCAGAGAATCAGCTTTTTTATAATCATTAATATTCCGATAACACTCTGCCATCTGATGAATACTATTGAAGTAGCCCTTCTTATTATTAAAAATCTCATTAGAGTGAAGCCTTTTTTCTTTTATCATGGAAGAAAAGTGATCTGCACATTCTTTGAAATGAACGATTGCATCTTTATAATATCCGAGATAGCTTTTTACAACCCCTAAATGATAAATAATCTTATGCCTAAGATATCCATCCTTTATGTTCTTAGAGTATTGGTAAGCTTGAAGATATTCATTCAGAGCAAGTTGATACTTTCTGTAATTAAAATAAAAAACAATTCCTTTTCCCAGATAAGCCATACTAATAAGTTCCTTGTCCCGAGATAATTTAGCTGCCGAAATAGTGCTATCTGCGTAGGCTAATTTATTTACATTTTGAGAAGAATAGAAAACTCCATCTTTGTAGCCTTGTACAAGCTTAGAATAATTCTTTTCACTTTTTGCTTTATTGATGTATTGATTAACATAATAAAAAGCATTACCATTATTCTCTTCATAGCGTTCATATTTACTTCTAATATTTTCGAAACTTTCATCTTTTTTTACCTGAGACTGTAAAAGATTAAAAAATATTAAAAGAAATACCAGAAATATAATTCTTTTAGTACTCATAAATGATATTAGTTTTCAATATAAAAATAAGCAAAATCAACAAATTATCACTGCATATAGAATAAATCTTCCAATCCTTTTATCAGTAAGGCATAGAAGGGAAAACTTATTGTATTAATTCGCAAATTAGTCCGTATTAATTCCCAAATAGTGACAAAAGTTATTTTCCGTGTGTTTTTATTTGCCATACCTTTTCAAAACAATAACCACCTATATCCCAACAAATTAAACAACAATACCATGAAAAACTATTTACTTTTAATCATTGTAACAATAACTTTTATATCAATATTAAGCTCCTGCAGACAAGATGACAGTATGCTCGAATCAACCGCAGAAGATATTATGTATGATAATAAAAAAAGTTCAGAAACTTCCAAAAAAGACAGCATGGAAAGCCTAATCATCTCCACAGATCCTCCTGTAAAAGACGGACAACAGTGGAGATTTAAAAAATAATTATCATTCATCTGATGTAGTGCGCAATACAGTAAGACGAATTCTAATAGTGTTAATCAACTAATTTTTAATTTCAAAATTTTAAGCCATGAAAAAAATTCTTTTTGCATCAGCTGGAATTTTAGCAATTTCACTAATGTCCTTCACAGGAACAAACGACAAAAAAGTAGGACCTGTTATAACAGTATCAGGAAAAACAGTAACTGTTACTAACACGCAGGCTGTACGAGCTGCTGATTTAAATTTCCTTGCTCAACATCTAGTAGGCTGGTCTGTTTGTGATTACCAATCTATGAGTAATGAGTGCACAACACGGTACAGAGATTTTCCGGATGATGCTCAAACGACTGCTCAGATCAAGCAGATCATTGCAAAGTATCAATAATTTCAAATTTAGACAGGGTACGCAGCAATGTTGTACCCTGTCTATTTTTATTAAAACATCAAATTATTATAACGTTAAATAAATGTAATGATGTCTCATAAGCCAAATAAAATAGAAATTGCTGTATTTATGATAATTATTCTGAAAGTATTTACTACAGGAATACTAACAACAATTTCAAGTTACTGCGAATTTTATGAGTTTAAACAACCCGCAATAGCAGAAAAGATTAATAATAGCTTAATATCTAGAAATTTTATTTTTACTTATACAGGTTACGACACGGGTTACGGATTTTTTGCCCCTAATGTTTCCAGTAATTTTGTCATTTTCAGTGAAAATTCAGATAACATATACAATTCTTCAGACCTATTAAATACCAATGAAGGTAAAACGAGATTCATCGGCGCCAATGATGTATTCTTCAATAATTTCGGAAATAAAAAAAACGAAGATAAAATTGCAGCCAATAAGATTATTCTTAAACGAATCAATAATATGTTTGAGAAAAAGTATAATTCTAAGTTTACAACTACGGTTTACTTATATGAATGTCCAAAATTGGGCGAGACAAACAATAAAGAAGAGCATTTAATAAAAATTGATGAAATAAAATGAAAGCATTTAACAATTTCTTTTCAAAGTCATATTCTTCTGATTTCATAGTCTTCTTCAGAGTTGCTATAGGAATCATCGTACTCATCCATTTCTTATCTTTCTGGAACGATTTTGATTTGCTTTATACTGACAGCAGTATTATTCCTTTAGAATTACACACCATTTATGGTGCTTATCATATTGTGACGGTGGAAAGCATCTTATTATTTTTAAATAATTTTTTTGATTACCATGAATCTATATTATTTTTTAAATTTTCCTATATTTTCTTTTGTCTCATGGTGATTTTAGGATTTTTCAGCCGCATTGGTGCGATAATACTTATTATCCTGCAAATTTCATTTATAAAATCGGGAAATCTTTTCTTTTATGGAGTAGATTTTTTCACAAGTATGTCATTATTTTATATTGTAATCTTCCCATCAAGCTCTTATTTTTCGATTCAAAAAAAACTATTTCCAAAATTTTCAGAAAGCAGGCAATCAATAACACTATGCAAAAGATTAATTCAGATGCACTTATGCCTCGCCTATTTTTTTTCAGGTTTAGATAAAATTTTAGGATTTAACTGGTGGAATGGAGAATCAATATGGAAAGCAGTTCATCTGCCTAATCTCTATAGTTATGTAGAAATTGGAAATTACATACAAAATCCTGCTTTTTATATTTTATTAGGGTGGGGAGTGATTATCATAGAACTTTTTTACCCTATCTTTATCAATATAAATAAAACGAGAAAGATTTGGCTTATGCTTACCATTTCAATGCATTTAGGAATTGTTCTAAGCTTTAACCTTTTCTTTTTCTCTTCCATAATGATTGTATGGAATCTAACATCATATTATTTTAATTATTACCATGAAAACAAAATTATTCCGCCCAATCCTGATGCTTCTCCTAGTCGTATTTACTAATTCCACTGCACAATCATATAAAATAATTTATGATTTTAAATGGAAATCAGAAAAAAAAAGTTCAGCATTTAATAATGAACTTTGTGCGTTAATAACCAATGAAAATCAGCCCTCTTTTTTTGAATCTTATGGCAATTTCAGATCCGATTCTTTAAAAACAAAAATAATAAGCGATTACAGTAAAAATAATAGCAAAGGACCTTTGCGCCTTCCATCTGATGATAATAACTCTTTATTCCGGTCTCTGATCATTAAAAACCCTGCAAATAATACAATAACAGTAGAAGAAAAAGCATATGTAAAATTATTTTCGGTAACATATACCTGTCCTCTACAATGGAAAATAAAAACAGATGCTACAGAAAAAATTCTGGGATATAAAACTCAGAAAGCAGTTTGTGAATTTGGCGGGAGAAAATGGACAGCATGGTTCACCAATGAAATCCCTATTGCGGATGGGCCATACAAATTCTATGGGCTTCCGGGACTTATACTAAAAATTCAGGATTCTGAAGAGAATTATATTTTCGAAATAAAATCAATTATCAAAGAAAACAATAATATTGAACATCGTAATTTCGGATCTTCCAAAGTAACCAATCTTACTCCTAAACAATGGAAAACGTTTTGGGATAACTACAGAAAACAACCCTCTATGGTCCTCGAAAATCTAAATACAGATAAAACAACCTACGTAATAAATGGAAAAGATGTTAATAACCGTGAGGTAAAAGATGCATTTAATGAAAAAGAATGGAAAGCCATGAATTTTTTTAAAGATCCTATAGAATTAACTACAACATGCAATTAATATTTAAAAACTGCAAAGTCATTTGACCTTGCAGTAATTATTTTAGTTAATCCTGATGTATTCTACTTTACTGTTAATTTCTGTGACTGTCTTTTTCCATTTTTGTCTGTTAAAACCAGCATATAGTTTCCTGCATTAAGTTCTTTTACGGAAATTGAATCGCGTTCAATTTTAGTTTGTAATACAAGTCTTCCGGTAAGATCATATATCTTAGCTTCAACCGGAATAAAATCTTTTTGAGATTTAAAATAAACCAGATCATGTGCAGGATTAGGATATAGAGTAAGCATTTCCTGAGCTTGCTGTACTTCTTTTGTATTCAGGAATGATCCTTCCACAACATTCAGCGTTGTGTTTGGCGTCACATTATTTATCACATCTACCACTCCTGAAGGCCATCTTACAATAACTTTTGTAATGGCTGTAGCCTGACCGATTCCGAAATGAACATTCAAGGTGCTCATATTTCCGAAGCCGGTTCCGCTCTGTACATCTCTGATTTGTTTGCCCCAAGAACCATATATTTCCACTCTGGCACCGATCCCGTTTTTGTTACTCTGGGTTCCCTTGAGAGTTACTTTCAGCCATTTATTTGTATTTCCGGCATTCATCATGATGACATTTCCATTCTGAATATCCAGGAATCCGTCGTTATTCAAATCTCCGATAGGACGATCATAATAACTTAGATTGTAAGGTGTTGCATTAGGAGTAAATGTAAAATCACCATTTCCAAACATAATTGTATTTCCTGCGCCCAACACATCCAAGAAGCCGTCATTATCAAAATCATGGGCTACATATTCCCGGCTTAAAGCGTTTGTGTTGTCATAGCCGGAACCTGCCGATTTATCTGTAAATGTGCCGTCACCATTATTCTTCATCACTTTACTTAATCCATTACTGGTGGAATTGATTCCTACCACTGCATCCATCCAGCCGTCGTTATTAAAATCGCCCCATGCCGTCGACCATGTCTGAGTAGGATTTGCCATATTTGCGGCAGCCGCAACATTGGTATAAGTTCCGTTACCATTGTTTCGGTGAAGCTCATCAATATTTCCTCCGGGTCCTGAACCGCCTCCGCTACATTTCGCTATGAAGAGATCCATATCTCCGTCGTTATCATAATCGATCCATATAGAGCCATAATTTCCTCCGGAAGGAAAATCTCCTAATCCGCCCTGGCTATGATTCATATCTGTACCGTCATTTATATAATATCTGTTTGGCGCATTATCATCACAAACAAAAGCATCCAGCCTTCCGTCATTATTGATATCTATAAAATTGGTTCTCTGTACCAAAAACGACTGTGATTTTCTTTCAGAGGTGAATCCCGTACCGGTAGAATTAGCCTTTAAAAAAGCAACTCCGCTACTAGAACCATAGATCAGGTCATTAAAACCATTATTATCATAATCTCCTGCCGCAATGCTCCACGAAGGAGTTATGATCGTAGAAGGAACCGTATAGGACACATTATTAAATCCACCCCCTGGCAATTGATAAGAGATCACAATGTGTGTAGCATCTACTACAGAGACAATATCATCAAGATAGTCCGCATTCATATCTACAACACAATTATTATAAGTCCCGGCTGCTTGTACCGACTGCGCTACAAAAGATAACCGATCCGGAACCACCACCACTTCAGAAAGTGTAATATTAAAGCCTAATGAAGAGAATTTATTATCAAATACGATATAATAAGTTGTCCCTGCAACTGCATTAAAGGTAACCTGAGAAAATGTTCCTGTATAATCATCGTTTGCTGCAATGCAACTTAGATTACCACAGTTTCCCGTAAATACGATCAGACGCGTATCAACACTTTGCCCTGCAGCTGAAGTAACAACTTTAATTGTTTTATTTTCTGTAGGGGTATATTTATACCATAAACCTTTTGTTCCGGGAACGCCAAGTGAACAGGCCGTTGCAGGTGCGTCTCCCGTAACATTCGGGGCAGTAACTGTTCCTATACCGATAGGAACGGCTGTAGCACAGGTCAATTGTGCAAACATCCATGTACTATTCAATAACAATACAAAAAGGGGGAATATTTTTTTCATGAATTAAAAGTTTTATTATTAATTTATCTTACGGACAAGTTTGATTCAGTGAAGAAATCCATTGTTGTAAAAGTTCAACACCCTCGTCATGTACGATGGTCCTTCCCAGCAGTGGCATTCTGTTATTTTCATTGATAGAGCTCAATCTGAAATGCATCACCGATTTGGCAGGATTTCCGGGTGTAATAATTCTTTCTAAAGTTGGACTAAGTGGCTCATCTGCCGATACACAAACACCCAGTTTGGTCAGGTTTGAGGTCTGGCTGAAACTTAAACGTATTGGCCGGTAGTCACATCTTGCGTTGTCCTGATGACAATGTGCACAGTTGATATCAAGATAAGATCTCAGACGAATATCCAGAGGCTTGCTGGTATCTTTATAGTTCACGGTAGAAGTAATGGTAGAAGGATAACTCTGCAGATAGCCTTCATCTACCAATTTTTGTAATTGATTTTTAATCCCGTTAGGATAATTGTAAGTTACATTTATATTTTGAGGTTTTACACCGATCGGAATAGGTTTATTATCTAATTTATGACAGGCAAGACATTCGGTTTCTGAAGGAATTCTGTAATCGGTAGTAATGATTTCTCCATTCTCTTTTTTAAATGAAATATTTTTAGAGCTTCCGCTTTCAAAATTGCTTCCTGTTACAAGTTCTGCTTCTGTCTGCGCATCATTCCAGAGGTATTCCGCAAAAATCCATCCGGTAGATTTTTTGATCATTAAACGTGTTTCAATGATTTTCGTAGTATTTCCCGGCTGTATCGTACTGTAATAAAAGTTTTTTATAAGAACGGTGCCAACAGGAAAATTTAATATTTTATCATCTGCGTCATAATTTGCCTTCGTACCACCCGGCATCCAGATAAATCTCTTCTTTGAAGCATAATCTGTAAACAGTGAGCTGGCAGGCTCATAAGGGATAACTTTGGTATTGGGTTGAAGATTTTTCAGATCTCCTGTAAAGAACATATACGTTGATAATTTTGCATACGGAACTGCATCAATATTAAAATTAACAAAAGAACTTTCAGTTTCTATGCTTTCGATTTTTTCATCGCTTTTACAGGAAAATATAGTCAGAAAACAAAATAAATACAGCAAGTAGATTTTTCTCATTCATTAACAATTTAAGGAAACGAATATAAATAATAAATCTAATCAAAAACAAATTTTTATCAATAAAATCATAATTATAATTAAAAATACGTAAAATACAATAATTTTTTAGGCATTTAATTTGTTAAAACAAGCTTATAGATTATAAAATAAAAATTCAAACAAAAAGTCAGTTAATAAAAACAACCAAAACAATAATGATATAATTTTAAAATATCATAAAGCTTATTTTAATTTTTTAACTGCTTTATGCAAATATTTTTCTACATTTTTTCTGTCTGGGATCGTAGTGATTTCTTTAGCTAAAGCTGTTTCAAATTCAGTTTTTGCTTTAGAATATTCTTTCTTATTGAAATAATATTTTCCTGCCTGATAATAAACAAGCCAGAAATCCGGATTTAAAGATTGATAATATGGAATAAAATCATCTGTGATAGTTTCTTCTCCATCAACAGCTTTATTTACTTTTGAGCTCATTATTTTGTACTGCTCGTAATTTTTATATTCTTTTGAATCTAAAAAAGGATCCTTCGGAATATTTAATTCAGATTTAGAAAATTTTACGTTATCAGCTTTTTTATCAGAAAAAATTTCATTTAGATCATAACATACAAATTCTCCTAATTGATAAGGGTTAGCAGAAACCCAGATAAGCTTTTTCTGAGGCGAAAAGATCACCGCATGATGTGCCAGCAACTGATTGATTGCTTTTTCGTTACCATATCCAATTTTTTCACCTTTCAGCCCTGATTTATCCCTTAAAATGGCAGCCATTTTATCAGGATTTAGCTTTTTATTTTCCTGTAAAAGTTCCTGCAGCTTTTCGTAACGGTATTCGGAATGACTTTCCAAGATATGCTTCTTGTTTCTTTTATCATTTTGGTAAGCCTCCGATTGGAAATGATTGGTACAAAACACTTTGCTCGTATTTTCAACCTTATACACTCCAAAATTATCCGGAGAAACCTCAATGATTACCGCATTTTTATCATTCGCACTTCCTACCAGAATAGATTCCGAAACGAAAACTTTCCTTTTTTTTGCAATGGCAATCGCTTCGTCAATAGTTGTAGCATACTGCAAAATTTCCCTTGTTACCAGAGAAATAGGTGTTTTAGCCGTTAGCGGGATTTTAGATTTTCCGGCGTTGATTGTAACAGTAATCCCTTCTTTATTCATTCCTGAAACCACTCCGATCATTCCCGGCCATGCGACGGACATATAAGGAATTCCCTCTTCAGGCTCTACAAATTCAACCAATTTGTTTTCTGCGAAATCATCTCCCACATAAAAATCAAAGTTTCTCCCGATCAGCAGCTCTCCGTCTTCTGTATTTTCGTTCCATACTGCCAATGACGTGCAGCCAACCATCATCAGATCCTGCATGGCGTGACCGATATCGTGAGCTCCATGAAGATAGAGGTTGCGGAGATATTTAGGTGCAATAAAGTTATATTCATCCGAGGAATACCGGGACAATCCATAGAGTTCTGCCTGATAGTCTTCCCTTACATTCAGATACATTTTCCGGTTATACCATTTCAGGAAGCCTCTCAACAGATTTTGCTTGAATTTAGAGGGTACAAATCCTTCAACTTTTGAAAAGAAAATTTTTTCCTGCTTCTGCATCAGACTTTGTGTCAACGCTCCATTATTATATCCTAACTGCAATGGGTTTCCTTTAACATACAATTCCCAGAGGCCTTGTCTGTTTTTCGTTAAATAATTTTTTTTAAAACTAAAAGTAGAATCGTTGATTTTTGTAACTTTTGGAATTTCAAGGGAATACTGCTTCACCTCGGGAAGATGATGTATCGATTTTTGGATTCCGCAAGAAGTGAGGTTGAAGATAAAGCTCAGGCTGAAAATAAATAAAATTAAAGATCCATTATTGCGAAAACATTGAATCTTGTCATTCTGACAAAGGAAGAATCTCGACAAAAACAATTGAGATTCTTCACTCCTCTTCGCTTCGTTAAGAATGACAACCCGCATATTTTTTCTTTTATTATTCTTCATTTTTAATTTTATAAATTATATGCATCAAACGTTCATCGACTAATTCTTTTCCTAAAATCTCTGCACAGGTATTGAACGCTCCGATCGTACAACCCAAAATACCATGCATATTAACAGATTGTCCTGTAAGAAATAGATTATCAATTTTTGTTCTTGGAGAAACCATTGTTTTTAATGGATTTTCGGAGCTTTTGCTGTAGCCGTACATATTTCCGTTGAAACTTCCGATGTAATCGCGGTATGACAGCGGTGAAGATGTATAAATCTTTATAATACAATCTCTTAAACCAGGAATTTTCTTTTCTAGGGCATTTATCATTTTTTCTGCTTTCTCTGCTTTAAAAAGATCATATAATTCTCCTCTTTTCTGCTCATCTGCAACCGTATTAAATGTATTTTCCCATTCTTTTACTTCTTCAAAATCCATATAAGAAATGGCAGTAAGACTTTCTGCAAAACCGGGGTAATACTTTGATTCTGTTGAAGAAAGCATGTAAGTTTCCGGCCATTCATTTTTATCATACTGATAGGCATTCCAGATCATTTCTTTAGAGGAAAAATGATAAATATTGTAATTGAAATTACGAACCGTTTTAGGTTTCAGAACAAAATATACACTAAAACATGAGGGTCCGGGCTGCCAACTCAGTATCCGGTTTAAAAATGACTTCTTTAAACGCTCCTCACCAATCAATTTTATTGTTGAACGAATTTCTATATTGGAAATAAACTTTTCTGCAAAATATTCCTTCCCTGCGTTTGTTCTGACACCCGTTAAAATATTATTTTCATTAAAGATAAATTCTGAAACCTCAGCATGTTTGTGAACCTCAGCGCCGTGTTCACGAAGTCTGCGAATGAGCAGTTTTGAGATCTGACTTCCGCCATTTATACATTTGTAAGCACTTTGAATGTAAGAATTGACAGTCAGCGCATGCACATAAAAAGGCACATTTTCCGAATCACCGGCATATAAAAAATTGGATCCTAATAACACAGCCTGTAGTTTCCCGTCCGGGGTAATCGATTCAATAAATCTTTTGGTATTTAAGTGGAGAATTTCTTCGTTGTAATGGTCTTTTCCAACAACATTATACCTCGGAAACTGGCTGCAAACCCGCTGAATTTCTTCACAGTAGTTTTCCAGATTTTCTTTTTCCTCCGGGAAATATACGGATAATTGTTTTACAAAATTTTCATAACCCTGTGCGTGAGGATATTCGGTTTCATCATCTCCGAAAGTAATTTTATCATATCCGTCCTCATCCATCTTCTGCAGCTTCAGTTCATCTATGATATCCAGATAGGAAAAAAACTGGTGAAGATTCTGCCCTTCCGAGAGACCGCCCAAATAGTGAACTCCCGTATCGAAAATCAGCTTATCCCTGGAGAAAGTCTGTAGATTTCCTCCGTATTGGTTATTTTTTTCCAGGACACAGACTTTCCGACCTTCTTTCGCTAAAATAAGAGCTGAAACAAGACCTCCCAATCCGCTGCCGATTACAAGTATGTCAAATTGTTTTTTCAAAGGAGAAGATGGGTTTTCTTTTAAAGCTAAGAATTTAGAATCAATTGTTTTCTGTCATGCTGAAATCATCTCAACATTGTTTTAGATTCCTGCGGAATGACAAACGATGCGGAACAATCATGGCACTTCAAATAATAATTCTAAACCTTAATGTTTGAGTTAAATATTAGTTTTTACGGAAGTAAAAGTAGGAAATTTAATCAATATCATCCCAAAAATCAAAATAATTGAACCATTGAAGCGGATATTTTTTAATCATGGATTCCAGATTTTCAGTGTACGAATTTAAAAGTCCCTGGGCATCGCGCTTTTTCACATTTTGTGCGACTCTTGCATACAAATGATAATGCAGGTTTTTCTCTTTCATCACATATACATATACTACAGGAACACTCAATCTTGAAGCAATGAGAAACGGGCCGGCCGGGAATTTTGCCGTTTTACCCAATAAATTTCCTTCTAAAAATTTAGATCCTTCAAAATAACGGTCGCCGGTGAAACAGATGAGCTCATTTTTGGATAGCGCTTCATTAATTTCGAAGATATGCGACATATCATCTTTTACATAAATGAATTTCACTGTGCTTTTTTTTACGGAAACACTTTCAAGATACTCCTTTATGACCGTCACTTCCTGATCTGTTGTCACTAAATTAATCTGAGCATCAAAATCGATATCGGCAAAAAAATGTTCTGCAATTTCAAAGTTTCCGATATGTGCACTGATAAGCACACCGCCTTTTTTTTCTGCTAGAAGATTCCTGAGATTTTCAATTCCATCGAATTCGTAGGTATATTTTTCTCTCAAACCAGCTGAAATTGCGGTTTTGTCGATAAGAACCTTTCCAAAAGTAAAATAACTTTTAAATACAGAAATTTTAGCTTTCCAGAAACTATAGTGCAGTCTTTTTGTAAAGTAATATGAAATATACCGGTTACTCTTTTTTTCAAAAATAAAATAATAGGCCGCTACGAAATAAAGCACAACATATGAACTTCGGATTCCAATATTTCTAATACACCAGACGAATATTCTGTAGCCCAGAATCGTCCCTTTAGATTTACCTTTCCACTTGTTCATAACATTAATTTAGCAATGTATCATTCTAACAATGTAACAATATTTAACATTGATAAATTACAGATTGATGTATTGTTAGATTATTTTATGCGTTTTTTTCAATGATTTTATTTTCAATAGTCGTATAAAAATCATCAAACGTGACCATTTTCTTAAAATCTGCCTCGCCTAATTTTACCCCGAAATTGGATTCGATCACGACTACCATATCGATATAATCTAAGCTGTCTAAGCCCAGTGTTGTTTTCAGATTTGCATCATTGCTGATCTCATCGCCGTCCACTTCGAATTCATTGACTAAAAAGTCGTTGACGATCGCAACAATTTTTTCCCTTTCCATGTTTTTAATTAAATTTTTTAACGATTAATGCGGAATTGGTTCCCCCAAATCCGAAAGAATTCGACAAAAATACGTCAATTTTTTGACTTTTTGTTTCAGCGATCAAATTTATCTTTTTTGCTTCATCGTCAGGATTTTCCAGATTAATATTCGGTGCGATAAAATCATTCTGCATCATCAGAATAGAATAAATAACCTCACTGGCTCCTGCCATCCAGCATTCATGGCCTGTCATTGATTTTGTAGAGCTCACCGGAACTTCATTACCAAAGATTTCATAAATCGCTTTTGCTTCATTGGCATCGCCGATTGGCGTAGAAGTCGCGTGTGCATTAATATAATCAATCTCTTTTGCCATTAAGCCTGACTGTTTCAAAGCTCTGTCCATTGCCAAAGCCGGGCCGTCAACATTCGGTGTTGAAATATGGCCACCGTTTGAAGAAAAACCATAACCAACGATCTCTGCAATAATATTGGCGCCTCTTTTCTGTGCAGATTCAAGACTTTCAACAATTAAGGTTGCTGCGCCTCCGCTTGGAATCAAACCGTCTCTCCCGGAATCGAAGGGCCGTGAAGCTTTGGTAGGCTCATCTTCTCTTACAGAAAAAACGCCCAGTCCGTCAAAGCTTGCCATGGAATATTTGTTGGTTTCCTGCGCCCCTCCACAAACGATCATATCCTGAAAACCGTTTTTAATCATCATGAAAGCCAGTCCTAAAGAATGAGAACCGCTCGCACATGCCGCACTGATGGTCAAATTGATTCCTCTCAATTTAAAAATGGTGGAAAGATTCATCGTTACGGTAGAGTTCATGGATTTGAAAATCGCTCCTGAACCCATTAAAGTAGTGTCTTTTTTCTCTCTTGCAATGTCTATGGATTCAACAACTGCCTGAGAAACACTGTCGTTTCCGTATAAAATTCCGACTTCATGCTGGTCTAAAAATTCCTGGTCGATATTTGCCTGCTTTAAAGCATCAAGTGTTGCAACGTATGCATATTCGCTTTCCTCGCCCATGCTTACACGCTGTCTGCGGCTCAAAAGATTCTTTAAATCCGGCCTTGGAACCACACCCGTTAATCCGGATCTGAAACCAAACTCTTTTCTTTCATCCACTAAATAAATACCGGATTTTCCCTGAAATAAAGATTCTTTCACCTCTTCCAAAGAAGTTCCGATGCAGGAATAAATTCCCATTCCGGTAATGACAACCCTATTTTCCATGTTAAAAAATGTAACAGTTTATCAATTTAACAGTGTAACAATTCAAGTTTTGTGACCATAATATATTCTGTCATTCTGAACGAAGTGAAGAATCTCACTATTTTGGTACATTGTTAAATTATTACATTGCTAAATTATTATGAGTAGATTCCTCCGTTAATATTAATCACTTCACCGGTAATGTACGATGATTTTTTTGAAGCTAAAAATGCAACCAGATCAGCAACTTCTTCTGCTTCACCAAATCTGTTGGCAGGAATCATCGCCTTTAATTCATCTTCATTGAATTCCTGGGTCATATCTGTTTTAATGAATCCCGGCGCTACCGCATTTACGGTAATATTTCTTTTTGCCACTTCCTGTGCCAACGCTTTTGTCGCACCGACCAAAGCCCCTTTTGCCGCAGAATAATTGGTCTGTCCTGCTGTTCCCTTTACTCCGGAAACAGAAACCATATTGATGATTCTGCCGTATTTATTACGCAACAGTTTTTGAATAAAGAAATTGGTCACGTTGAAAAAACCATTTAAACTGGTGTTAATCACAGCGTTCCAGTCTTCACTCGGCATCCACATGAACAATCCGTCTCTGGTAATTCCGGCATTGTTTACAATAACCTCAACAACTGCTTTTGGATTATTTTCCTGCCACTCTGCTAAAACTTTTTGGGTTTCTTCTGCATTTCCTACATCAAATTTCAGGATCTCGCCTGTAGAGCCCAAATCTTCAACTTTAGCCAACGTTTCCTTTGCTGCTGCTTCATTTGAAGTATAATTTATCAGAATATGATAATTTTTTTCTTCTGCCAGTTTTATACAGATTGCCCTTCCAATTCCCCTAGAGCCACCTGTGATGATTGCACATTTCATGTGTTGCGTTATATGTTAGTTTTTGTTTTTAATTAATTTTATATTATTTAAAAGACAACTGATTTCAGTTAAAAATTACATGGTCTTTAAATATTTTTTTACTTCTTCCAGATACGGATACATCACCATATCATTGGAAAATACCGGAATAATGCTTCTTATTTCGTCATACAATTCCTTCGTTGCGGTCGAAACTTTATCCTGAAAACCAAGATATTCAATCGCCTGAACAATGGTAATCGCTTCAATCGTCAGTACTTCAAAAGCATTTTCAATAACCTTCCTGCAAATTACGGCTGCATTTGTCCCCATGCTTACAATATCCTGATTATCATTGTTATTAGGAATACTGTGAACATACATGGAATTTGACAGCATCTGACTTTCGGCCGTCGTAGAAGTTGCCGTAAACTGAACACCCTGCATCCCAAAATTAAAGCCTAATTTACCCAAATTTACAAAAGGCGGTAAAATTTCATTGATTTTAGAATTTAAAAGATAATTCAATTGCCTTTCTGCCAACATTGTCAGTTTGGTAACAACGATTTTCAGTTTATCCATTTCTAAAGAAATATAATCTCCGTGAAAGTTTCCTCCGTGATAAACATGCTGATCTTCAACATTAATAATCGGATTATCATTCGCTGAATTGATCTCATTCTCCAACACTTTTTCCGTATACTCAAGCGTATCTAAAACAGGTCCTAAAATCTGCGGAACGCATCGTAAAGAGTAATATTCCTGAACTTTTTCTTTGAAAACTTTTTCCTGCTCTTCAAAATGGGTATATAAATGATCTGCTCTTTTTCTGATTAATTTGCTATCAGATAAATGAGCACGCATTTTTTCTGCAATTTTCTGCTGTCCTGCGTGAAGTTTTGTTCCATTTAAAACTTCCGACAAATGATCATCATACGCCTGAACAATTTCATTAATAGCACATGATAATTTAACAGAAATATCAGTTAGTTGATTGGCTTTATGAGCATTAACAACACCAATTCCTGACATCACAGAAGTTCCGTTCATTAGAGCCAGGCCTTCACGTATTTCAACATGGATCGGTTCTAAACCTTCAATTTCGAAAACTTCTTTGGTCGGTTTTCTTTCACCTTTATAAAAAACTTCACCTTCACCGATTAAAACCAAAGCCAGGTGAGCCAATTGTACCAAATCTCCGCTTGCTCCGACACCCCCGTGCTCGAAAATCAATGGCGTAATATCTCTGTTTATTAACTCTTTAAGTAATTCCACAACAGAATGATGCACTCCCGATTTCCCCAGAGACAATGTATTCAATCGTGCCAGCATACAAGCTTTTGCCTCGTCAGCCGGAAGCGGATTTCCCATACCGGAAGAATGGCTTCTGATCAGATTATACTGAAGCTGATGGGTATCTTCATCACTGATTTTGAACTGTGCCATCGGTCCAAAGCCGGTATTCACACCATATATTACTTTATTCTTTGAAAACTCTTTCAAAAACTGAAAACTTTCATCCACTCTGGTAAGAAGCGTTTCATCCAGTTCAATTTTTTCTTTTTCAATAATGACTTTTTTAAAGTCTTTCAGTTCTAAAAAGCTATTTATTTTCATTAATTAAAAGTAATAATATGATAATTTTGTTATTATTAATTAATTGTCATTAATTTTGCGGCAAAGATAGAAGTTATTTATAAAATAAAAAATCAAAGATGAGCAAAGAGTTTGTTGACGTACTTGTAATCGGCGCCGGCCCGTCCGGATGCGTATCTTCTTCATACTTAAAGAAGAACAACGTCAACGTAAAAGTTGTTGAAAAGACGAAATTTCCGAGACTGGTTGTCGGGGAAAGCCTTATTCCGCGTGTAATGGATCATTTTGATGAAGCAGGATTATTTCCTGCGCTTGATAAAATGGGTTTTGAAAAGAAACTGGGAGCACGTTTTTTAAGAGGCGATGAAGTCTGCATTTTTGATTTCAGTAATAAATTCGGAGAAGGCTGGGACTGGACCTGGCAGGTTCCCAGAGCAGATTTTGACGATGTTCTTGCTCAGGAAGTGATCAGAAAAGGAATTGATCTTGAATTTGAAACGGAAGTCATCGGCATTGAATTCAACGGGACAGATTCTGTGACTACCGTAAAAAACAAAAACGGAGAAACAAAAGAAATACACGCTAAATTCGTGATTGATTCCAGTGGTTACGGAAGAGTGTTGCCCAGACTTTTAGATTTAGAAAAACCTTCAAAATTATCTCCCCACTCCGCCATTTTTTCTCACGTAAAAGATATCAACCGAGAAGAAGGAACGGAAGGAACTTTAATTTCTTTTGACATTATTGAAACAGAAGTCTGGCTTTGGGTCATTCCTTTTTCCAACGGAAATACGAGCGTGGGGATAGTTGGCCCGACTGAATTCATTGATAAGCTATCTGAAAATGGTGATACTGCAGAGGCGCTGAGAAAAGCCATTTCACTTTCGGACTATTATGTAAAACGTTTTGGTGATGTAGATTTTCTTTTTGAACCAAAGCATTTGAAAGATTACTCCTGCTCAGTAAAAAGTCTTTTTGGAGATGGTTTTGCCTTAACGGGAAATGCTTCAGAATTTCTTGATCCCGTTTTTTCTTCGGGGATGGCTTTTGCAACAGAATCAGGAATGCTGGCAGCAAAATTAGCCTTAAGACAACTGAACGGCGAAAAAATCGACTGGCAAAAAGAATATTCGGACTACATTTTATACGGCGTTGATGTTTTCACAACCTATGTAAAAGAATGGTACACCGGAAATCTCCAGGAATTATTTTTTCATCAACCGGAAAATCCAGATGTAAAGAGAAAAATCTGTGCAGTACTCGCAGGTTATGTATGGGACAAAAAAAATACTTTTGTAAGAATACATGATACTGCGATAAAAAATCTCGCAGAATTTATTAAAAAAGAAAAAGAACAAGCATAAAAATCCGCTTCCTTAAACGGGAGCGGATTGTTTTATTTTATTTTCTTTTCTATCATATGAGCCAATGTTTTTGCCGTTTTTGCGTATCCTTCAGAGATCCTGTCATTATTATTCGGTAATCCTACGAAATTGTCACCGGGAGCATTTTTACTTTCGATCTCTAACAAAACATTAGATGGATCTGTTTTGTCTACGAATTTTAAAACAGTACTCAGTTTTGATGGCTGATTCATTACACCAGCAAACCATCCTGGATAAATCCATACGGTTTCTACTAACAAGGTATATTTTGCAGATGGATTGTCCACTGAAGTTCTAATATCTGTATTTTTATTCATAGAAGCCAGAAACTTATCTACAAATTGAGTATTTTTAGAATATTCCCAATCCTTCTTCCATACTTCAAATTCTTCAGGGCTTTTATTGGCTTTCTGAATATCTTTTTCCTGCTTGGCAATATATGCAGCCTCATCCATATTTTCTTTATAAAATTTAATATGACTGTAATCCATCTGCAAATTCAGTTCCTTCTCTCCTTTAAGAAAGTCGAAATTTCCGGAAATAACTTTCATTTTTTGTGCATATACCACACCAGTTAAAAAGATCAAAAAGACCAATAGTAATTTTTTCATAGTTTATAAATTTATTTTTAAAGTTTATTTTTTGAATTAATTTGTATTATAAAATGTATTAGTTTACCGTAAATCTATAAATGTTATCGGCTTCCTGCTGTTCGGATTGAAAACAATTTTAGACAAAACATCAAATTCAACAATTTCAATTTTTGGGCTTACCCTTAATTTTGCACGGAAATGATCTCTTACCTCATTTACAAAATTTTCCGAATCGCTGTCGGTGCTGATTTTAATGATAATTTCATCCAAACCGATTTCATTCGCCTGAATAACGATTTGATAACACAAAATATTGTTGAAATCATTCAGAATATCGTTCATTGCCGGCGGATACAACGTGGTTCCTTTATATTTGATCATCTGCTGTTTTCTTCCGATCACAGGCCCGAGTCTCATCGTATTTCTTCCGCACGCACAAGGCTCATAATGTGCTTTTACAATATCTCCTGTTTTGAATCTTAATAAAGGGATCGCTTCAACACCTAATGTTGTAATTGTTAATTCTCCACTTTCGCCTTCCTTAACCAAATTTCCATCGTCGTCAAGAATTTCTGTAATGATGAGTTCCGGATGCTGATGGCCGCCAATCTGCTCCTCGCATTCTGTGAAAGCTGTGCTCATTTCCGTGGAAGCATACGTTGAGAACAATTTAATATTCCATTTTTCTTTAATTTTCTGCGATAAAATATTATCGGTAAAATCCTGATTTTTAATACTTTCTCCAATACAAACAGCACCGTAAACACTGGAATTTTTATAATCGATTCCGTGTTTTTCGGCATAGTCGATCATTTTCAATAAAAAAGACGGAACGGTAATTAAATATTTTGGCTTATATCTAAAAATCGAATCCCATTGCAATTCCGGAATTCCTGGCCCCATTCTTACGACGCTGGCACCCATTTTTCTTAATCCTAAAAAATAAGCCAGTCCGGCCATGAACCGTTTATCGATCGTTGTAATCATCTGTACCACATCTCCTTTTTGAATTCCGGCACAGGCAAAGGAAATGGCTTCGTTATAAGCTAATCTTTCCAGGTCTTTATCTGATAACCCGAAAGTTACAGGATCTCCCAACGTCCCTGAAGTCGTGCTGTAATCCACAATTTTATCGGGTGTGATACAGAAAAAATCGTCATTATTCTGCTGAATATCGTTTTTTGTCGTTGTCGGGATTTTCTGCAGATCTTCCAGTGTCTGAATATCAGCGATCTTGATATTGTTTACTTTAAATAATCTTTGGTAAAAAGGAGAGTGAGTTTCAAGATAAACCAAAAGTTCCCGAAGTTTTTGCTCCTGAAACTTTTTTATTTCCTGAATGTCTGCTCTTTCGATGGATGGATAGAATTCCAATGGTTGTTATTTTTAGAGGACAAATTTATTTAAAATTAAAAGATTGAATGATTAAAAAATTTAAAAATTAAATTCCGTTATGAATTTCAGAGATGATGTAAACGCAAAGATTTAGTTATTGTAATGTTGATTCAAGATGGGCAAAGGCAAATAAATTTGCTGCGCGAAACGTGAAAACAAAGCTTCATCAAATCAGATTGTTGATTAGCTCTTTGCCTCTTAAAATATGTAGAAATTCAAATAGTTCGCATTTAAATCTAAAGGAAAAATAAGTTTGGGTTAAAACCAATGCGCGCGGTTACAATCTAAAAGCGGGCTAAAGCCCGCTCCTATTGATACAGAGATTTCCATATTCGTTTCTGCTTAAAATTGACCCTAAATATTGACTTATTCACTACTGACCATTCACCATTCTTCTATATTTCTGAAACAGAACTTTTTCATTGGAAATATCAAAATAAAACATATATTATAAACCGGTAAATTTTAGTAAATTTGCCAACTTAATTAATCAACGATATTGATATATTACAATGAGCCAATTTAAAGAGTACAAAAACCTCAACCTTATTGACGTAGCCGAGAACATCGCAGAATTCTGGAAACAGAACAAAACTTTCAATAAAAGTGTTGAGATTCGTGAGGGGCAACCTGAGTTTGTTTTTTATGAAGGTCCGCCTTCCGCAAACGGTATGCCCGGAATTCACCACGTAATGGCCAGAGCGTTGAAGGATATTTTCTGTCGTTATCAGACCCAGAACGGAAAGCAGGTTTTCCGTAAAGCGGGTTGGGACACGCACGGACTTCCGGTAGAGCTTGGTGTGGAAAAAGAATTAGGAATCACTAAAGAAGACATTGGCAATAAAATTTCAATTGAAGATTACAATAAAGCGTGCCGTGAAGCAGTAATGCGTTACACAGACGTTTGGAACAACCTTACCGAAAAAATTGGTTACTGGGTTGATCTTGACGATCCGTATATCACGTACAAATCAAAATATATGGAGACCGTTTGGTGGCTGTTGAAACAATTGTACGATAAAGGATTATTGTACAAAGGCTACACGATTCAGCCTTATTCTCCGAAAGCAGGAACCGGACTTTCTTCTCATGAAGTGAACCAGCCGGGCGCTTACCGTGATGTTTCTGACACCACGGTGGTGGCACAGTTTAAAACATTGCCTGAAACGTTACCTTCATTTTTACAAGGTTTTGGGGATGTACATTTCCTGGCATGGACGACAACTCCGTGGACGTTGCCTTCCAATACAGCGTTGACAGTAGGACCGAAAATCGATTATGTTTTAGTTAAAACTTTCAATCAATATACTTTTGAGCCGGTAAATGTTGTTTTGGCTAAAGCTTTAATTGGGAAACAGTTTGCAAAAAAATACTGTGAAGGTACAGAAGAAGATTTCGCAAATTACACTTCAGAAAGTAAAGTTATTCCTTATCAGATTTTAGCCGAATTTAAAGGTTCTGATTTGGTTGGAATTAAATATGAGCAGCTTTTACCTTATGCACTTCCGCATCAAAATCCGGAAAATGCTTTTAGAGTAATTTCAGGAAACTTCGTAACAACGGAAGATGGTACAGGTATCGTTCATACAGCGCCTACTTTCGGTGCTGATGATGCGAAAGTGGCTAAAGAAGCGACTCCTGAAGTTCCGCCAATGCTTGTTCTGGATAAAAACGGAAATCCTGTTCCACTGGTAGATTTACAGGGAAGATTTTTACCACAAGTAAGCGATGAAATATACGGTTTTGCGAATGAATATGTAAAAGGAGAATACCTTAGTGAAGCAGAAAAAGATGCGGAATTGAAAATTCAGAAGGAAAATCTCAAGTCGATCATTTCAGATCTGAAAACTTATCTTTCTGTTGACGAAAGAATTGCTTTAAAATTAAGAAAAGAAAACAAGGCTTTCAAAGTAGAAAAATACGTCCACTCGTATCCGCACAGCTGGAGAACAGATGAGCCTTTATTATATTATCCGTTGGATTCATGGTTTGTAAAAATGACCGCCGTGAAAGACAGACTGGTAGATTTAAACAAAGAAATCAACTGGAAGCCAAAAGCAACTGGAGAAGGCCGTTTCGCCAACTGGCTCGAAAATGTAAACGACTGGAATCTTTCCCGTTCAAGATATTGGGGAATTCCGTTGCCAATCTGGAGAACAGATGCGGGCTCAGGACAAATTGAAGAAAAAATCATTGGTTCTGTAGAAGAATTATACAACGAGATCGAAAAATCTGTTGAAGCAGGATTGATGAAAGAAAATCCGTTCAAAGGTTTTATCATCGGAAATATGTCTGAATCCAATTACGAACTTGTTGACCTACATAAAAATGTAGTTGATAAGGTCATCTTAGTTTCAGATTCGGGAAGACCAATGAAACGCGAAAGTGACCTGATTGACGTATGGTTTGATTCTGGTGCTATGCCGTATGCACAGCTGCATTATCCTTTTGAAAATAAAGAATTAATTGATACAAATAAGGCATTCCCTGCGGATTTCATTGCGGAAGGTGTTGACCAGACTCGTGGTTGGTTCTATACACTTCATGCGATCGCAACGGCAGTTTTTGATTCGGTGGCTTATAAAAACGTCATGAGTAACGGACTTGTTTTGGATAAAAACGGTCAGAAAATGTCAAAACGTTTAGGTAATGCTGTAGATCCGTTTGAAACACTTGCTGTTTACGGTCCGGATGCAACACGTTGGTATATGATATCGAACGCAAATCCTTGGGAAAACCTAAAATTTGACATCGAAGGAATTGATGAAGTGAGAAGAAAATTCTTCGGAACACTTTATAACACCTATTCATTCTTTGCCTTGTATGCGAATGTTGACGGATTCAATTATTCTGAAAAAGAAATTGAAAACAGACCGGAAATCGATCGATGGATTTTGTCTGAATTAAATTTATTAATCAAAGAAGTTAAAGCTTTCTACGAAGATTACGAGCCGACAAAAGTGGCCAGAGCTATCAATACTTTTGTGAATGATAATCTATCAAACTGGTATGTAAGGTTATGCAGAAGACGTTTCTGGAAGGGTGATTATTCTGAAGATAAAATTTCAGCCTACCAGACTTTATATACTTGTCTTGAAACGGTTGCTAAATTATCTGCGCCTATCGCTCCTTTCTTTATGGATCAATTATACCAGGATTTAAATAAAGTAACAGGAAAAGAAACTGCAGAATCTATTCACTTAACGGATTTCCCTGTCGCTAATGAACGTCTTATCGATCAGGATTTGGTTGAAAAAACGCATTTGGCACAGAATATTACAAGTATGGTTTTCTCGTTGAGAAAGAAAGAAAATGTAAAAGTTCGTCAACCGTTACAGAAAGTTCTAATTCCGGTTTTGGATTCAAAAACAGAAGAGCAGATTTCTGCGGTTTCTGAATTGATCAAACAGGAAGTAAACGTTAAAGAAATTCAGTTAATTAATGCAGAAGAAGCGGCGCATCTTATTGTAAAACAGATAAAACCGAATTTCAAAGCGTTAGGTCCTAAATTAGGAAAAGACATGAAAATGGTTGGTGGAGAAATTTCCAATTTTGATGCTGAACAGATTTCTACGCTTGAAAAAGAAGGAAAATTAGACATCCAAGGTTATGAAATTACGATTGAAGATGTTGAAATTTCTACAAAAGACATCCCGGGATGGACGGTAACTTCCGACGGTAAAACGACTGTGGCACTAGATTTGAAGCTAACAGATGAGTTAAAATCTGAAGGGATTGCAAGAGAATTTATCAACAGAATTCAGAATCTTAGAAAAGATAAAGATTTTGAGCTGACCGACAGGATAAATATCTTTATTGAAGAAAATTCTCCGTTTATCAATGACATCAAGAAAAATGAAGAATATATTTCATCGGAGGTCTTGTCAGATAAAATAGAAATTGTATCTTCACTTTCAAATTTTAACGAAATCGAAATAGATGAGGTTAATTTTAAGATAAATGTTGAAAAAAATTAACATATAGTTATTGTTTTTCAAATTCCATTTCATAATTTTATTAAAAAAGAGAAAATGATTATGTCAGACGAAAGAGTAAGATACAGTGATGCAGATTTGCAAGAATTTAAAGCCATCATTAAGGAAAAAATAGAAAAAGCAGAAAATGATCTTAAACTGATTAGAGAAAGTTTCATTAATGATCAGAACAATGGTACCGATGATACTTCACCGACGTTTAAGGCGTTTGAAGAAGGTGCTGAAACGCTGAGCAAGGAACAAAATTCTATTTTAGCAGGAAGACAGGAAAAATTCGTCCGTGATCTTAAGAACGCTCTGATAAGAATTGAAAACAAAACGTACGGTGTTTGCAGAGTCACAGGAAAACTGATTCCTAAAGAAAGACTTTTGGCTGTTCCTCATGCTACGCTGAGCATTGAAGCGAAAAATATGCAGAAATAACCGAAAGGTTTATCAAATAAATTTGGGTTTATATTGTATTTTTGACAAATACTTTATAAACCTAATTTTTAGTATATATCCATGAGCGAATTGGTAATTGTAATCATTATTGTAATAGCCATTCTGGTTTTTTTCAACAGAGACCGGATCAGGGACAGATTTTTCCCTGACAAACACCGAAACTATACGATAGATGATCAGTTTAATTCTGATAAACGCGAGAGGGAAAAAGAAATCGACAGGCTTTTAAGCAAAATGGGCAAAAACGGAATTAACGATCTGTCACCAAAAGAAAGAAAAAGGCTTGATGAGCTGTCCAAAAAATAACTTAAACTTAAAAAAGTGGAATCCATTATTGTACACACTAAAAATGCAATGGAACTGAACGCACTGAAAAGCGTTTTAAAAGAAATGAACATTAAGTTCGAGAAATTCCATACCAAGAATACGCATCACAATCAGAAAACGATCAAGAAAATCGTTGACAAGAAAAACGAAAAGATAGGAAAACTTTCAAAACCAAAAGGACTGTAATGAAAAAGATAGTATTTGTCACTTTTCTTATTTTACTGATTGATCAGATATCAAAAATCTACGTAAAAACACATTTTGAGCTTAATGACAGTATTTCCGTATTTCCGGGGTTTCGGCTTACTTTTGTAGAAAATCCGGGAATGGCGTACGGTCTTCATTTCGGAGGCGTAATTGGTAAATATTTCCTGGTTATTGTAAGAATTTTCCTGATTGGCGGAATGATCTATTTATTCAAAAAATGGTTACAACGTGGAGAATCTAACTACCTTCTGATCCCGATGGCGATGATCTTTGCAGGAGCGATCGGAAATCTGATTGACGGAATGTTCTACGGCTTAATTTTCGACAGCGGTACCGTATATGATCAAAGTATTGACCGATGGATAGGCTACGGCGGTATTTCCCATTTTACAAATTTCGGTGAGGGTTATTCTACTTTTATGAAAGGCTGCGTGGTTGACATGCTCCATTTTCCCCTTGTAGACTGGAATGTCCCTGAAAGCTGGCCTTTGATCGGAGGAAAACATATTGAATTTTTTAAGTATATTTTTAATGTTGCCGACTCAGCGATTACGGTGGGCGCCGCATTATTATTGATTTTCAGAAAAAAAGCTTTCCCGAACGGGTTGGAATTTTAAAGAATCTTACACCGGATGAAAAAATTAGTTAAAAACGTATTTAAATTTTTCCTGCTTCTTTTTGTGGCAGGAATTATTTTTATAGCCTGGGCAAATTACAGCATTAAAGTAAGCAGCGATCCTTACATTTCTTATGAGACTGCAGATCTTCCGGCAGCCAAAACAGCACTTCTGCTGGGAACCAGTAAAACACTCAACAACGGTTTTCCAAATGTCTATTTCTATAACAGAATTTATGCTGCTGTAGAATTGTATAGAAGTGGAAAAATACAGTATATCATTGTAAGCGGTGACAACAGCAGAAAAGATTATAATGAGCCTGAAGATATGCAATTTGCCTTAATGGAACGCGGAATTCCAAAGGATAGAATTTTTCTGGATTTTGCCGGTTTCAGAACATTGGATTCCGTTGTGAGAGCAAAAGAAATATTCGGCCAAAAGAAAATAATTATTGTTTCCCAAAAGTTTCATAATGAAAGAGCCGTATTTCTGGCCAGGCAAAACGGAATGGAAGCCTTTGGCTACAATGCATTAGATGTAAATCAATATGCAGGTTTCAAAACCAATATGAGAGAATACTTGGCTAAGGCAAAAGCTTATTGGGATTTGATTTTTGGTGTTAAGCCTAAGTTTGGAGGAGAGAAAGTCCTTATTCCGTAATTTTTCTAGCGTGATTTTTTCATGCAAGTTTTTAAATTCAAGTGAGCAAAGAACAAATCAACAAGTTGATTTGATGAAGTAGTGTTTCAAGCTTTGCGAAGTAAATATATTTACCTTTGCTCTCTGATATTAAAATTACACTCTTAAAACCTTACGATTAATAAATTTAAACTTACTTTAGACTACTCTATCTTTTAGAGAATTAATTAAATTTGCAATTCATTAATTTTAAATATAAATTTTAAACAATGTCAAGAATTCTTACCGGCATTCAAGCCACCGGAACACCACACTTGGGAAACCTTTTGGGTGCAATTATTCCTGCAATTGAGCTATCAAAACAGGAAGGAAATGAATCATTTTTATTCATAGCAAATCTTCACTCTTTAACGCAGATTAAAGATGCAAAAGAGCTTAAACAAAATACCTACGAAATTGCTGCGGCTTGGCTTGCTTGTGGGCTGGATACCGAAAAAACCTACTTCTACAGACAGAGTGACATCCCTGAAACCTGTGAACTTTCTTGGCATTTATCATGTTTTTTTCCGTATCAGAGACTGACTTTAGCGCATTCATTTAAAGATAAGGCAGACCGGTTACAGGACGTTAACGCAGGTTTATTTACCTATCCTATCTTAATGGCCGCAGATATTTTGTTGTATGATGCTGAAATCGTACCTGTTGGAAAAGATCAGCTACAGCATCTGGAAATTGCCCGTGATGTAGCTTCCAGATTTAATAACCAAATGGGTGAAGTTTTTGTTTTGCCTCAATCTGAGCTCCAGGAAAACACAAAGTATGTTCCCGGAATCGACGGCCACAAAATGTCCAAATCGAGAGGAAATATCATCAATATTTTCTTACCTGAAAAAGAACTAAAAAAACAGGTCATGAGCATCGAAACCGATTCCAAATCGCTGGAGGAACCAAAAGATCCTGAAACAGATAAGGTATTTGCTATTTATCAATTAATTGCAACCCCTGAGCAAACAGAAGAATTGAGAGCAAAATATCTCGCCGGAAACTTCGGTTATGGCCATGCAAAAAAGGAACTCCTGGATTTAATTTTAACAAGATTCGAAAAGGAAAGAGAACTGTTCTCTTACTATATGAACAATCTTGAGGAACTGGAAGCAAAACTTCAGGAAGGAGCATCCAAAACGAGAGTGATTGCTACTCAGACAATGAAGAGGGTGAGAGAAAGTTTGGGATTTTAATATTTTGAACCTGATATAGTTTCGGCGGCACCTTTGGTGCCGCCGAAACTTTTATAAATACTCTTTTATCTGCAAAAGATGGGTAATCACCTTCAATCCGTCTTCTTCCCTGTTTTCGTGCAGAACATTAAAGAAAATTACGTCCATCCCGAAATTCTGCGCCCCAATAATATCCGCTATCCAGTCATCTCCTATCAGAATACTTTCATCTTTTGATGCATCTGCAATCTTCAAAGAATATTCAAAAATTTCAGGACGTGGTTTTCTGACACCCACCGTATCTGCACTGGTAATAGTCTGGAAATATTTATCAATTCCTGACAAAATGCACTTTCTTTCTGTAACTTCTTTAAAACCGTTGGAAATAATATGCAATGTGTAATTTTTAGCTTTAAGATACTCTAAAATATAGATTGTTCCTTCTACAAGCTCATTATGATTAAGAATTTTATCCAGAAAATGTTCTTCAAAATATATTGACAGTTGTTCATCATCAACATTAAAATGTCTGAAGGTATCATAAAAACGGTGCTTTCTCAAATATTCTTTATCAATAATTCCATCCCGGATATCTTCCCAAAGTTTCTCGTTAATTTCATGATAAACGGCATGAAACTGTTCAAAATCGATGTTATGTTTTAATGTAATTTCTTCTTTTTCAAAAAGGTCTTTAATCGTTAAATAGGCATTGCGACGATGATCCCAAAGTGTATTGTCGAGATCAAAAAAAATGTGCTGAATTTTCATACAGCACAAAATTAATTTTAATTTTTGGAAATCGGATAATTCTTGTTCTTGGTTTTTACAACCCCAAGATTCTTCGAAAAATTGAGCAAAAACTCAATCGTTTGTTTTTTTGGTTTCAAAGTTTTCACTTTTAAGGAATCATTTTTTCTCATAGGCGATTAAATGTTTTTCCTTAAAACGAGAATTTTCCGAAATTATTATCTATCGTGTCAAGACAATATGATTTTCTTCCATGATTTTTCTCAGGTTGATGAGTGCATACCGCACCCTTCCCAAAGTCGTATTGATACTCATATCGGTATGATCAGCAATTTCTTTAAAACTCAGCCCGTCAAAAAATCTTAATTTAATCACTTCCTGCTGATTTTCAGGCAGAAATTGAAGCATTCGCAAAAGATCTTCCTGAATTTGATTAGTAACCAGTTGATCTTCAATATTTTCGGAAGGTTCTTTCAAAAGGTCAAAAATAGAATATTCATCAGTTTCAAAAGTTGTTTCCGAAACCTTGATATTCTTTGCCTTTGCTCTGAAATGATCGATAATAAGATTGTGAGCGATCCTTTTTGCCCACAGAATGAATTTTCCTTCTTCGTTATAACGTCCTTCTTTCAGCATAACGATAATTTTCATGAATGTATCCTGAAAAACATCATTTGCCAGATCTTCATCATTAATTTTGTAAAAAATGAATGTAAACAGTTCTCTTTGATGGCGGTGAATAAGGGTAGACAACGCCTCTTCGTCTCCTTTTTGATAAAGGGAAATTAGTAAACTATCCGATTTTGATTTCATAACTCTTCTCAATACTATTTATGCTGATTATATACATTCCAGATTTTTTACCTGGCTTCAGCTGTAAATACAAAACAATTCTTCAGAGTAAAGTCTAATCAATAGGCGGATACAATTTTTAATGATGTAAATATAATGATTTTTTAATAACTGTTAACCTATTATTAAATTTTTAAGAGAAAAATTTAAAAAAAATCATTTAAACATGTCGTGAATGAATACAGTAGGGATATTTAGTGTAAAATTAATATTCAGCCCTTTCAATTCTTTGCCGTTAATTCCGCTATTTCCTACTGGAAAAGCGTAGCCACCTGTGAGATCAAGCATCCCGAAAAAAGTAAAACCGACTTTTGGAGCAACATATTTGTTGGTTCCCTCAGCGCCGATTAAAAAATAATAAGAATGATAAAAATCCACATCCTTTTGGAAGTTCAGTAAAACATCAGCAGAAACTTTCGGCATGATTGCAAATTTGGAATTTGCAGAACCCATTAATGCAGAAGCGCCGAGCCTGTAGATCACATCATCATTTTTCAGAAAAAGCAGTTTTCCTCCCACATCACCGAAACTCTGGTTTTGATAAGTGTATCCCACGGTTATCATTTTATGCACAGTAAGCTGCGCCTTTGTAAAAATACCAAAGAAAAATATAGAAAGGATCGTGATTGCAAATCTGGTGTTTATCATTTTAATTTATTTAATCGTAAAATTAAAAAAAACTGCTTTACCGGAAAGATAAAGCAGCGTTTATTATGAAACGTTTTAGTTTATTGTAAATTTAAAAATTAAATTCCGAAAGAAGCCTTAATCTCCTCCACTTTATCTAATTTCTCCCAGGTAAAGAATTCCAAGCCGGTAAGTGTAAGCTCATTTTTCTGCCCTTTATTGAACGTTTTATCAGCTACATAATGTTCTTTTCCCATATGTCCGTAAGAAGCTGTTTCCTGATAAATAGGATTTCTCAGTTTCAGGTTCTGCTCAATCGCGTAAGGTCTAAGGTCAAATATTTCAGAAACTTTTTTTGCAATGTCTCCGTCATGGAGGTCAACTTTCGCTGTTCCATATGTATTGATGTATAAGCCGCAAGGCTCAGCCACACCAATTGCATACGACACCTGAACCAAAACTTCATCTGCAACACCGGCAGCTACTAAATTTTTAGCAATATGTCTTGTTGCATACGCAGCACTTCTGTCAACTTTTGAAGGATCTTTTCCGGAGAAAGCACCACCACCGTGAGCACCTTTTCCACCGTACGTATCAACGATGATTTTTCTTCCTGTAAGACCTGTATCTCCGTGAGGACCACCAATGACAAATTTCCCGGTAGGATTGATGTGATATTTGATCTGATCATTAAACAACGCTTTAATTTCATCAGACTGCAAAGCTACTACTCTCGGGATCAGAATATTTTTGATGTCTTCTCTGATTTTGTTCAGCATCTCTTCTTCAGATCCGAAATCATCATGCTGGGTAGAAACTACGATAGAATCAATTCTGATTGGTTTATGATCATCCGAATATTCAATTGTCACCTGGCTTTTTGCATCCGGACGAAGATATTTAATCTCAGAATCTTCTCTTCTGATCGCGGAAAGCTCTTTAAGAATAGTATGTGCAAGGTCAAGTGCCAAAGGCATATAATTGGCCGTTTCATTGGTAGCGTAGCCGAACATCATCCCCTGATCTCCTGCTCCCTGAGCATTCGCCTTTGCTTCAAAAGATTCGTCTTCTACCGCTCTGTCAACTCCCTGGTTGATATCCGGTGACTGCTCATGAATCGCTGAGATCACGCCACAAGAATCACCATTAAACATATATTCACCTTTCGTATATCCAATCCCGTTGATTACTTCTCTTGCAATAGTCTGCACATCAAGATAAGCATCCGATTTTACTTCACCTGCAAGTACTACCTGCCCCGTTGTAACAAGTGTTTCACAAGCTACTTTCGAAGATTTATCGTATGCTAAAAAGTGATCTATTAATGCATCAGAGATCTGATCGGCAATTTTATCCGGATGTCCTTCTGAAACGGATTCAGACGTAAATAAATAAGACATATTATTCTATTTGTTTAAAGATTAAAATTCACGAAGAAAAATAAGAATAATTGTCGGAAAGGCTAAAAAGAAATACTGTTTTAGCATTTTTTTATAGAGGTTGCAATCAGGTCAAATTTTTCCTCGTTCGTAAACGTGCGCAAATTTAAGTACTATTTTTTTAATACTCAAATTTTTGCTTACTAATTATAATTTTCTTGAAATTAGCGGTTTATCAGGTCTTTAACAATAAAAAACTATTGCGGTTTTATGCTTACGAATTCTTTCGGGTTTTCGTGATAATTAAGTTTTTTCTCTAGTGAAGTTCTGATAGAATGTGACAATTCATCAATGATCTTTTGCTTAAATGTAGGCTTATAGTAAATAATACTGATTTCCCTGTATGGAAAAGGCTTCTTAAATCTAAATACATTTTCTTTCTGCTGGTCCGACAGCTGGCTCAGGGCAAGTTCCGGCAAAATGCTGATTCCACCGACTTTATCCACCATATGCACCAACGTCTGAATATTGGAAGCCAGAAAATCTAAATTTTTAGGCTTTAATGTATTTTCTTTTAGGTGGCAGATGTTTTCAAACTGGTTTCTCAGGCAGTTTCCTTCTTCCAGAAGCCATACTTTTTCTACATTCAGCTCTTCAGGAACCACGTAAGAGTTTTTCTTATTCGCTTCCGTATCTGAGCTGTAAATCATTAATTCTTCATTAAATAAAAAATCCTGATAAAATTCGTCTGCAGAATCGTAAGGAGTGGAAATAATTCCCGCATCAAGCTCACCGGCTTTCAGTGCTTTGATAATATTATCGGTTGTCATTTCCTTTACATTCATCTGGATTTTCGGATTATCTTCCAGAAATTTAAAAATCTCAGTAGGAAGGATAAAAGATGAGACGGTAGGAATGATTCCTATATTGATTGTGCCTCCTAAAATATTATTCAGAAGATTGGCTTTATTCTTCAGTTCATTGACAGATTCTATAATCACCTTGGCCTGATCGATGATCTGAAGCCCTACATCAGTCGTACGGATCGGGTGAGTGGTTCTGTCGAATACCTTCACATCCAGTTCATCCTCAAATTTTTGTATCATTGCACTTAACGTAGGCTGCGTAATGAAGCATGCTTGAGCCGCTTTTCCAAAATGTTTATACTTATCTACAGCGATAAGGTACTCCAATTGCTGAATATTCATGTGATTAATATTATCTATGACAAAGATAAAACGTTTTTGCTATTTGTAATTAAAAATTAAAGTAAATTTGATATTTAATACGACACTATAAACTGATCCAAGATCAATATCAGCAAAACAAATCATAAGTATATGGATTCTAAAAAATTAACGTTAAGTAACGGAGCTCCTTATTATGAACATCAGGATTCTCAGACAGTAGGACCAAGAGGTCCGGTATTATTGCAGGATTTCGTTTTACAGGAAAATCTTGCCCATTTTGTAAGAGAAAGAATCCCTGAAAGAATCGTTCATGCCAAAGGAACCGGAGCTTACGGAACATTTACAGTAACACACGACATCAGCCAATATACAAAAGCAAAATTGTTTTCAAAAGTTGGCAATTCATGCAGGATGTTTGCCCGTTTTTCTACCGTTGGAGGTGAAAAAGGAAGTGCTGATACCGCGAGAGATCCAAGGGGTTTTGCTTTGAAATTTTATACCGAAGACGGAAACTGGGATCTGGTAGGAAACAACACACCGGTTTTCTTTATTAAAGATGCCAAAAAATTCCCGGACTTCATTCATACTCAAAAAAGAGTTCCGAAAACCAACCTGAAAAGTGCTACGATGATGTGGGATTTCTGGAGCCTTAATCCTGAATCGCTGCATCAGGTTCTGATTTTAATGTCAGACAGAGGAACACCTTACGGATACCGCCACATGCATGGTTTCGGATCTCATACTTTCTCGATGATTAATGACAAAAATGAAAGAGTGTGGGTAAAATTCCATATGAAAACAAAGCAGGGTATCAAGAACTTTACCGATGCTGAAGCCGTAAAAATGGCAGGTGAAAATCCTGATTTTGCTCAGGAGGATATGTGTAATGCTATTGAAGAAGGCAATTTCCCGAAATGGACCATGTACATTCAGGTGATGACTGAAGAGCAGGCCAGAGATTTCAGATGGAATCCTTTTGACATTACAAAAGTTTGGTTCCAGGGAGATTTTCCTTTAATTGAAGTGGGAGAAATAGAGCTGAATGAAGTTCCTGTAAATTATTTTGCACACGTAGAGCAATCCACTTTCTCTCCAAGCAATCTGATCAACGGAATCAGTTTTTCTCCGGATAAAATGCTTCAGGGAAGATTATTCTCCTATCCTGATGCTCACCGATACAGAGTCGGTGTTAATGCACATCATCTGGAAGTAAACAGATGCCCTTTTGCTGTAAACAATTATCAGCGGGATGGCTTTATGGCAGACTCCAGCCACTATCAGGATAAGCCTAATTATCATCCGAACAGTTTTGACGAAATCAAACCTGATCCTTCTTATAAAAATTATGAATATGAGCTGGACAGCGCCCACGTTGCCAATTACAGCAGAAATGAAAATGATGATGATCATTACACACAGCCCGGATTGCTATATTCCAAAGCGATGAGTCCGGAAGACAGACAAAATCTGGTGAGTAATATTGTGGGAAGTATGAAAGGAATTACAGGTCCTAAGAAAGATGAAATCATCAACCGTCAGTTATGTCACTTCTTCAGAGCCAATATTGAACTGGGTATGAAAGTGGCAACCCAACTTAATGTTGTGATTGATGCCAATATGATGAATCATTCCAAATAACTATCTTGAACAGCAATTTCAATCAAAAGGAAAAAAAGTCAACATTTTTTCCTTTTTTTTATAAAAAATTTATAATTTGCAAAGAATAATATTTTATAAGTTGAAAAATGGGTTACGAAAATATATTATTGAGCAAGGAAAATAAAATAGCTGTTATTACTATTAACCGTCCTGAAAGTCTGAATGCATTAAATGCAAAAACGATCAGTGAGCTTAGTTCTGCTCTGGAAGAATTAAACGCTGATACAGCATGCAGAGTAGTCATTCTTACGGGAAGCGGTGAAAAGTCTTTCGTGGCCGGAGCTGATATTAAAGAATTCAGTGATTTCGGGCAGGACAGAGCAGAAGAACTTTCCAGAAACGGACATAATTCATTATTCAACAAAATAGAAAATATGACCAAGCCTGTGATTGCAGCCGTAAACGGATTTGCACTGGGCGGCGGTCTTGAGCTTGCTATGGCATGCCACATCAGATATGCATCGGAAAACGCAAAGCTTGGGCTTCCCGAAGTAACCTTAGGATTAATTCCGGGATATGGAGGAACCCAAAGACTTCCGAAGCTTGTAGGAAAAGGTATTGCCAATGAAATGATCTTCTCTGCCAAAATGATTCCGGCTCAAAGAGCAAAGGAAATCGGATTGGTAAATGAAGTATACCCAATTGAAGAACTACTAACCAAAACACGAGAATTGGCCACTACTATTGCCAGCAATTCCCCAATGGCAATATCCAAAGCGATTCATGCTGTAAATTTATCAGACACCGAGAAAGGTTTTGAAACCGAAATCAGATATTTCGGAGAGCTTTTTGACATGGACGATAAAAAAGAAGGAGTCTCGGCGTTTCTTGAAAAAAGAAAACCGAACTTCTAAAAAACTGCTTCCTTAATACAAATTATTTCGAAAAAACAATGCTGCTGTATGAATAAGTTTGATAAAGCTTATCTAAAAATGGCTCAGGAATGGGCAAAACTATCCTACTGTAAACGAAAGCAGGTAGGAGCTCTTATCGTAAAAGATAGGATGATTATTTCAGATGGTTATAATGGTACCCCTTCAGGGTTTGAAAACTGCTGTGAAGACAGCGAAGGCAAAACACACTGGTATGTACTTCATGCGGAAGCCAATGCAATCTTAAAGCTGGCAGCTTCCACACAGTCTGCAAAAGGAGCCACGTTGTATTTAACGCTCTCTCCATGTAAAGAATGCAGTAAGCTTATTTTACAAGCAGGCATTACAAGACTTGTATATATCAATGAGTATTCAGATGACGACGGAATATCATTTTTAAGAAACCACAATATTGAAATAGTCCAGATTTCGGATTGTGAACTAAAAAAATAACACAACATGACTTGGGATGAAAAAATTAAGGATTTTGAAATCTTTCTTCGCTTCGAAAGAAACTTTTCAGAAAACACTCTCGATGCCTATATTCGGGACATCAAAAAACTAAAAGAATACGCAGAAGAAGATCTGGAAAATGTAGGACCTGATACCATTCGTTATGAAAATCTCCAGGAATACATCTTCAATCTCTCCAAACAAAAATTCAGCGAACGCTCACAGGCAAGATGGATCTCTTCTATCAAAGCATTCTTCAAATATCTTGTGGAAGATGAATTCCGAGCAGATAATCCTGCGACATTACTTGAAGGGCCAAAGCTAGGCCTTTACCTGCCGGATACATTAAGCCTTCCGGACATCAACAAAATTATCAGTGCTATCGAGCTGAATTCTGATCTTGGAAAAAGAAACCAGTGCATTATCGAGGTACTCTATGGCTGCGGACTCCGTGTTTCGGAACTGATCGAGCTGAAAATCTCCAATATCAATTTCAGGGAGCATTATATTAAAATCCTTGGTAAAGGGAACAAAACGCGCTTCGTTCCGTTAGCAGATTATACAGCTAAATTACTTCAAAGCTATATTTCTGAAATTCGCTCAAAAATTAAAGTAACGAAAAGACATGAAGACACCCTCTTCCTTAACAGCAGAGGAACATCGATGTCAAGGGTAATTGTATTTTTAATCATAAAAGAACTGACGGATAAAGCGGGGGTCAGCAAGAAAATTTCACCCCACACCTTCAGACATTCTTTTGCAACGCATTTATTACAGAACGGTGCAGATCTTCGTTATATCCAGGAAATGCTGGGTCATTCCAGTATTGCCTCAACGGAAATTTATACCCATCTGAAAACAGAAGAACTTCGGGATGTTATTTTAACGTATCACCCGAGAAATATTAATACGGTCTAATGAAAATATTGAAATATTGCCCAAGCTGTGGCAAAGAATCTTTACAATGGGATGGAGAAAAGAAATGGAGCTGTCCCAACTGCAATTTCACCCTATATAATAATGTAGCCGGAGCCGTAGCTGTGGTTATACGTTTTGAAAATGAAATTTACCTTACCCGAAGAAACAGAGAGCCTAAAAAAGGTAAGCTTGACCTTGCAGGAGGATTTGTAGATCCACGGGAAAGTGCAGAAGAAACCTGTCGGCGGGAACTTTATGAAGAGCTACAGCTTGATATCGATATTTCAAATTTAAAATATCTGAGAAGTCTTCCGAATGTCTATCAGTATAAAGAAATAGATTATAACACGATTGATCTTTTTTATGAATACAGCGTTCCCGAAAAATTTAAGGTGAATCTCGAAACGTCTGAAATATCGGAAGCAATCTGGGTTCCTTTACAACAATTAGATCTTGAAGATATTGCTTTTGATTCGCAGAAGATATTCTTTAAAGAGTATCTGAAGAATATTTAAAATTTCATTTCATTAAATCAATTCTCCCGTCGATTAAATCAATATTTTACTTTATTCGGCGGGGTTTTGTTAGTATTTGAATTAATCAATATTGTTTTGAGGTTAGCATTTCGTCAAAATACTTTATCAATAAAGCTCTTTCCGCATCAGATAAATTGGCTTTGTCATGATAAACGATATAACCGGGCATCGGCATCGTTTTATTTTGGATGGTCTGGATCGATTTCTCCAGCATGCTTTTTTTAAGATCCTCATTATAAGTTTCCCAAACTGAAAAATTGAGACGTTCTCTCCCTTCATTCACATGGCTTTTAACGGACCAGGAAACAGGCGCTACGTAGGCATATTTCGGATATACCGTCTCATTGGAATGGCAGTCATAACAGGCACCTTTAATAAGTTCTGCAATCTTCTGCGGTGTTTTTTTTACGTCAACAAAATTTGCTTTATGGTCGACAGGCTCGTTCACTTTATCAGTTGTAACAAACTGAATAAGCACGAATCCTATCAAGCACCAGAAAAGTATTTTTTTAAATGTTTTCATGATTATCTGGTGGGTGTCAGCACAGCATTATCCGTTGGTAAATCTGGTCGGGTCGCATTATTTGGTGATATTGCAGATTGCGTCGACGAGTCATCCGTTTTAGGAGTACTTATTTTTGAAGTATCCAGCACTCTCGTATCTTTCAGATCCCAGTTTTCATTGCTATCCCACAGAGGTCTTACGACCGCCGTCTTGTAATAAATGTAAGAATCTTCTGCAAATACATCGTTCTGAAAATCTGCTTCATCCCAATATTTATTCTCATTATTATCGACCAGTATCCGTACAATATATTCACCAGGCTTAAGAATATCAAACTTAACCTCGCTGCCTTTTGTATATTTTTGATAAAGAACCTTGTCAGAAGGATCCATCAGCTGAATCCAGTAACTTGAAGAGGGAGCATTTTCAAGTTTAAAGGCTAAACTTCCGTAGTTTTCAACTTTATCGACTTCAAAATCAAAACGTTTTGACTGGTAATTTTTAGCATAAAAAGAAGATATTGTTTCTTTCGGAACGGTAAGCTGATATTTTTTACCTGAAACAAATTCTGCATTCACGATAATCTGATAAGGATTCGTTTCAGAGATTTTTGCTGTAAAAGGTAATGTATTCAGGCTATCTCCTTCCGCCCTGAAAATCCACTTATCGGTATTAATCTTATCGATGTAATAGTTTGAGCTGAGTTTAAAATCCTGTTTCGGAGCCAGCACTCCTCCACCGTTATCACTGTTTACATCCATTGTATTCTTGGCATTGTAGCGGTAAAAAAGAGAAGCATTGTAAAGCGTATCTTTTTTCGTTCCGACACCAGCATTATACCCGAATTTCAAATTCTCCACAGCATTCTGCCCGATATTGCTTTTAACAGCATCAAACCAGATTCTTACCGTATCCGATTTTGGAGCATGCGTTACCTGATAATCGGTGAGTTTTTCATTTTGAGATTTTACCCTCACACTGTCGGGTCTGCCTTCGAAAGCCATCGAAACCCCTCCCGGCGCTTCCTTCATTTCAAGATATCTAACCGGTTTTTTAGACGGATAAACTTTTAAATTCAATCCTGAAATCGATTTTTCTACCACTACAGGATCTTTCTGAAAGCCAACTTTTTCTTTTCCCTGATCAAACATTGAGTTTCCGTTCTCATCTTCAAAAGCAATAATTCTGTATTTTCCGGGAGCAAGATAATTCAGCTCAAAGTATCCGTCATCATCTACTTTTGTGATATAATACGGTTTTTGCTTGTAATCTATGGTATCCTTTACCGGATAAAGACCTACAACAAATTTATTTTCTGACGCTTTTTTAATGGATAATGCATCTCTTACATCCCCACTGATATAAAGATCATCAAGCTTGTCACCCGTAGAAAATGCAAAATTGAAATACCTTAAAATATTATTCTCATTATTATCTGCAATAGCGTTTCCGAAATTGAAATTATAGGTTGTATTCGCCTGCAACGTATCTTTCCACTGAATAAGAACAAATTTATTCGCGATATTCGAAGGAATAATTCTGGTAATATTTTTAATTGGTGGAGAAATGCTGAGGTTTTTATAAATATCTTTCAGCGTAACGTACTCATCGAAATCAATGCGCAGCTCCCTAATATCTCTTGGAACATTGATCCGTGTCGTATCTATATTTGAACCTAAAAATTTGGGAGCCAGGGAATCTTTCGGCCCTCCTACAGGTGATCCTACTCTTGCACAGGATTGCAAAAGAAAGCCAATGACCAATAATAAAAGAAGTCTTTTCATGAACATGTTTACGCAAAAATAAACATTATTCTCCATAAACTTCACCATGACCTTTTAATGTATCTTTATCATCGCTCATGACGCTGTGAAGTTTATCTTTCTGAGGCGGAAAATCTTCGAACAATCCGGAAAGGGCAAGTGCCGTATAGACCTTACCGGAATACCTGTTTCCGATGGCAATGATCGTAACTTTTGATTTCAGCAGGTGCGCAAAAACCGAGTTTGTCCCGTGCCACCAGCCATTGTGATAGGTAAGCTTTTCACCATTGTCAAAAATTTTCATTCTAAAGCCAAGTCCGTAGTTATTCGTCCCGAACTTTTCGTTGCTGTACGGTGTAAAAACCTGCTCCATCAGTTCCGGTTTTAGGAAATCTTTCGAAAACATGGCTTTGGAAAAATTATAAAGATCTCTTGGCGTTGTATACACATTTTTGTCTCCATAAATTAAATCAAGCCTGTCTAAAGGATAAAGCCTGTTTCCACCATAATAGAACGATTGTGATGCGGTGGGAATATCTTTTTCCTGAAAAATAAAGGTATTTTTCATCTTCAAAGGGTCGAAAACCATTTCTTTCATAGCCTGTGGAAAAGGTGTTTTCGTTACTTTTTCAATCAGCAGTGCCAGCATGGCAAAATTTGTATTGCAGTACATAAATCCGGTATCTGTTTCTCTTGCCAGTTCAGGTTTGTATTTAATAATCATATTTAAAATATCCTGATTGGTAATGAAAGCTTTCGAAAGCTCAGCAGGAGCTGGCTGTATTTTTGTGATAAAGTATTCGTATTTCGGAAGACCACTTCTTTGATCGAGCAATGTCTTAACGGTTACATTAGGATAGGGAAATCCCGGAAAAAACTGCGTCAGGTGATCTGAAAGTTTTATTTTACCCGCTTCTACAAGCTTAAGCATAGCCATTGCCGTAAGTGTTTTCGACACGGAAGCCACATGCAGAGGGGTATTTCTGTCTATAGGATTCTGATTGCCCTCTCTTGCAAAACCTCTGTAATTTTCATAAAGAATATCATCTCCTTTTGCCACCAGAATTCCGCCACTAAGATTTCCTCTTTCCCAGACTCTTTTGTAGTATTGATCGATATATCTTGTAAGTGATGCTTTATCAGGAATCTGACTGTCTGCTGCAGTAAAAACTTTACTTAAATCTACATTTCCATAATTGGGAAGATTGGTCGTACTTTCAACGACAGCTTCTTGATTTTCAGATTTGTTTTTACAGGAAAAAATAGCCAGGCAGGCCGTGATAATAAGTACAAAATTACGCATCCTCATGAATTTCAAAAATGAATGGCAATTTAATAAAACTCAAAATAATTACTGAATATTGGCTATAAATTATGAATTATTTAACATAAAATAAAACTCAAAGATCGACTTCTGAAATTAATGAATTGACTGAAAATGATCTGAAAATTGCGCCCGGATTTTGTCAACAATCACCTGCGCAAGCTTTTCCTTGCTTTGAATAGTCCAGCCTGCGATGTGCGGTGTAACAATTACTTTTTCAGATTCCAGAAGAAACTGCAGATCTTCATTTTCGGTTTCCAGCTTTTCAAAGGATGACTTTTCGTATTCCAGAACATCAAGACAGGCTCCTTTTACTTTTCCGGCTTTTATCGCCTCAACCAGACTTTTTGTTTCCACATTTTTCCCTCTGGCGGTATTTACGAAATAGAAATCATTCTTCATATCTGAAATGAAAGGACCGTCGATCAGATAATACGATTCGTCAGTCAATGGAATATGAAGGCTCAGGACTTCTGATTTTTCTTTAAGTTCTTCCAGTGAAACCTGTGTCGCATATTCATCAGAAAGCCCCGGAAGAATATCATGAAAAATCACTTTACATCCGAAACCGGAAAGTCTCTTTGCCGTGGCTTTCCCCATATTTCCATAGCCGATAAGACCTACTGTTTTGCCCAGCAACTCATCGCCCCTGTTTTCTTCACGAAGCCAGATGCCATTTTTTACTTCCTGAGAAGCAATAAAAAGACGGTTCATAAGGATCAGCAGCATTCCGACAACATGTTCCGCCACGGAATCACGGTTTCCTTCCGGAGAGTTGATCAGTTGAATGCCCAGCTTTTCCGCCACAGGAATATCGATATTTTCCATGCCCGCTCCTACTCTTGCAATGAATTTCAGATTTTTTGCTTTTTCCAAAAAGTTTTTGTCTAAAGGAATTCTGCTTCTGATGATAACCCCATCATAATCTCCAATTTTCTTACAAACCTCATCGTAGGAAGAGGTGAAATCTTCTTCAAGAATAAATTTTTTGGCTAAAAGCTGTTCCGTAATCAGAGGATGATTTTTATCAAGAAGTAATATTTTCATGGAAGACATTATTCGTTATATTTGTGATGCAAAGGTAAGTCACAAGGATTTAGAAACCGCTTTTGCAGGATAGATTTTTTCAATTCCCTTTCATGAAGCTACATAAAATTATCTTCGGAATCTCCATACTGCTACTTTTAATATCTGTCATTGTGTTAAGTGTAAAATTTCCGTCTGTGCCGGAGACTATACCCATTCATTATTCGGGGAATGGCCCGGATGCTTTTGGAAGCAAGAACTTTTTATGGCTTGAAGCAGGAGTTAATTTCATAATTCTTTGTCTCTTTGCCCTACCGATATTCTTTCCAGAGAAAATGTTTAGTAAAAATAACAGTTATTTGGAGACCTCTTCGGAATCCGCAATAAAAAACCGACAAGTATTCCTGTCGGTTCTATCGGTAATTGTAACATTAATTTTTTGTGGCCTTTCACTGAAAGAAATTATTTAGAATCTTCCTGGAAAAGCTTTTTAAGCTCAATCGATTCAGACGGCTTCATTCTTCCGGAAAGAATAAGCGAAAGTTCTTTTCTCCTTAAAGCTGCCGCATACCTTTCTTTTTCGAGATCAGTTTCCGGCTCCATTTCCGGAATCGGGATAGGACGGTTAAACTCATCTACCGCTACAAAAGTGTAAATTCCTTTATTGGTCTGAATTTTTTTGCGGTTGATAGGATCATCCAACCATACATCCACATAAATTTCCATGGAAGTAGAGAATGCTCTGGAAACTTTAGATTCCATTACAACGATTCCGCCTTCAGGAATCGGATGATCGAATGAAACATGGTTCACCGAAGCAGTTACTACTCTTCGCTCACAATGTCTCGTCGCTGAGATAGATGCACATCGGTCCATCCTTGCCAATAGCTCGCCTCCGAATAAATTCCTCAATTGATTGGTATCATTGGGAAGGACGATATTGGTCATTACCGTCAGGGATTCTGACGCCTTTTTTATTTTTGCCATTTCTTTTTAGTGTTGTATAAAGGGGCCTTTGTTTTTACCGCAGGGCCTGATGCGGGCTGAATATTCTGTTTTACTACAGAATCTTTTCTTAGGGAATCTTTTTTTAAAGAATCCGCTGGTATCGGTGGAATCACTTTCTGTGCTTTCAGCGTATCGTTAGGGATCCTATGCGTTGTGGTCTGTACCGAAACCGTGGCGGGATCAAATGATTTTTTCCCAAACAGAAGTTTCTGCTGTGTAAACGCTACATACAAAATTCCCGCAACAGGAATAATGATAAGGAAAATCCAGAGAATAGACTTATTAAACTTGTAATCTTTTTCAGGCTTCCCGGCAGTGGCAGTTTTAGATTCTTTGTTGCTGATATCTGAAAGTTTAATTTCCTCCAACCCATAGAAATCCGGATGATCTGATTGCAACCGGTTTCCTTTAAAATGAGTTTCACCATCTTCAATAAATATCGTGCCCAACCCTTGAATTTCCAGCATCTGTTCGGCCTGCAGTTTTTTCTTCCAGAAATCGGTCTGAATCTGCAGATCTGTTCCCGATGCTTCAAGAGTCATGTGTTTATGACTGGCAATAAAAGCAGCCAGATCGTCAGATTTCACCCTGTAATCGGGAGTATAAACAATTTTACTTGCAGGAGGAAGAATGCTCCCATTTTCGGAATTGATAATTGCCTTGGACTTTTCCAACAAAAATATCCCAAAATCCGGAACGGTAACGGTCCCGAACTGTTTCAAATATTCTAAAATGTAAGCTGAAATATTCATTTGGTGGCAAATTTATGACTTTTTCATGACTTTTTGTGAGATTTTATTTCAGTGTGGCGATGAGTACCGATGTCACCTGGAAGTCCGGTTTAAACTTTTGAATTGTTATCGCGACACTACCCCTAGCCCCGATAGAAACGGCATCCTTTTGGGTTGCGGCCGGAGTATAAATTGAAAATTTACGAACGCAGTTCAGGAGGCCGTAACCCAAAAGATATAGTGGATAGCGGGATAAAGCTTCTTAAAAACAAAAAGGCCGCCGAAGCAGCCTTAAAAATCTAACTTTACTTTTTACTATAATTATTTCAATATAGCCTGATGAATTACTGAATTTTCCAGCTGATCCCAAACATAAAGTTGGTTCCCGCCTGGGAAAAATAGTAAGGAGAGCCATCGTACACAGCGCCGTTGTTGACATATTTTTTATTGAAAATATTGTTTACCAAGAGCTTGAGGGCGATGTCATTATTATGAATTTTGAATTGGTATTGAGCATTAAAATCGGTAAGAAAATAATCTTTCAGCTGGAGATTTTGGTCTTCAGAATTGTCGAGATACTGCTTTCCGACATATTGGTTGGTAAGGGCAAACTGAAAGTTTTTATCAGGATTAAACCTGATCCCGAGATTGGCAATCACGTCTGGTGAGAAGGAAATCTGAGTATTCCCGAGATCCTGCACACCATTTTCATTTTCCACTTTAAAGTCTAAATTTCGGTTGTTGCTGAAACTCACATTCCCGGTAAGCTCCCATTGCTTGGAAATTTTGGCAAGGGCACCCAACTCGATTCCGCTGCGGAAACTTTTTCCTGAGTTGGTTCTGATGAATGCGCCTACATTATTCAGCTCACCATTCAGGACAAGCTGATTAACATAATACATATAATATAAGTTTGCGGTAAAAGATACAGGCCCAAACTGCCTTTCCAGACCGGCTTCAAAATCGTGCAGTTTTTCTGCTTTTACATCATTGTTTGCCAAAAGGTCGTCACGGTTCGGCTCCCGGTGAGCATGGGCGTAGGAAACAAAGATTTTTCCATTGCCAATTTTATAATTGATTCCCAGTTTCGGGTTGAAAAATAACCAGTTTTTATCTAAATTGGCGCCTTCATCATCTCCTGAGGTAATGATTTTCGTATTGTAATCAACATTTCTCAGCTGAAGATCTCCGAAGAATTCAAAATCATGTACCCTTACCAATGCTTTTGCAAAACCTGCTACTTCGTTCTTAACCGAGCGGTTTCTGTAATATTCATGTTCATCAATTTGCGGAAGGAAAACTCCGGTCACATTTCCGAAATGCCTTCCGTAGTACTGATTTGCCACCGCACCAAAATTTAAATCAACAATTCCCAGTTTTCCATAAAGGGTTGAGACTACTCCATAGAAGTCGTTATTCAGCCATTTTTTTCTGATAAAATCTGAATATTCTTCCCCATTAAAATCCGGCAAATTATATCTGGCAAATGGATCACCCTGTTTATAATTTTCGTAATATCCTTTTCCTTTTGTATAGTGAAAGGTAGTTTCAAGATTCCATTTGTCATTAAACTTCTGCTGCCAAAGCAACTGATAATGATTCTGTCGGTAGTTGTCCATTTCATTATCATAAAATCCTACAATATTTTCCCAATTGGCATCGTATATCGCCCCGGAGTAATTGAATTTCGGATCAGTTTCCCAGGTTTTTCGGTCGATTCCGTTCCAGGCCTGGTAGGTTTTCTCTTTACCACCGAAAGCCATCAGACGGATTCTGGTATTTCCTTCTTCGTACAAAGCGGTAAAGTTGTAAGAATGTAACTTTGAAAATGCCCTGTCGATATATCCATCGGAATTGATATGCGTATATCTTCCCATTACAGAGAGACGGTTGCCCCAGAATTTCCCGGAACCTATTTCTGCTGAGTATTTATAGGTATTAAACGATCCATAACTATCATCTGTTTTTACATAAAACTTGTCTTCCGGATCTTTTGAAAGCACATTAATACTTGCTCCGAAAGCCGCAGCTCCATTATTTGATGTTCCCACACCCCGCTGAATGACAATTTGCGATGCAGAGCTTGTAAGATCAGGAACATTCACAAAGAAAGTACCCTGACTTTCAGAATCATTGTACGGCACTCCATTCATCATCACATTGATGCCACTTCCCGAGACCCCACGGATCCTGAAACCGGTATAGCCAACGCCATTTCCTGCATCGGAAGTTGAAATAACGGATGTTTGATTTTTAAGGAGAATCGGCAGATCCTGCCCAAGATTTTTACTGTCAAGATCTCTCTGAACATTAATGATCTCTTTGGCAACAGGAAGTCTTTTCGTAAAGTTAACGGCTTCAATTTCCTTTATTTGTAAGGAATCGGTATTCTGTGCCTGGATAAAGGCCACTGAGCCTATGGTAAGGCTTAAAAAAAATAATCCTTTCATTCTATAAATTTTAACATTTAATGAATAAAAGGGGCGGATTAAATTAATGTAAAAATGTATCAGTTTACCAGTCCAACAATAAGAATTGGTACATTGTTATACTGTTCTATTGTTACATTTTTTTAAATTCCCTAAACGGCATTACCCGTTCCAGGTTCATTGGGTATAATCTCAGCTTGTTAAAGCACCCCTTTATATCTGCCGCAAAAGTACAAAAATATTGGCAGAGAAGATCAGCCGTTAAGAATGAATTTTGAATTATTTTTTAATGTAACCCTATTTTTTCAGTACCTCTTTCTAATAAGTTCTGTTGTTTGAGTCGATATAATAATAATTTTTGCCGTCTTTGGAAACATCAAACATTTTTCCGAGCTTCCAGCTGAAGTTGCGCTTGATGTCGTCATACTCAAAAGGGATGACAATTCTATTGTGAACATCAATAACTCCAAACATATTGTTTTTTGAGGCAATGATCATAGGATTGGCCACATCATCGCCTTCAAGAATAAAGAGATAATCATATTGAGGATAAATCTGAAACTGTCTGTAATCCGCCGGATTCTTAAAAGTAGCTTTTTCAATAATTCCGTAGAACCCATTTAAAACATAAGCCTGATAAAGCTGTTGTGTATATTCTTTGTGCACACATTTACCGAGATCTTCCTGCCTGAAACGATATACTCTTTTTCCCTTTTTATCTACTCTGTATGAGATTTCGTCTTTCTCTACCGTTGCATAATCCGCCGTTCCGAATTTCCTCAGTTTTTCATACGGAGCATTCAGCAGGTTGCAGTCTTCATAAAAGAAAACCGCAATATGATACTCTGGTTTTATAACAAATCTTCCTTTCTGATCGACATACCCGAAATTACCATCTTTCTTTTTTGGAATTAAAAGAGGAAGATCCTCATTAACGACAGGTAAAACAGTATTTTCCCTGACAACCATTACTTTCTTTTTTACAGGTGCTTTTTTCGGAGTTGATTTTTGACAAAAAACAGTAACTGAAACCAACAGACATAGAACCTGAATTATATTTTTTATACCCATATTGCCTGCAAAAATACGTTGAAAAATAGAAATTATAAAATTCATATTTATAAAGAATCTAAATAATATAACCTTTATAAAATATTAAAAATTCGTACTTTTGGGAACATTTATAATTGTTTGATAATTTTAAAACGTTTTTGAGATATGACATTTGATATCGATATGATCAAAAAAGTGTACGAGCGTTACCCTGAAAGGATTGCAGCCGCAAGACAGATCGTGGGAAAACCTCTTACATTATCAGAAAAAATATTATACACTCACCTTTGGGAAGGCAATGCTACACAGGCTTATGAAAGAGGAAATTCTTATGTAGACTTCGCACCGGACAGAGTAGCAATGCAGGATGCAACTGCACAGATGGCACTTTTGCAGTTTATGCAGGCTGGAAAAGCTAAAGTAGCCGTTCCTTCAACTGCTCACGCAGATCACCTGATCCAGGCAAAGGTAGGTGCTGATAAAGATTTACAAGAAGGTATCAATAAAAACTCGGAGGTTTTCAACTTCCTGAGTTCTGTTTGTGATAAATACGGAATCGGTTTCTGGAAGCCGGGAGCCGGAATCATCCACCAGGTAGTACTGGAAAACTATGCATTCCCGGGCGGTATGATGATCGGAACTGACTCTCACACGGTAAACGCAGGAGGTTTAGGAATGGTCGCTATCGGTGTAGGGGGTGCTGATGCAGTAGACGTAATGGCAGGTATGGCATGGGAACTTAAAATGCCTAAGCTTATCGGGGTAAAACTTACCGGTAAAATGTCAGGATGGACTTCTGCGAAAGACGTTATCCTTAAAGTAGCAGGTATCCTTACCGTAAAAGGAGGTACCGGATGCATCGTAGAATATTTCGGAGAAGGAGCAGAGTCTCTTTCCGCAACCGGAAAAGGAACGATCTGTAACATGGGTGCTGAGATCGGTGCTACGACTTCTACTTTCGGATATGATGATTCCATGAGAAGATATCTTGCTTCTACCGGAAGACAGGATGTCGTAGATGCTGCTGACCAGATTGCAGAACACTTAACAGGCGATGCTGAAGTATACGCAAACCCTGAACAATATTTTGATCAATTAATAGAAATCAACCTTTCTGAACTTACCCCTCACTTAAACGGACCTTTCACTCCGGATTTGGCAACACCTGTTTCTGAATTCCGAGCAAAAGCAGAAGCTAACGGATGGCCACTTGAAGTTGAATGGGCATTGATCGGATCTTGTACCAACTCTTCTTACGAAGATTTATCAAGAGCTGCTTCTATCGTGGAAGATGCCGTTGCCAAAGGCGTAAAACCTAAAGCAATCTTAGGGATCAACCCTGGTTCTGAGCAGGTAAAATATACTGCTGAGAGAGACGGATTCTTAGACTCTTTCAGAAAATTTGAGAATGCAAGAATCTTTACCAATGCTTGCGGACCATGTATCGGTCAGTGGGACAGAGAAGGTGCTGAAAAAGGAGAGAAAAACTCTATTATTCACTCTTTCAACAGAAACTTTGCGAAAAGAGCAGACGGTAACCCAAATACCCATGCATTCGTAGCTTCTCCTGAAATGGTTGCTGCTGTAGCAATCTCCGGAAGATTAGACTTCAACCCAATCACAGATACTTTAACAAACGAATCAGGTGAGCAGATCAAATTAGACGAGCCAAAAGGTTCTGAATTGCCATCAAAAGGTTTCGCTGTAGAAGACAACGGATATCAGGCTCCATCTGAAGACGGATCTCACGTTGTGGTAAATGTAAGCCCTACTTCAGACAGACTTCAGTTATTAGAAGAATTCCCGGCTTGGGACGGTAAAAATATCGAAGGTGCTAAAGTTTTGATCAAAGCATTCGGAAAATGTACAACCGACCACATTTCTATGGCTGGGCCATGGTTGAAATACAGAGGTCACTTAGATAATATTTCCAACAACATGTTGATCGGAGCGGTAAACGCTTACAACATGGAAACCAACAAAGTGAAAAACCAGCTTACCGGTGAATATGGTGAAGTACCTGCTGTACAAAGAGCTTACAAAGCTGCAGGAGTTCCTTCAATTGTTGTAGGAGACCAGAATTATGGGGAAGGTTCTTCAAGAGAGCATGCTGCGATGGAACCAAGACATCTTGGTGTAAAAGCAGTATTGGTAAAATCATTTGCGAGAATCCACGAAACGAACCTTAAAAAACAAGGGATGCTTGGGTTAACTTTCGCTAATGAAGCCGACTATGATAAAGTGTTGGAAGATGATACCGTTAATTTCCTAGATCTTGAGCAATTTGCTCCTGGAAAACAACTTACTTTGGAATTCGTACACGCAGACGGAAGCAAAGACATCATTATGGCAAACCATACATATAACGATCAGCAGATCGAATGGTTTAAGGCAGGTTCTGCACTAAACCTTATCAAGCAACAAGAAAAAAATTAATTGTTAGATTTTAATTAATGATAGAAAAAGCAACTCCGGATCGGGGGTTGCTTTTTTACTTGAGGCGGCTCAAAAAACTCATCTTATAATTCTCACCGATCGGGATCTCGTGGTCAGGGCCAATATTCAGAATATTCCGCATAATCCGGAAGATAGATTGCTGGTGATTGTCGGCAATGGCCACGCCTCCGTTTTGAGACAGCTATTCACTTCTTCCCCTGACTTCAATTATGTAGAATTCAATTCTTTGAAATAAATCAATATTCTTTTGAGAATAAAATCGTTTAAACTTATTTCAGAATTAACCGCAATAGAGACAAAAGATGAGTTCAATTTTATCTAAAGTTGATGACTATAAATGAAAAAGATCACAATAGTTTAAAAAAATCTTTGATTTATTCTATTAAGAACTTTGAATATTCTAATCAATGCTTTAAGATTATCTTTTGTGACTTTTTGTGGTTAGGTAAAAAGTTTAAACAAACTTAATGCTTATGTCACAAACCTTCCCTTTTCTATAACCATTTACTATGAAAACCATACATATAACTTTGCTTACCCTTGCTTTCGCCGTTTCCGTGCAGGCACAGCAGTTTCAGTTTAAAGACAAATTTGATGACGCCGTTCCTGTCTTAAATATAGCCACCTTCCATATGGGAACAACATCTGATGCCAATACAACTGCATTTGATGAGCACAGCGCGGAAAATAAACGGAGAATCCATGAAATTGCGAAAGAGATCGCCGCCTTCAGGCCGACCATTATCGTTGTGGAAGAATTGCCCGAAAACAATGAAAAGCTTCGTAAAGCTTATTTGGAATATCTGGACAACCCTGAAAAGAAGTATGAAAATCCTGGCGAAATAGAATTGCTGGCCTTTGAAATCGGAAGACTTTCCCATACATCTAAAATCTTCGGTATAGATTACAAAGAATCGTATAACTATAGCCTGTATTATAATCTTAAAAACAAACTGGAAGACGAAACCTATCAGAAATATGGTGAACTCGTGGAAGAAAGCGAAAAAAAGTATCCTGAAAATCAAATGACTTTCCGGGAGTTATTTAAATTCAATAATCATCCTCAGGTATTAGATATGCTGATCAACATCAATGCTGATATGCTCACTTATGTCTCGACAAAAGATAAAAACGAGGGAGCCGACGAAGCCGCTAAAATGTATCACAGAAATCTGGTGATGTTTTCCAACTTCAATAAGATCAGTATTAATAAAAATGACCGAATCGTACTGCTTATGGGAGGCACCCATACCGCTTTTTTCATGGATTTCCTAAAACGAAGCCCTAAATATAAACCAGAATCCGTTTTAAAATATATAAAATAAAGCGAACCCCTGTAACAAAAAACATTTTCATGCGTCTAACCTGATACGACAAGACATTATGAAAAAAACAATTATTGCTTTATCGTTTCTGGGTACAGTCTTTATGTATGCTCAGGAAAAGATCAATAACCAGGTTAAAGAAAAAGAAATTGAAGGGGTTACCATCACCAAAACTAAAAAAGCCGTTGAGCAGAAAGCCGACCGTACGATCTTCGACTTTTCGGAGCAGCCACAACTTAATAACGGTAATGTTTTAGAAGGGATTAAGAAACTGCCGGGGCTGGTATCTACTGATATCGCCGGAATGATGTACCAGGGAAAGGTGCTGGATGTATACCTCAACGGAAGACCTTTAAATATCACTTCTAATGAGCTTAACTCGTTCCTTGAAGGAATGCCGGCCAATTCCGTAGACAGAATTGAGGTGATTACCCAGCCGGGAGCTGAATTTCCCGCTACTTCAGGGGGCGCCATCATGAACATCATCACCAATAAGAACGCCAATAAATATTTAACGGCTACGTATTCCGGAAACTACTCATTCACGAACTATGATAAATTCCGAAGCAGAACGAGTAATTCATTAAATTTAAATGCGAGAAATAAAATCTTCGGATGGCAGCTGAATGTCGGTCAGAACTACCGTGAAAGTACGCTGAGTGGCAAACAGGATGATCTCTTGACCAGCAATACCGACCGATTCGGAAGAGGCTACTTCGCCAAATCGGGGATCACTTTTGACCTCGGACAAGATCGCCTGCTTTTAAACTATGACATCTACCACAACAACAATGACAATTATACCTTAAGCGACGGTATCGGCGAGGAAAAACAACAGATCCCCGGATCCGACCCTGCGGCGTATACGTACCGGAATTTCCGTTTTGACGCTTCCGATGCGGCCCATACCCTTACCACAAGACAGGAAGCCGTGGCAACCTACCAAAAGCGCTTTACCGACAAATCCCAGAAGCTGGATTTCCAGTTTGGCTATACCCGTTCCAACAGCAAGTTTGCCCAGGATAATATTTTCAGAGATAAAACCTATGAAGATATAAACACTCCAGAACCACGGATCTCTTTAGGAAATGTTTTAGATAATAAATCCGACATGAGAATTGCCAATTTCAAAGTGGATTATTCACAGCCACTCAACCTTCTTGACGGGGGAAAAGTAAGCTTGGGCGGGTTGTACGAACATCAGAAGTTTGATACTGAAAGTAAAGGCATTACCAATCTCGATTACACAAGGCAAACGACATCCACCTATCTTGAATTCCAGGCAAAGCTGAAGAAATTTGATTTCATCCTGGGAACCCGTGCTGAGAATTATGACATTTCGGGGATTACCAGATATTACGATAAAAATAATACACTTACGGAAGCCGATCTTATTCCTTTCAATAAGTTTAAATTATTCCCGAATGCCAGTGTTCAGTACAACCTCATGAACCAGGTTTATGTGGCAGCCAATTATAACAAAAAGATCAGCTTACCAAGTATTTCTGCCCTAAACCCGAATAACGTGACCTTCCAGGGACCTAATACCCAGGTTAACGGTAACCCGAATCTTCAGCCGACGATCTTCGATAATTATGAACTGAAGATTTCAGCTTTTGATTATGCATTTATCGGCTACAGCGTGAGTTCAGCAAAAAACCAAGTGGCACAGATCATCAGGAAAGACGGCAGGAATTTATTTAATGAGCAGATTAATATTTCAGACATGAGAATTCATAATTTCAATGTCGGGTTGCCTGTTCCGTTTATGATTTTTAGTAAGCCACTAAGCGAGATCATGAAGTTTAATTTTAATCCTGATAAAATTAATTTCATGTACTTATACGCCGGGTACCAGAAACATGATATTGACAATTTGAACAACAAAGGCTTCTGGATCTTCAACATCATGACGCAGATCATTTTACCAAAAGATATTAAGCTGACCGCCAATTACAGTTACCTAACCCCAAAAGCAGGATATTTCTACTTCACCGCAGAAAAACCGTTCAACAACTCTTTTGATCTCACAGTAACAAAGAAATTCATGGATAATCGCTTAACGGTTTCCATCTTTGCAAATGATATCTTCAACGGACAGGTGATGCAGGTACGGTCAAATCCTCCTACGGGTGAATCGGTGTACATCAAAAGTAAATACGACACCAGAAACTTCGGTCTTTCCGTCAATTACAAGATTCCGACGAAAAACAAGCTGGCGAAGGAAGATGCCAACATCCTGAACCAGACGAAGAAAGAAGAAAGTGGCGGCGTGATGCAGCAGGGACAATAATCGATATACTAACGGCTCCGATTTGGGAGCCGTTATTTTTGGCTTCGACTCCGCTCAGCAGCCAGTTGTAACGCGACCCTTCGAGAACCTCAGGGTCCGCCAGTTGACTACTTTCTGTCGTTCTGTAGAAATATCCATAAACCTAAGACGCTGAAACGCTCATACTCTAAAACTCCCGAAAACTACCCACACACTTTGTCATTGACTACGTCGAATCTGTGATTTCCGTAGGAATCTCGGCATCGTTAACATTATCCTGAAAAGATTCAGGCTTAGATCCCTACGGGATAACAGGGGAGCGTGGTGGCCTCCGTTCAATGGTGGCTGAGGCGACTCGAAGCCACCTGTCCCTCCAGTCTAACGCGACCCTTCGAGAACCTCAGGGTCCGCCAGTCGACTGCTTTTTGTCGTTCTGTAGAAATATCCATAAACCTAAGACGCTGAAACGCTCATACTCTAAAACTCCCGAAAACTACCCACAAACTTTGTCATTGACTACGTCGAATCTGTGATTTCCGTAGGAATCTCGGCATCGTTAACATTATCCTGGAAAGATCCGGGCTTAGATCCCTACGGGATGACAGGGGAGCGTGGTGGCCTCCGTTCAATGGTGGCTGAGGCGACTCGAAGCCACCAGTCCCTCCAGTCTAACGCGACCCTTCGAGAACCTCAGGGGTCCGCCAGTTGACTGCTTTCTGTCGTTCTGTAGAAATATCCATAAACCTAAGACGCTGAAACGCTCATACTCTAAAACTCCCGAAAACTACCCACACACTTTGTCATTGACTACGTCGAATCTGTGATTTCCGTAGGAATCTCGGCATCGTTAACATTATCCTGGAAAGATTCAGGCTTAGATCCCTACGGGATGACAAGGGAGCGTGGTGGCCTCCGTTCAATGGTGGCTGAGGCGACTCGAAGCCACACCTCACAAAAAAAGCTCCGGAAGGGAAAGATTTCCCAACCGGAGCCACACACTGATGAAAAATACCAATCCCTCATGATGGAATGCTTTTGCGCTGATATATATCTTAACTGTATAATATAATTGCAGTATTAGGATATGTTTGTTATCACAAACCGGTTGCATGCTCCCTTGCAATCATCTTGCAAGCCTCCTTGCAATACCCTTACAAGCGCCCTTGCAAACCTCTTGCATGCACCGATGCAATCCGATTGTTATTCTACGGCCAATTCTCTGTCAAAGATTGCGATGCGAGGTTCCTTTAGAATAATACTGCCTGCATATTGTGTTACGATCTCTATTCTATAAGCTCCCGCCGGTAATGCGGGAATGATTACCATAACCTCCGAAGGATTGTTAGTAACAATATCACTTTGCTCTACTTTCGTTCTTCCCTGTGTTGCGGTGTCTACGAAAAAGATCCCTACCAAAGAGTCGTCACCTGCGACTTTGATCTTACTTCCGACAATCTTCAGGTTTCTTCCCGGCGTAAGAAGATCATTTACCGAACCACTTTTCACATCCGTTACCTGTAGGATAACGGCAGAAGCTTCTGCTACGCCCAGAATATTGACTTCAATGTTGGGAATTTCTGCCCTCAGTTTTTCTCCCTGGTTGAACTGGAAAATAATGCTGTGCTTGTCTTTGTTAAACGTCTCCGAAGGACTATCAAATACACCTCTAATGGTAGTACTTGCGGTAAAGTACCCGGTATTAACCGAAAAGCCATCGCAAAGCTGATACGCCATCTCTTTTAGGAATAGCTCGGTAGCATGTTCCATTGAGGAAGCAGAGATATCTGCACCGCCTCTTGTCACTGCTGCCTGGCAGATTTGCCGGACATTAAGGCTTCGCTCACTTACCGTGCGGGCCGTGTAATCATTAGGATTGTCTTTGGTTAAAACGTTATCATAGAGATACGCTTTGATTTTGTGTAGGATGTTTGCCATCGTTGTTTGTTTTAAATGGTTGTTAAATTGTTATTATTTATACCCTAGTAGGATTTTCAACCCTGTTAGGACTAGTCATTAATTTTGTTGTTGCCAAATTGCTGGTGTGAGCATCTTAATTAATATAACTGGCATTAAAGCTCATGGACATAACATCGCATCGCATATTTTGTCCGCTTGTTGCACCATTATTATAAGTTCTCATCATCCTTACATCGACTGTATGACTACCTGCTGTAAGAAACTTCACACTGCTTAAACTGTACTGCGTCTGAGCTCCTGCTATGCCTGGCTCCTGTGTTGTTTGGAAGACGTTAGTTGCAACACCGTCTATAAAAAGTTTTGCCGTGTAATATGAACTTCCGGCTCCAGTTGGAAAAGTACCGTAATCGACACCCAGCATAAAATTTAGAAATACAGCCTTACCTCCTGTAGGAATTGTAATTGTTTGACTAGATCCTGAAACAGTAGTCCACGCTAAATCATTTACATTAAAACCACCACTTGTTGCAAATGCCTCAGATGTTGTTACACTTGCTGCGGTAGGATTTGGAACTGTTATCACATTTCCACTTGCATCTACTCCCAAGGCTTGTCCTGTACCTACTGTGGTAGAAGAATTTAAATTGCTAAACTTTAGTCCCGAAGTATTTGCTGTTCCGGAATTGATTTCGAATCTTGCTGATGGAGCATTCGTTCCAATCCCCACATTCCCGGAAGATTTTATTACCATTCTGGAATCATAATCTGTTGCGTTTCTTGTAAAGAAGGAGAGCCCTGCATAGTTGTTGGTAAAGTCCCTGTCGATCCCCTGTATAGAAGCACCGGATGGATCTGTTGGATCTCCCCCCGGAACAAAATCAATAGAAGCAAAAAGGCTATTGTTTGTATGTATATTATTAAGGACAATATTTTTTGCTGTCCCTTGACCACATCCTGCCCCACAATTAACACTGGAAAAAGCAGCTACCGGAGCAGCAGAGCCTGCCGGAGATTGCACCTGAAGTAATGTTTTCGGGGCTGTTGTCCCTATTCCTACCCTCCCGTTTTCATCGATCAGCATACGATCGGTTCCGCTGGCATTAAACGTTATATTTGAAAGGTTTGTAGTACCATCACCTTTATATCTGGTTATAATACTCGAAGTAGTAGTTGCATTTCCTCCTATTCTACCTGAAGACATGATATTTGCCAACTCATCGCCATTTTGTAAATTGGCTGGTGCAGCAGCAGTACCACGTGCTGTCCTGAATATCAGTCCTGGAGATGGAGAACCTGTTGAGTTATATGAGCTGAGAGAGATGTCATCTTGTCCTCCTGTTCCTTTATTATCAGCAACAAGATCTAATAAAGAGCCGGGTGTCGCAGTGCCAATACCTATCTTTCCGTCATCTTTCAGTACCACATCGGTTCCTGCAGTTCTTGCTGTACCATCAGCTTTTGATCCAAGTTTTATCATCGAATTGGTGGTGTCATTAACCCAGCCATCATTAGTAGTATCTCCTGAGGAGGTTGCCAAGATCCTCTGCCAAGCACTGCCATCAAAAAAGTAGTAACCTGCTGCGGTAACGTTAGCCGTCTGGCCTGCAGGAGTTGCAGGAGCCGCCGTTACATAAACAATCGCTCCTGTCTGTGATGAGGTATAAGTGAAACCCTGGAGCTGAGTCCCGGTCAGTCTGGGTGCGATAAGCCCTTCGGCAACGCTGCCATTGCTCCCGGCTTTAATGTCTAAAGTTGCCTGAGGAGTATTGGTTCCTATTCCCACTTTGTTGGTAGGGCCGTCAATAGATAGCGCTGAATTGCCCGTAGCAATATTGCCCCCTAATCTGAAACTATTGTCAACACCTATCGTCATACGTCTGACACTATTAACTCTATCTGTAATATTGAATGACGATTGTCCTGGTATCCCGTTTTGTCCTCCTGCATTTTCACTTCCTAATGCCCAATCTGAAGATGAGTTTGTCAGTCTGAGATGATCGCCACTTGTTCCCGAAATATGCATTATGGCTTGGGGAGAAGTTGTGCCGATTCCTACCCTGTTATTCGCAGCATCTACAGAAAGTGTAGTTCCATCTACAGAAAACCCATTCGTGGCTGTAGAAGTAAAAGCCAACGTATTGGCACCCTGTGTCACGATGGTATTACCTGATAAAGAACCACTTCCTTTGTAGATTCCTCCTACTCCTGTAGAAAGATCTGCATTGGCTACTTTTCCGGTTATAATTTTCTGCCATACCCCACCATCAAAAAAATAATAGCCTTCAGCGGTAATATTAGCTGTTGCCCCGGTAGGATTGGTATCAGCTGAAGAGGCATAAACAATAAGTCCTTTCTGTGCTGCTCCATAGACGGCGTTGGCTGTTGCCGTATGGATATTATCACCGGATAATTTTGGGATAATCAATCCTTCGGGTTTGCTGCCGTCGGTTGCTTTGGCGGTAATGTCAAGGGTTGCTTTGGGAGAGGTATTATTAATCCCCACCTGTGCGAATGTGGTGATGCTGAAAAAGATCACAGCGGTTGTAAATATATTTTTCATTGTTCTGTATTTAGGTTGTTATATTTTTTAAATTGTTTTTTTAAACACAAATCACCTGGGTTTCTAGGATTAGCGTGACATTGTGAACACGAAGCACACTAAGATTTTCTTATTACGATCTGTTTTTTAGTTTCACAAAGGCGTTCTGCTTAAAAGAGCGCACTAAGCCGGCTCTTTAACACGAAGTACACTAAGACTCTTACACGTTGTGCATTTAGATTCACTCCGTCACTTCGAGTAGATTTTGAAAAAATCGTATCGAGAAGTTTATAAGTTTGATTATCAATTTCATTCTCGAT
>NZ_JBYRIW010000011.1:89025-106542 GCF_057815395.1 Chryseobacterium sp. 27AL | reverse complement strand
TTAGGCTACAAAACCGCAAAAAGGCGGATTACAATGGAGCTTCGAGATATGATTACTGCCATTCTAATCCTTTTTGCAGGAGGTGATCCTGCCAAGGTTTTCAAAACATAAAAAATGGTCGGAATTTTAAAGAGATTTCACAGAATTTTCATTTTAATGTTGACCGTCTTTGTTTAAATTGTAATTTTGTGTACTCACAACGCAAATCTGGCAATGAACACTCCAAAGAAATTACAGGATATAAAAGTAGCGGTAGATGCCGTCGTTTTCGGATACTTTGACAAAGAAGACCTTCATATTCTTCTTATTAAAAGAAATATTGAACCATTTAAAGGCGGATGGGCACTTCCGGGCGGACTGGTTCTTGATGATGAAAACCTGGATGATGCTGTAAAAAGAGAACTGCATGAAGAAGCCGGAATTACACCGGATTTTCTGGAGCAGCTCTACACCTTTGGAAATGTCGGTCGTGATCCCCGGAACAGGGTAGTTTCTGTAACCTATTTGGGACTCGTAAATCCTTCTTATCATCAGCTCACTGCCGATTCAGATGCCGACGATGCCCAATGGTTCAGCATAAACAATCTCCCGGAGCTGGCTTTTGACCACAAAGACATAATTGATCTGGCCTTAAAGAGGCTTCGTACCAAGATCCAATATCAGCCGATTGGTTTTAATTTATTGAATGAAGAATTCCCGTTTTCAGATCTCGAAAATCTTTACAAAACCATTATCGGACAGGAAATCGACCGTCGGAATTTCCGGAAAAAAATCATGAGCTATGGACTGTTAAATGAAACTGAAAACGTCAAAAAAGAAGGAAGCGGCAGGCCTGGAAAGCTATTTACCTTTAATCAGGAAAAATATAAAGAACTGGAAGAGCAGGGATTTTATTTTGAAATTAAATAAGAAATATTCAGCGATCATGAATATTCTAAAGATTTAAATACATCTTATCGATTAAAAAAAAGTAGTCACACTTAGACTACTTTTTCTGTGACAAATGTAAACAAATTATCATTACTTCCAAATAATAATCCTTTGTTTTTTAATATGTTAATTAATTTGAAACAGTAGATCCCTTTAAAAATCGGGCGCTTAAGAGGAAAAGAAACTGCCATCGTTTTTACCCTAAAAAAGAAAAACATATTGATTCTTAAATCATTGGCACTAAAAGTAGTCTAAGTGTGACTACTTTTTTAAGCACAATGAAACTACAAATGATGACCCTTTCCCAGCTCCCTCATTTCCTGCGTTTTAGCGTAAGGATGCTGTGCTTGCAGGTATTTTTCATTGCTATTTTCATTAGTTCCCAGACTCCCTTTTATTACTCCGATTCAACAATTTTTATCTCCGAAGATTCTTATTTGTTTGTTGAATTACCGGTTGAGATCTCCAATACTGTATTCCTGTCAGAAGAGAATCAAGCAATAGTAAGACAGTATGATACGACTAAACATAAGTCTTTCTTTAAGCTAAAATCTTCTTCCATAAGCAAAAATACTTTTACCGGATCAGATCAGGTGAGCTTTACAGTTCCAAAGAGTTCACATTATCTTGGAAACTCAAATAATTCTTTATCAACAGCTGTTTTAGGAAGTTCTTTTCAGGTAAAACACCACCACCAAATGGTGGGCTCCGCTCAGAGAGTTTTCGAAGGCGCAAATCATGCTAAAAAGAAACTTTTATATCCCCTTATCAACCATTTCAACCTCTTAAAAATTATTTACAATCAGTTCAGCCGCCCTCCTCCCATATTTGCGACATTTTATCAAACACAAATGACACGAATTATTTAAACACAAATATGCACAAATATCTACGCACAATAACACGGATGCTTTAATGTGACAGCACACCTTTGCACTCCGTTTGTCATCCCGTAGGGATCTAAGCAAAGCATTTCCACATAATATTTGTGAAATTAGTGTTCAACTATCAGTACCATTTGTGTTTCGTCAATTCGAGTGTTTTTTCGTAACAAAGTGAAGAAAAAATGTATCGAGAATGAAATTGATTCTCCAACTCATAAACTTCTCGATATGATTTTTTTAAAATCTACTCGAAGTGACGATAGACTCAGCGGACTCTTATAAGTAGAACGCCTTTGTGAAACTCAAAAGCATATCATAGATAAAAAAACTTTGTGCGCTTCGTGTTCAAAATTAAAAATATAACAACAATATAAAATACAAAACAATGAAACATTTTATTACACTGGCTGTTCTATTCATCAGCCTCATTATTAAAGCCCAGGTGGGGATTAATAACACCTCACCCAAAGCAACCCTTGATATTACTGCCAAAACAACTGGCAGCACTACCGCTGAAGGATTAATTGCCCCAAGGTTGGAAGGGGTTGACATTAAAGGAAAAGATGGAAAATATGATACCGCCCAAAAAGGAGCTATCGTCTATGCCCTTTCGGCAGTTGCTTCTCCAAGTACCAAGACAGCCAATATTACCGCAGAAGGATATTATTATTTTGACGGTAGTGTTTGGCAAAAAATGACAGCAACAGGAGATACTACCAATGATGCCTGGATCAATGACACCACTAGCGGTCTTGTAAAATTAGGAACTAAAGCCGACGGAACTGCAAGGAATGCCGGAACAGATATTGTCATGAAGGATAATGGATCGATAGGTATCGGCACGGCTAATCCAGCAGCAGCCCTAGATATTAATTCTACTGTTGGTGCATTTGTAGCCCCAAGAATGTCTACAACTCAAAGGGATGCCTTAGTTTTACCACCAAAAGGATCTTTGATTTATAATTTGGATGTCAATAAATATGAAGTGAATATCGGGACAAATAGTATTCCGTTTTGGGATCAGTTAAATACTGCAACTACACCTATTGCACTAAAAGGTTCATTTGTGGATACTCCTGCTAACATTGGAGATACAAGTCCTGTTATTTCAATTGATAATATTAAATTTAGAGTGATCAATGCAAATTCTGCGAATCTTAATAATACTGTGACCGCATATATACAGATTAGTACAGCTAGTGGAACCATAAATGCTACATACAGATATTTATGGGGATATAACAATAATGGCTATGGTTCATCTGGTGCTTCTTTCTCATTTAATAGTACTTGGATGAATCTGATGGGATTTGGGATTAGAGACCATGCCACCTATATTCAAGGGATATTAACTGATGTTACAAATAAAACAATGTATAGATTCACATTTTATACATGTGGGAATGTCCAATGTGGTACAAACAATAATGTTTCTTTCGTTGTTGAAAAGATTATCTAGAAATATTCCACGCTGGCGCGAGAGTCTCGCTCGTATCGGTTTTAAAGCAAGATTCGGACAGGGTTTGGGGTATGAACTAGACACTCTAGCCAGCAATTCGACAACAAGAAAATTAATAAATCATAACCTGACAGATTTGATAATCCTGTCAGAGTCTAAATAACAAATTTAACCATTTAAAAAAACAACAATGTCAAACATTCTCCATAAAATCAAAGCGTATCTCTACGATAGAATAAGAACAAGAGGCTTGCTTCGGTGCAAGCAAGGTGATTGTTAGGTAGCAAGCAGGGGTCTTACTTCGAGGCTAACAAGATGCTTGCTAGGAAGCAAGCAACTGGCTTGTGATAAAATGCAATAATTTCTCTTGCGAATAATTTGCCAGAATTATGAAAGGGAAATCATTTGAGTCAGTGAAAATGATTCCTAATGAAAGAACTGGCAATCCTTCTTTTAGTATAATGGTGCTCCGGCTTGGGGAAGATTCCCTGGCCGGAGTTTTTTTTGTGGGAGAGGTGGCTTCGGCTCCGCTCAGCCGGCTTGAGTGGGAGGGTAGAAGGGTAATAGTGTTTTAGAGTATGTAAATATGCGATTTATAGGGAACGACAAAAAGTAGTCGGTTGACGGACCCCTGGGATTCTCGAGGGTCGCGGTACACTGTGGCTTCGGCTCCGCTTAGCCACCATTGATATTTAAGTCATGTGAATAAAATTTACATCATAAAATCACATTCATATTCATAACAGATAATAAATTTTAATCTCAGTAAATCAGTTGGTTATCTATTTTAGTGTAAAATTAACGCAAATTAATTTGGAGATTAAAATCATATTGCTTTAAATTTGTGTAATAATAACGCAATTAAAATCAGTTCTGATTAAAATGTTATTATATAATTAAGTCTTTAACTAAAAAAATCTAAGTTATGGGAAGTACAAGATACGACATGGACGCTCGTTTCGACAGAGCAAGAAAGATGGGATATGCATCAAAAAGTGCAGGTGAAATTTTCACTCAGAATGCTAAAAGGAGGGCACATGAATCGATGAATCCTAACGGTATTTCTTTCCGGGAAGCCAGAGATTCATCCGTACATCCAAACTCATTTCCAATAATTTTAGGACTTGATGTCACCGGAAGTATGGGACATATTCCGTACAACCTGATTCAGGAAGGGCTTCCTAAACTGATGGGCGGCATTATCCAGGACGGTGTTCCCGATGCAGCGCTTCTTTTCATGGGAATAGGAGACCATGAGTGCGATAATTATCCTTTGCAGGTGGGCCAGTTTGAGTCTGGCGACGAAGAACTGGATATGTGGCTTACCCGAACGTATATCGAATCCGGAGGTGGCGGAAATGCCGGAGAAAGCTATCTTTTAGCGTGGTATTTTGCCGCTTTTCATACCCGAACCGATGCTTTTGAAAAAAGAAATCTGAAAGGGCTGCTGTTTACCGTAGGTGATGAACCTTGCCTAAAAACACTTCCTGCATCTGCCATCAGAGAGATTATGGGAACAGGTCAGCAGACATTTACACATAAAGAACTCCTGGAAGAAGCAAGAAAAAAATACGAGGTGTATCATATCAGTGTTTTGCATTCAGATCAGGCGATCTGGGCAGATCGCGGCTGGAAAGAACTTTTAGGGCAATACTGTGTTTCTATTACCGATTACAGAGATGTTCCGTATGTGATTAAGAAGATTGTCTGCAAAAGGTATAAAGAGGCCGGATATGGAGATCAGCAAGGATGGAATCAGATTCAGATATTTTAAAATGAAAACAGCAGATATTGTTATAGGACTGGGATTCGGGGATGAAGGTAAAGGGATCACTACCGACTTTCTGGCAACGAAAAATCCCGATGCCATTGTCATCCGGTTTTCAGGAGGACAGCAGGCCGCACATACTGTTATGATTGATGACCGTAAACATATACATTCAAGTTTTTGCAGCGGTGCATTACGGGGATTGTCGTCTTATTTTACGGAACATTGCACCATTCAACCTGTTTTTCTGTATAATGAATATCAGGAACTGAAAAAGAAAAATGCTAACACAACCCTATATATTCATCCGCTTGCAAAAGTAACTACTCCTTTTGATGTTCTATACAACAGGAAAGACAACAGAAATACGGAGCATGGAACTTGCGGAAAAGGAATAGGAGCTACCATGAAACGGCATGAAAGTCCCTACAGGCTATTTGCAGCAGATATGATTGCGCCCAGAGCTATGCTGATTGAGAAGCTTAAAGGCATCGCTTTTTATTACGGTTTTACAGAAGGAGAAGAGATCCAGAAAGCGTTGGATGATTTTTTATATGCCATTGATCAGATAGACTGGAAAATTCAGGGCTATGGCTTTCTCAATTCATTTGATCATTTTATTTTTGAAGGCAGCCAGGGAATTCTGCTCGATATGGATCATGGTGTATTTCCGAATGTTACATATGCTCATACCACTTCAAAAAATGCACATGAAGTATGCAGGAGAATAGGCGTTGAACATATTGAAATGTTTTATGTCACCAGAGCTTATGCTACACGCCATGGAAATGGCTGGATGAGTAATGAAAAGCAACTGTCGTTGAAAAATAATGAAGAAGAAACCTGTATATTTAATGAATATCAGGGCGCATTCCGGATAGGGGAGCTGGACTATGATTTATTGAATTATGCATTAACTGTAGATGAAGGATATGGAACTGCCCATCGGAAAAATCTGGTGATTACCTGCCTGGATCAGATCGATGAAACATTGAATTGGAAGAAATTTGAAATAAAGTTTGATTCGGTATGGGGATCCTATTCTCCGTATTCGAAAGATTTTAAAAAGATTAATCAGAAATTAGCATAATGCAAGAGATTAGATATATAAAAGGTGATGCTACGAGTCCGTCTGCTGTAGGAAATAAAATAATTGCTCATATCTGCAACGATACCGGCGGCTGGGGAAAGGGTTTTGTACTGGCAGTTTCTAAAAAATGGAATAAACCTGAAGAGGAATATAGAAAATGGTTTAAAGGCGGAAGGCACTTTGAACTTGGCCAAGTCCAAATGATTCAGGTTGAAGAAGATGTATGGGTATGTAATATGATCGGTCAACATAAAACCATCACTACTTCAAAAGAAATAGCTCCGATAAGGTATGATGCGGTTGAAAACTGCCTGAAGAAACTTACTGATGAAGCTTTACAATTAAATGCAAGTATACATATGCCAAGAATTGGTTGTGGTTTGGCTGGTGGAAAATGGGAGGTAATAGGCCCTATTATTGAAAAGACTTTGCTTAAGCAGAATATTGAGGTATTTGTATATGATTTTGTATAAATTGGTCAAATGGAATAACAAAAGAAGAATAATTAAAATAATCCGAATTTAAATTGATTAGATATATTAATAAACCAATGAAAAAACTAACTATATTAACCGGCGCAGGAATCAGTGCCGAAAGCGGAATAAAAACCTTCAGAGACGGCGATGGACTCTGGGAAAATCACAGCATCACAGATGTTGCCAGCCCGGAAGGATGGCGTAAAGACAGAGCTCTGGTATTGGATTTTTACAACCAGCGCCGCCGCCAGCTCCATGAAGTTGAACCAAATGAAGCCCATCAATTGCTGGCAGAGCTGGAAAAGTATTTCGAGGTTCAGATCATTACACAAAATATCGATGATCTTCATGAAAGAGCGGGTTCTACAAACATTTTACATCTGCACGGTGAATTGTTCAAATCCTGCTCATGTAATGATAAAACTTTGATTTATGAACAGAAACATGACATCAAAATAGGCGATAAAGCGGAAGATGGGGCACAGTTAAGACCTTTTATCGTTTGGTTTGGAGAAGAAGTCCCTTTAATGATAGAGGCCACAAAACTGGCCAAAGAAGCCGATATATTTTTAGTCATCGGAACATCTCTGCAGGTGTATCCGGCAGCAGGATTGATTCATGCCATTAAAGATGATTGTCTTTTAATTGTCATTAATCCCAATGAAACAGGCTTCGGCTATGGAGAAAGAGCCGTTGTAATGAAAGAAACCGCTACCAGAGGCATGAAGCTGTTGTTTGATAAGCTTGTCAGTCTTGCGTGATGGAAAATAAGGTTAAAGCCGGAATTTTTAGAGTTTATTTCTGAATTAATATTATAAAAACATAACGTATGAATGAGCAGCACAAGAAAACAATAAGCAAATTTCTAAGCTTGGTTCTACGACATAAACCAGAAGTTATCGGATTAAAATTAGATGAAAAAGGTTGGGCAAATGTTGAAGAGTTACGGGAGAAATGTGCAGAGCAGAGTAGAGATTTTACCTTGGAAGAACTGGATGAGATCGTAGAAACCAATGATAAAAAAAGATTCATATTCAATGAAGATAAAACCCAGATCAGAGCCAATCAGGGACATTCGATTGACATCGATTTAGCCTTGAGACCAAAGCAGCCACCGGAATTTCTCTATCATGGAACAGCGCAGATCAATGTAGATTCTATTTTAGAAAAAGGGATTGAAAAGCGAAACCGGCAACATGTACATTTAAGCAGTGATAAAGATACAGCCACAAAAGTAGGTATGCGACATGGAAAGCCTTTCCTTTTTACAGTAATGACGGGGAAAATGTATGAAGACGGAATTCTATTTTACCTATCAGAAAACAATGTCTGGCTCACGGATTTTGTAGATCCACAGTATATTAAGAATTAAAATAATCGATATAAAAAAGACTGTCTTTTCAGGCAGTCTTTCATTATTTTTTATTTCGGTAGTCCTCTTTTCAAAGCAATTTCTGCTCTTTTCACGGCGATTTTCTCTTTCCAGTCCATATACTTCTTTTTGAAGTTCTTCTTCATGATATCATCAAACTTACGCTGAACGGTAAGATTCCATAAGGAGTGTGCTTTTACGGCCCACGATTTGTCCCAGGCTCTTAAGGATATTGAGAAACTGCCGTCAAGATATTTCATCCAGTGCCACCAGCCGGTCGGCATAAATAGCGTATCTCCATGTTCAAGGAAACATTCTATTCCTTCTACGCCGTCTAATGCAGGAAACTTTGTAAAATCAGGATTTTCAATATCATAATCTTCCAGGGCGTACGTTGCATAAGGAATCTGGTACAGTCTTTCTTTCCATTTGTAATCGAAAAGAAGGATATGTTTTCTTCCGTTAAAGTGTGTATGGAAGATGTGTGCCATATCAATATCAAAGTGAAGGAATGTTACAGAACCTTTTCCACCGAAGAACATATTGGGATATTTATCAAGAAAGCCACCCATCAGGTCTTTAGGAGAAATATAATCTTTCAACAGTTTGGGTGCAAATTTGATCGGATCGAATAAGAAAATCCTAAGATCTGTAGGCTCTCTCTGGATGAGATCTATATAGTCTCCGAATTTCATTTTTGCTGCAGAAGCATTAATGGGAGCAGCGGGATCAGCCTTGGAACTGTCATACAACGGAACCTCCACATCTCCAACTACTTCCTTCATATAATCCATGGTCCATTTCTGGTATGCGGGCCATTTTCTCGCCATATTCCTGATCACTACAGGTTTTCTGGGCTTAAGATATTTTTCAATGAATTCTTCCTGAGTAATATCATCAACAATATCAATAGGCTTTAAATTGATTCCCATTTGTTTTAAAATTTAATGTTACAAAATTATTAAATAAAAATATATGTTAACGGATTTAAGGTTTTTTTAATTTATGATTCAAATCATTTTTTTGTTATTTATTCTAAATAAAATTTAAATATAAACAAAAACGCCCTGTAAAGTATTACAGGGCAAAAACACAATAATGAACAAAAAAGATTCATTTTCATGCTAATATAAAAACTTTATTTTATAAAGCTAATTGTTAAAAAGTTGATAAAATATGACGGAAGCAATCATTTTAGAAATATTTTTCTTTATCAGAAATATATCATGAAAGTAAAAAAACAGAGAGCTTGGTTTTATGTAAAATTTTTCTTTTTAGGCAAAAAACAAATTTTTTTATAATATTTTTTAAGGAAAAGAAAACAGTTATAACGGTGTTTATAGTGATAAAAAGCAATTTTTAACTTTTCTCAAATTAATCAATCTTTAAAATTGTGTAACAAAAAGCTTTAACCATTAACTAATTGGGTAAATAGTAAATTATGAAATTGAGAATTACTTTATTCCTGATGATGCTTTTCTCCGCATTTTCTTTCGCACAGAAAACAGTTTCGGGGAAGATCACGGATGAAGACGGCGTGGCAATCCCCAGTGCGAGTGTAACCATAGAAGAGCCTGGCAAAGATGCCATTCTTGCCTATGCAATTACCAACTCCAAAGGAGAGTATAAAGTAACTTTTACTTCTGCAGAGTCTAATGTAGACCTCAAAGTAAAGGCGTTCAATCAAAGACCATTAACCAGGCAGATCAGCAATAGCGACCAGACCGTAAACTTCAAGATGGAAGGGGAAGCAACCGAAATCAAAGAAGTGAAGCTGAAAACAAAAATGATCACAGCAAGAGGCGATACCATTGCTTACGACCTGAAAGCTTTCGACAGCAAAAGCGACAGAACGCTGGCCGACGTCATGAAGAAAATCCCTGGCATTGAAGTAAATACAGATGGTACCATCCTCTATCAGGGTAATGCCATCAATAAGTTCTACGTAAACGGGAAAGACCTGATGGAAGGCGGATACGGAACAATCAACAACTCTCTTCCGAAAGATGCGGTACAGAAAGTTGAGGTTCTTGAAAACCACCAGCCTGTAAAGATTCTTCAGGATAAAGTGCCTTCTGATCAGGCTGCCATCAACATCAAATTGAAAAATTCTGTTACCATGACGGGTCGAGGTGAAGTAGGAGTGGGAGCAGATCCTTTTTTATGGAATATCAAATTAACGCCTATGTTTTTCGGGCAGAAAAGCCAGTGGGTTGTTAATTACAAAACCAATAATACCGGCGAACAGGTAGAAAATGAAGGAAATATATTGGCGTTCGGAAACAGATTTGAGGGTAGAAGAATCAATGCTTCCCAAAACGATTGGCTGAATGTGGAAAATGCAAGCACACCCAATCTCCCGGTAAAAAGATACCTGATGAACAGCGTGCATTATGTGTCTGCCAACTATCTTACCAACATCGATAAAAAGAAAGAATGGGAACTGAAAGCCAATGCGAATTATACAAATAACGCAGTGGAAAGGGAATCTTATATCCAACAAGAGATTTTTGCTACTGACAAATTACCCGCTACAACAGTATTCCAGAATATTCGTAATAATTTTTATACAGATAAGGCAAAAGGAGAATTGATCTTCACCAAGAATGCGAAAAAAGGCTTCTTTAAAAATACAACCAGTTTTTCTCAATACTGGAATGCAGACCGGGCAATTGTAGATAGAAATAGCACTTTGCCAAATTCTGGCAGAAATGGAGAGGAAGCCGTTGAGTCTCCTACTACTTCATTCCAGAACTCACTAAGTACGATTGTTCCGTGGAAAGAGAAAATGGTGAATGTATTATCTTATATCAGCTATCAGAACGACAGGCAGACCCTGGAAGTATCGCCTGCTTCGTATCTGCAGATTCCGGGATTCTTTACACCATACACGTCGGGTCTTGCTACACAAAATATGAGACTGAAAACTTTTGAAGCCAACCATTCTGCGAACATTGGTTTCTCTACAAAAGGATGGACATTTACTCCGGAAATAGGATTTAATTTTAAATCAACAAATCTGGTATCCGATCTTTCTAATGTACTGACCAATCTGCCAGCTATTGATGATCCTAACCCGGTCTATACTCCGATTTCGGCTTACAGCAATGATCTTACCTATACTACAGCAACGCCTTATGCGAGTGTCGGCGTGAATTATAAAAATGATTCCTGGATGATTTATGCAAATTTCCCAGTAAATTCAAATAATATAAAGGCAGATGATCCTGCAAGATCCGTTTCAAAAGATGTGAACAAGGTAACTTTTGAGCCGAGTATTTTTGCACAGTATACATTTGCTTCTTTCTGGAAAGCTTCAGTAAATGCGAATATCAACAATAACTTTGGAGAGGTGAATACCGCCTATTCAGGATTTATGATGACATCACCCAACGGAATCAATGCGATGGACGCAAACAATCCGATACCTCAGAATAACAACAAATCTGCAGGAACAAGAATAGAATATAGAAATCCACTCAATAATTTATTCTTTAACATCAACTACAGATATTCTGATGCGAAGAGAAACCTTATTTCTAATCCAACCATCGTTCAGGGATATACTGTTATGGAATACTTAGAGAGAGATAATCATGTATTGTCTAGCGGATACAGTGCAGAAGTTGGAAAATATTTCCCAAAATTTAAAACCAATGCTTCCGTAAGCTACAGCAATAATACTACAAAATCTGACCTTTTCCTCAATAATGCTTTTTACACAAATAAAAATAACGGGCAGTCAGTTGGCTTAAAGTTTAACAATACGTATTTCAGCTGGATGAGTATCGATTATAATGCTAGCTTTTCCAAAACTAAGCAAACAAGTTCTGGTAGAGCATCTACAGATGCCAGCAGAAGAGGATTTACCCACAATTTAGGTCTTTTCTTCTATCCTATAGAAAATCATACGATCGGATTCAACTGGGATCAGGTGAATACGAGTGCCGTTGATCAGAATTACCATAATGGATTTTATGACTTATCTTACCAATTTACGTGGGCTAAAAAGAAAATAGATTTTGAATTAAAATGGATGAATATAGCTAATAAGAAAGTATTCGAAACCTATGAAATTGGTAATACGGATACCCGATTTACGAGAATACTGCTTCGGCCAAGTCAGGTAATGTTTACCGTAAAATTCAACTTTAAATAAAAAAAAGCAAAACCAATCTCACTGAGGTTGGTTTTTTCTTATATAACATTTTTAAGACTTTTTGTCAAATCTCTTTATTTTCCTGCATCATGCTGTAGAAATTTGGGAAACGCAGCTGTACGGTCGTTCCCTGGTTCTCATAAGAGCTTACGATAAGTTCACCATGGTGCATTCTTACGATATTCCGGGCCAGAGGAAGTCCGATTCCGTAGCCTTCATAATTATGGGTATTGGAAGCCCTGAAGAATGGGTCATAGATCTTGTTCATTTCCTGTTGAGGAATTCCTATTCCATTATCTTTAATGATGATATAGACATCATTATCGGTCGCTCCAAGGGATACTTTTACCTGCTGGAAATTTGAATATTTACATCCGTTCTGAATAATATTGGTAACGGCAAGATGAAGCAGCTGCTCATTACCCTGCACTTTTAGTTTTTTAGGATTTTCAGGAAGCATGCTGATGTCGAGATAAATATTATTTCTTGAATCAATCCTTCGTAAAGTCTCAATCACGTCCCAGAGAAGCTGGTCTATCCTTACCTTGTCCATTTTCTGGATTTTACCGTCGAATCCGGTCTGCGCGATCATTAGTAATGCTTTGATCTTTTTATCGAGTTTTTCGGCTTCATCCAGGATGATTCCAAGGGTTTCTTTGTATTCGCTGTTGGTTCTTGATATCGAAAGGGCAACATCTGCTTCTCCCATGATGGAGGTAAGTGGAGTTCTCAGCTCGTGTGAGACATTTCCGATGAGGTGATTTTGGGTTTCAAACGAAGTTTCGATACGGTTCAGCATATCGTTGAATGTTTCTACCAGCTCGTTGAGCTCTTTGTTGTCGGGTTGAGGTTCCAGTCTGAGATGAAGGTTTTCGGAGCTGATTTCCTTTACTTTACCTGTGATTTTTAAAATCGGTTTAAACAAAGTTTTAGATAAATAAAAAGAAAAGATCATACTGAAAAACAGCGACAGAACGATACAGGTTATTAATGTTCTCTTCAGAAAGCCGAGATAATAAACCACATAATGATTTTTGGCCGAAGCAATTGCAATATAGTTTTTATCTTCATGACGGAACGTCTGGCCTATGTAATAAAATTCCTTGTCATTATAGTTGGCCTCTTTATTTCTTACGATATTCTTGAAAAAAGATGTCGGAATATGAATTTCCTGAGAGATTTTATTGAAATTGGAATCGGCAGGAACGGCGAAAACATAGTCGCGCTCCATCGGAAGCTCTTCGTCATTTAGACCATTCAGAATATAGTTTTCCGGGAGGTCCAGATCATCCTTGCTTTTTTCAACCTGAATGATGGTGGTGGTACGGATTTTTAAAAGCTCGTAAAATCTCTGATGAGAAAAGTTGACAATCGAAAAATACACCAGACCGCTGAACAGCAGAATGATGGCTGTAAAAACCAACATCAGGAGAACCATGGTCTTGGTTTGATTGGTGATGACTTTGTTGAACATCCGTTATGGTTTTTTTAGAACATATCCCATTCCGATGACGGTATGGATGAGTTTGTTATCTTCCTGATTATCCAGTTTTTTCCTGAGATAATTAACGTAAACATCTACAACATTGGTTCCCAGTTCATAATTGACACCCCATACGGCATCCAGAATTTCCGCTCTGGAAATTACCTTTTCGGGATTATTCAGGAAATACAGCAGCAGTTTATATTCTGTCGAGGTGAGTGAGATTTCTTCCCCGTTTCGGGTAACCTTTTTGGTATAATCGTTCAGGATAAGATCTGAAAACTGGTAAATATGTTCTTGATCTACTTCCGGCTCAGGAGTTTCGGGAGCACTTCCGTTATTGCTTCTTCTCAAAAGAGATTTTACACGGGCGACCAGCTCAATAAACTTGAAGGGCTTTACAAGATAATCGTCGCCACCACTTTCCAGTCCCAGTACAATATTCTCTGAGGCTCCTAGTGCGGTCAGGAAAAGAATAGGGACATACTGATTGGTTTTCCGGATTTCTTTGCAGACATCAAGTCCGTTCATTTCCGGCAGCATAATGTCCAGAATGACGAGGTCGAAATCGCTGGACTGTACGAGCTGAACACCTGTTTTCCCATCAAAAGCCACGGAAACTTCATACCCGTTTTCCTGAAGTCCTTTTTTGATAAAGGATACTACGCTTGTTTCGTCTTCGATGAGAATAATCTTTTTCATTGGAGTAAGGAATTATACAAAAATAGAAAAAAGATCGGAACTGGGTTTTTGGGATTAAAGTGTAAAAGCTTTCCTTATTTCCTTGTGCCTAAAATAATCATCCCCAATAATTCCCCAGCTTATCAGTATAAAAGGTAAAAGGTTTGAAATTCCCATTTATTTTTTGGTTTTTTTCTTTTTCAAATAATATTCCGCTTTCTAAAAGCCCCTACGGAGAGTCCCCAGAAATGGGTGGTAAAGATGCGCCTTTAGGATTCCATAAAACTTCATCAATTTATTATCACCCAGTTTAGGTGTAGGTTATATATATTATATTTCATTTTTATCATTACTGTATACATTTTTATTTTGAAAATAATATTTTTTAAGTAGTAAGTAAAAAGCACAAATACAAAGCATACATGTGTATGAAGATTTTATTAAAACAGCTTTTATTATCTCTACATTTGAAAACGTAGACCAACAAGCATGTCTATTTTCAAATTCAATTTTATTAATTAATACCCAAAAAAGTAAGACAAATAGTAAAACTAAATATTTAATATTTTTTTTATTGATTAATGTCAAAACAAAAACTATAATGAGTTGAATTGGCATATAAAAAAGGATACTGTCAAATAAAGAACTTTTACCATCTATACATGAAACTCCATCCGGCAGGAAAAACGTCATTTGTATCGTTCCTATAACTACAGAAACTATGCTTACTACAAAACTTTTTTTAATATTATTCATCATTTAGGTATATATTTATTATAAGTTGAAGGTACTCCTACTGGCCATGAGCCCGCTTTGACGTCCAAATATGCACCTTTAGTAACTTTGGCTTCCAAATCTCCATTACCTTTACTCAAATCTCCATTTTTAATATTATTTTAAATCCTTAAACCAATTACCTTTCAACATACTGTTTGTCCATCCGAATATCCTGATACTATCGATTTTTAAAGGTTGATTATTTAAAAATATCCTTACTTCTTTATTGTCTTGTGAAATCTTTATCTGCATATCTATTGTATTCCCGGCTTTTTTGAAAGCTTCATTAACTTCCTCCCAGTTGAAAAAAATATTTGCCTGAAGACGTTCTGAATCCTCTTTGCCTGTCTGCCAGAATACATACAATTCTTGAGGAATTGCTCTTTCCCTTATTGGAGGATTTGAAACCCAAGGGCGAAGCATATTTTCCTGCTCCCCATTATAATACTTATTCATGATCTCCATCACTTCAAAGTGGGGATTTTCCGAAGTTACTAAAGGACGCCAATTATATCGGATCCGGTAATTATCCCATTGCAGGGGGGATGCATCGGAGATATGTAAAATAGTTTTTTCCTCCTCATACCGTTCAGGGTCTATGCGATACATTTTCATGTGCATTTCTTTGGTTTTGGCGATTTCTGCAGGATTGGTAAGCTCCTTGGCCTGGTATCTTCCCAATTCTATCTGGGTAGTACCAAAACGTAACCATATCACTACCATCCCTTTGGGAGCAAAACCAAAGACTAAATCTGAAAAGCTGTCGTATGATTTTTTAGGTTCAGAATTACCTGCTTCATATCCCCTTCCCAGTATTTTGTATTCCTGTGTTCCCCCATATTGGTCATCCCACCTTGGGTAGGCGCGTTCCATATAATCTTTGATGGCGTCTATGGGGAAGTTTGCATCCAAACGATAGTAAGTGTCTTCATAACCTGCATAATAGGTAATATCAGCTCCAATAGGAGTGCCGTACTGTTCTGTCCAGCCTTTTCCTGAATTACCCCATGTCCCGGAGCTTCCTCCATAAGGCAAACCTGCCGGGATACCTTCCAAAGTCTTTATTTTGTCGAAAATAGGCTCTACCCTGTATTTAGTAGCTGGAGAGGATATTTCTACCTCAAAGGCTAATTTTGGATCATTTTCTTTCATTTGTTGACATTGTATGAGTTGGGTACAAAACAGCAGTGATAATGTACCATATAAAAGTTTCTTTAATTTATCCATTTTTCCCACATCTATTACTTGTAAGAATCATTGAACTTATCATTGGTCTTAAACACCCTGATGCTATCCGTTGGTACAGGATGATTATCTAATAACACTTCAAAAGAACTGTTATCTGAAGCTATCTTAAATTCTAGCTTGGCTTGATTGCCTACTTTTTTAAAAACACCATTGGTCTTTTCCCAATTAAAGTATGCGTATCCCGTATACTGTTGATCTTTGCCTGTTTCCCAAGTGAAATTCAATTCTTTGGGGATGGCTCTTTTTTCATAAGAGGCTTCATTAATCCAGGGGCGGTAAAACACTTCTTCTTCTCCGTTGAAAAAATCCATCCACATTCTAAATAGCCGCAACCCTCTGTTTTCTGAAGTGAAAACAGCAGCATAATTATACCTTGCCCTGTAGTTATCCCAGTCTTGCGGAGAGGCATTGGGGATAAAATCTCTTTCTTTTACTTCTCTCCTATTCATAGACCAAGACGCAAAAAGTTTTTTTTCTAATTCTATGTCATCCTTAATTACTTCTGCCTGATAACGTCCTAATTCTATCTGCACCCCAGCTCCAAAACGCAGCCACACCACTACCATTCCTTTGGGAGCAAAGCCAAATACCAAATCACTAAAGCTATTATAGGGATTTATGGGATATGCAAATTCTTCATATCTGCCTGATTTTTTGTATTTCTGTAATGGTTCTTTATGAAATTCGGGAAGTGCTTCGCCGTTGGCATACGCCCGTTCCATATAATCTTTTATTTTTTCTACAGGAAAATCGGCATCCAGGTGGTAAAAAGCATCCTCATATTTTGCATAATAGGTGATATCTGCACCTATAGGTGTGCCATGCTGCTCTGTCCAGCGCTTTCCAGATTGCCCCCAATCTCCGGAAGTGCCACCATAAGGCAGACCAGCAGGGGTAGCTTCTAAGGTTTTGATATGATCTGATACAAATTCGATTCTGTATTTATTTGCTGGAGCACATATTTCTACATGGAATTCTGGTGTTTTATTCATTTCTTGGCAGTGAATTAAATTGGTAAATACAAATAAGTAAAGCAGCATTTTTATTTTATCCATTTTTCCCACATCTATTACTTGTAAGAATCATTGAACTTATCACTGGTTTTAAACACCCTGATGCTATCCGTTGGTACAGGATGATTATCTAATAACACTTCAAAAGAACTGTTATCTGAAGCTATCTTAAATTCC
>NZ_JBYRIW010000011.1:0-88927 GCF_057815395.1 Chryseobacterium sp. 27AL | reverse complement strand
TTTTCTAATTCTATGTCATCCTTAATTACTTCTGCCTGATAACGTCCTAATTCTATCTGCACCCCAGCTCCAAAACGCAGCCACACCACTACCATTCCTTTGGGAGCAAAGCCAAATACCAAATCACTGAAACTATTATAGGGATTTATGGGATATGCAAATTCTTCGTATCTGCCCGATCTTTTGTATTTCTGTAGCGGTTCTTTATGAAATTCGGGAAGTGCTTCGCCGTTAGCATACGCCCGTTCCATATAATCTTTTATCTTTCCTACAGGAAAATCTTCATTTAATCGGTAAAAGGTATCTTCATATCCTGCATAATAGGTAATATCTGCCCCTATGGGTGTACCATGCTGCTCTGTCCAGCGCGACCCAGATTGCCCCCAGTCTCCAGAAGTACCGCCATAAGGTAAACCGGCGTGGCTACCTTCTAAGGTTTTAATATGATCTGATACGAATTCTATTTCATATTTATTTGCTGGATGGGATATTTCTACATGAAATTCTGGAGTTTTATTCATTTCTTGGCAGTGAATTAAATTGGTAAATACGAATAAATAGAGCAGTGTTTTTATTTTATCCATTTTGTATATTTCTTTTTCTGTATTTAGCTTCCAAAGCACCTTCTTTTTTCGGGGCATTGTTTTGGGATTTGGCATCCAGTCCAACTTGGTTGGCTTTTACCGACCAGTGCAGGTAGCGATGGCGAAGGTCTTTCAGGTCTTGTTCCCCTACAAAATCCAAGTACGATATTTTTTTTATTTCTGCCAGGTATTCTGTAACCGATGGGTTTTCGCCATTAATATACTTCCCTACATATAGGTTTCGGAGATCATTGCAGGCATTCATATAATTGATGAGTTGGTTGTAAATACGGGCCAATAAGTCACCTTTTATACTATACTTCTTATTAATTCTTTCATTTATGTACTTAACCCCGCCTATTTTTTCATCTTGAGAATAATGAAACATTTGGTTGAGCGCAATTTTGTCATAAGCATTAGAAAGCACTCTGGTGCCAATAATTCCGTAATAGGATACTGAATCTTTGGTCCACAGTTTGTCTGAATCTAAATCGTTTTGATAAAAAGAACGAATCACAAGTTCCTCGTCTTTGTACCAGCCTTCTTTTATCAGAATTTCTTTAAATTTTTTGCATTCTTCCTCTATATTGAAAAATATATCATTAATAATCCCTTCCTTCTGGCAAAACAATACAGAAACTTCCTTGTCTTCATCCACATAAGAACCGCCAATATCCGAATGTACACCCGGTAAAGTAAACTCTAAACCATATAAACCTGCACTATCGATATTGGTAAGATCAAAATTATCCCGATACTCGTCATCGGCGGCCAGCTGCAATACAAAGTGTACTCTGCCGGAACCTATAGCGTTTAAACCCAATTGTTTGGTATCACCATTGATTCCCCATCCGCCTCTGTGATTAAGCCCATAAGCCGCTACCGTATCATACAACCCTGCAAACTTAAATTGTATGGAGGTTATTTTTAATGTTTGTCCCGCCAAACACGCTCCGAAAAAGCCATAAGTATCTGCCAATGGACTTTTTTCTTTCATATAAACCGCATTTTTAAGAGAAGGGGCATCATACGGTGTCAATGCAAAAAAACCAGAACCCGAACTAAAAAATTCTGCAGGAGAAGTGGCCACATATATAAAATGTCTGGCAGCGGTAGCTCCCCGACTAAATCCGAAAACATTAACCGTAAGATTGATTTCTTTTGGTACTCCCTTAAATTTAGAGCCTACCGCTTTTGCTCCTTCTATACATCCTTTGGTTACTTTAGCAACGACACCAAGATCTCCCGTTCCCAAAGCTACATCAGGAAAAACATCATCACTTTTTAAATCGTCCGTTCCTATACCTTCTATATATACTCGTATTTGATTTTCAGCATTGGGATCAGTGGCGTCAAAGCCCCTCGCCACGTTAGAAAAATCGTTGGTATAACTATCATCTTTATGGTTAGACTTTTTATAATCTTTCCCAACTTCTGTATTGGTCTTATTATTTTGTGTACCATCAAAAAATAGATTGAGCGTTACGTTTATAGACTCTACAGGCTTGTCATTTGGGTTAATCTCTTGGGCTTTATTATAGGTTACCCCGGTTTTTTCGCCTTTTTGGTCTACAGAAATAGCTGTATTATTGGTAATCGTTTCATTAGATTTTACCACATAGTTTTCTCCCGTTCGAATAACTGCTTTACCTTCTACAAAATATTCTATGCTCATGGCTAATAGTTTTTAGACTTCTCTCCACTGTTATTTTGAACCTCTTTCTTAGAATGCTGTTCTATTTTGCCTTCGCTCTGAACTTGTACTCCCTTTAAAGTCGTTAGTTTATGCTCCTTCTCAGCGAAAGTTTCTAAATCTCCTTTTACATAATGGGTTAACTTTCCTACGACATTGGTGATAAAATCTGTTCCAATGGACACCATTTTCATCATTCCCACACCGACTGTTTTGTTCATTCCAACGGTTTCTGTAGAGTTCATTCCAACATTTATATTCATATTTTTTCCCGCCGTAATATTTATATCTTCCCCCGCCGTAAAAGTCATATCCTTCGGCGCACTTACATTAATATTCCCCTGTCCATCCATCAGATACGTATTTCCGCTCGGATCTTCGATAAATACGCTGCCTTCTGCATCATTTAAAATAATCTTCGTCCCGCTCCGGGTGTGAATGACTTTTTTATCATTGCCTGCTGTGTGATAAGAACTCGTCTCAGCTCCATTGTAGTGCGTTCCCATCACAAAAGGCTTCTCCGCATTTCCGCTTTCAAAACCAACCAATACTTCCTCGCCAATCTCAGGGATAAAATGGAATCCTTTTCCAGCACCGGAATGCGGCTGTATTAGCCTGATCCATGGGGTCATCTGGTTTTTATCTTCCTGCCATGGAAATTGCACTCTCACTCTTCCCATTCCCATAGGATCGTTGTTATCGGTCACTCTTGCTGATTGCTCTTCTCCTATTGGTAAAGCTTCCGTATCTATATAAGGAGCTGCGTTAAACACATCCGGAATTCCAATAAACTCGTTATAATAATCATCGCCGCCTGCATGAATATGTCTTATTTCTATGATACGATAGGTTTCCATTGCTCTGCCATTGATGTCTGAAAGTTTTGCGCGACCGCCTATTTTTAGGTCGGGATCTTTACTTTTTCCTTTTACAATCAAGAGATTCTCGCAACGTTCTTTTTCCAGGCGTGAGGCTTCTTCAAGTTCTTTTTCTGAATCCGGACCAATTCCTGTATGGTTGAAGTGCATCTTGGGCTTTTTAGAAAATATTTTTCTCGAACTGCTGATGCCTAATGTCTGAAAAAGATTTTCTTTAAATTCGGATTTGAGGCTGTTGCTGTCCTTTTCTATCTTACCACCGCTTTGAGCATCAAACGAAATATAACTAAAATCCTGAGCTCCTATTTTCAGATCAAATTCAACATCGATAAGATCAATATTTTCGCTGAGGTTAATGACGGGCTGTGTTGCTGTTCCAAAAATAAGTTCCTCCCCATTGTAATAGAAAAACTCGCCGTATCTGATTGCCAGTCTTCTGATAAAACCATAATCTGATTCTTTGTATTGTACCGTATAGGGTAATGAGCGGGTGGTATTGGGAAGGTCCACTTTTATCCCGGCTTCCTGAGGATAATCTTCATTAATCTGTTCGATGATCTCTTCCAATGTTTTATCTTCAAAACTTTGACAATCTTTGCCGCCTTCCATCAAAATACTCGGCGCATGGCCTGTGATATAAAGATTGCCATAGCCGCCTCCTTCATCTTTCTTATTTTTAATTCCGGTAATAATTCCAGAAAAGGACTGTCTGATTTGTCCGAAACGCCAGTAAGTAACAGTAAGATTTTTCCCCAAAAGATTTTTAGAGTTTTCCATGACGATTCCCTCAAAGCTATCCAGTGCATCATCGGGAACGGTAATGGTAAAAAGATCATGGTCAGATGTTTTTTGAATCAGCTCTACCGAATAACTGCTTTTGGGAAGAAAATCCTCCCCATCGAGCGTGAGAAGGCAGTAGACTATAGGATTGGCGGCATCGTGAAGCCAATCCCCGAAGGAACGTGCTGTCCCGATTGTTGCGGGATTATCAAAATCTGGATTTTTCATGTATTTGAGTTTTGCTATTCATAATCTGCTCTATTCTCTCCACATTTTCTCGTGAATGGCACCATTGATATTCAGCTTTTTAGCAACCAGATGCATCTCGATTTGCAAAGGTTCTTCATTGGAAGCATTGAAATGCTCAGAAAATTCTATACAATAAGCTTTCTCAAAGACCAGCTCCTGTAGTTTGCTCATGGCATCCCGACGATAAAAGATAATTTTCCCGTTTTTTACCTGATTATGATCGAGCATCCAGCCTAAAAGGTCAGGATTTCCGGTACTTTCGATACGGATGATTATTTCTCCTCCTTTAGGAATTCCCTTTGGCTTGCCGGTTCCGTCAACCGGTTGTACAAATTTGTATTTACATTCCAGAATGGTATAGGTATTACCATCCAGTTCTAATTTTGATAAAAAAGACATGATTATTTATTTGTCGATTGGAAAAGGGTAGTGCAGGCATTTGTTCTAATGAAAAAATGGATAATATAATCATCATCATCCATTTTATTCTGAAACTTATACCCACTCATTTTCGTAAGCGCCATTTCCCATTTCTATTTTTCTCGAAGAAATGGTAAAAGATTCAGTAAGCGGGTTTTTTCCCACCGAGTCAAATTTTTCTTTATGTTTCACAAGATACGCTTCTGTAAATTTTAATTCTTTTAATGTTGCTTCACTATCTCTCTTGAAGAATACTATTTTCCCATCTTTTCTTTCAAAAGAATTCGTCATCCATTCAAAAAATTCTGTGGATCCTGTTCCTTCTACCGTAACCTCTATTTTACCTCCTCTTGTAATGGTAGACGGGCGGCCGGTTGCGTCTGTTTCCTGGAATAAGCCGTAATTTACATTCAATATGTTGTATTTTTTTCCGGCTACTTCTAATATTGCTTTAAATGACATAATTAAGATTTTTTTTGATTAATGTTTATAATGTATTGTATAAAATACCCTTCCGAATTCTTTATTGAAATCAGAAATAAGTCGTTGATTATTTTATAGTTGAAAGGAATTTTTCGAAAGAAAGCTTATAAGATATACATCATCTTTAATAAACTGTAGTCTTGTCTACTTTAAAAGTACTTTCATTTGTGTTAAATAAATAATAAAGTGCCTATACCCATTCATTCACATGCTTGGCGTTGCCGAGCTCAATTTCTTTAGCTGAAAGAACAAAAGCTTCGGTTAACGGATTTTCTCCGGATGCATCAAAATTTTCGGTATATTTTACGATATATGCTTCTTTGAATTTAAGCTCTTTCAATACGGCATCACTGTCTCTTTTAATGAACTTAATGCTGCCGTCTTTTCTTTCAAACGAATTGGTCATCCATTCAAACAGATCGGTAGCACCAGTTCCTTCTACGGTTAAATGAATTTTACCACCCCGTGCAACGGAAGATGGTCTTCCTGTTTTGTCGGTTTCCTGTAGCATACCAAATTCTACTGATAAAACGTTACGCTTTGTTCCTGCGTATTCTAAAATGGTCTTAAATGACATAATTGATATATTTATTTTAATTATTTAATATTACCAACAATGGAATATCCCTATTATTAAAAAGGACTGCAATAGCCAAATGCTTTTTCCAAAATTAAAATTTATTTGCATAATAACAAATTAAATTCACAATAAATAGATGAAAAATTTATTATGTTAATAGAGCTTGGGTGCAACTGAATAATAATTGTTTAATATTTTATTTAATTATGTGTGTTTTTAATATTTTAACAAATAAGACGTAAATATTCGTTTATGGTTGTTAATATTTAATAATAAATAAAAAACACAGGAACAAAAATGCTCCTGTGCAGTTAATAAAAAAACACAAATTATGAAAAACTTCAGAGGATTTTCAATGATCTATCCTCTGCCACACTGATCAAAGCGCGATTCTTCAATTTATTTTTGTTGATATTCCGTATTCCATTCATTCCCGTCGTCTCCTTTGTGTCCGTCCATTTTGATCAGGAAATTCTTTGCTGGGAAATAGGGCTTCATATGAATATCAAGGTGTATACGGTCTTTTTGTACCGGATCCTGTTCAAATTTTCTGATTTCAAAATTTTCAATCAGCTTACCCGGTCCGGTAATAGCATCTAAAAATCTGACGATCTGATTCATAATCTCTTTTCGGGTAACTGCCGTGAAATTTTCGAAAGCTCTTCTGTTCAAAAAATCCATAAGCACTTTAGTCACATAATCAAACACTCTGACTACAGAATACGTCTGTAATCCCAGATTATCACCATTGAATAGTGTCTTTCCGGAGAAAGCCATTACTTTTCCATACTCATTGACCATAGGGATAAGTCCCATATTTTCAAGGTTGGCAATTTCGCTTTTTTTAAGGTCAAATTTTACACCGTCCACTTCGTTGATTCCACCAAATTTTTTTCCTGCCGTTACCTGTGACATCAGTGTTTTATAGACTTTTCCAGCCAATGCTGCTGACGGAGGCACGAATAAATCATCCGTTTCATTGATTTCTTCAAATCTCCCTCTTCCTACCAGCCAGTTACAGGTCATCAATACATTAGAACGATACATTTCTCCACCGGTGAGATAAGCCTGGTCAAACATTTCCATCACATCGTCGGGCTCGTCAAGGTGTTCAAAATCTGTGACAAGCATTACTTTGTTTTCATGGGCAATCTTTGCCCATTTTTCAACAACCATATTAGATCCCAGATATCCCGGGATAACCAAAAGTCCATAATTGTTTTTCAGGTCAAGCCTGTCATAGTTATCCGAAAGTTCAGCGTGGATGGTATCTATAAAACGGGTATTATCAAGATCTTTCAGTTGTTCCAATGTAGCATTTACTATAGTAATATTTTTTACTTTATCCGATTCTGTGTTTTTGTAAAACAGAGCTACTGTGCGGTAGTTGCCTTCCAATTCTCGCGTTGCATCAACAGCTTTGGAAAGGTTTTTAGAAAGTAATTCTTCCGCAGATTTCCTCTGATCTTCACAGTGTGCTACCATATCGGGTAAAGCATCACTTTTACTGATGACGCCAGCCCAAAGCTCCAATGTTTTTTTCAGTGTCTCTCTTTCTTTTTCTTTACTTTTTTCGGTGAGGAATATTTTCCTTCTTGCCTTTCTGTCCGGGTTGATATTCTGAACATTTTCAATGGATGTTTCTAAAAGATCAAACCCACCGTAGCGAGCCATTTTCTCCAAAGATTTCTCCAAAGATGATGATCCTCTTTTAGGCTCCAGAACAGGAGCTTCTGTTATGTGTTGAGCTTCTTGCTGTTTTTGTGACATATCGATTTGTGTTGTTGGTTATTTGTTTTCTTCGAGTTCTTTGATAAGTAATAGTAGGGTCTCATGTAATGCTTTCCTGGCTTCAGGATCTTCTAAGGCGGCCTTCAGGATTTTGTTGCTTTTGAGCTGCCTTACAATTTTCTGATATTGATCTTTCTCAGTTTCCAAACCTGTAAGAAAGTCACTTTGGGAGGTGATGCCTTTGGTTCCGAAATCTCCAAGGTTTCTGAATCTTAAATTTTCCATTCTGACCGCTCCGTTAGCATCTTCAAAATCAACTTTGATTTCGGGCTTATAGTGTTCAAAAACTTTTTCCACAGAGGTAAGGCCTTCCACGAGTTCTGGCTTTACAGGATCATCTGCTGTAAGTTTCTGTGCAAAAAGGGTTCTGTTCTGCGGGATTTCCGCAATGGCTTCATTTGCATCCAATGGTACTTCATTACCACCGATTCCGTTTTTTGATAGCATAATATTTTGTTTTAAAAATTATTTTAAAGCGTTTCGTTTTTGCCGTCAAAGATGATATCGTAATCTTTCAAAGAAATTGCCGGAAGTTGAGAATTTACGGCATTACAAAGAATGGATGCGATTTCATCATTGTGTGTTTTCTTTTTATAAAAGTATAAAAAAATCTTTCAGTGTACAAAAAAAATATTTATTTTTCGAATAAACGATAAGGATATATATTGGCTGAGACATTTTTAAGTTTTAATAAAAAATTTTCGCATATATATTTCCACTCATTTTCGTGAATAGTTTCCATAAGATCTTTATTTCGGACGACGTATATATCAACGGTCCTGCTAAATCCGCCTTTCAGGGATACTTCTTTTTTAGTTCCTTTTTTCACATCTATTCCCGTAATGGTATTTTTAAAATGATTCATTCCAAAAGCTTTGATATCGGCAATGGTAACGATTCTTCCACGGGTAAGAAGTGCGTTTCGGTATTCAAGAATTTTATCTTGGGGAGAAAGTTTTTTCCGGCCACCTACAGAAGCGTGTATCATGACGGCCGTGTCTTTCACTGTATTTTTTCCGTTGCTTTCCAAAGTCAAAACTGTTGCGGGTTTCAAATTATTGGCTTCTTCGGAGGCTGTAGACCAATAGGAGATGATACACCTGGAATCTCCATCCGGATTTCCGGATGAGATGATGAGATATGGATTGCTGCTTTGTACGAATTCTTTTTCTTTCGCTACCTGATGTAGTGATGCTAAATTCTGACTGATCTGTTTTAAAATTTCAGTAGCTACATTGCCCCCCATACCGGCAAAAGCAGCGGTCTCATCTTTGATCAGCTCTAAAAGATACTGCAGCAATTCGGAAGCGTTTCTCTTATCAAACCTCGAAACTCCTCCATTTCTCAGAAGAGCGGCGGCTTCTGAATTTCCGGATTCATAATTCTTGATATCCAGTCTCTGACCATTTTCTTCTGAAACATAATCTAAATCCAGAAAATGATCTTCTTCATCAATCGGAATGATATTCATTTTTCCTGTGATCTTTCGTATTACGCTTTTGTTTCGGATATTAAGAGCTGGAATACAGTTCAGGGCAAACCGTACATTCTGTAATATTTCGGGAACAATAGCTTCAGAAAATTGGAATTTCAGCCAGATGATATCATCTTCGTTACCTGCTTTATGCTCGGGAAAGTTTGTTAAATACAGCTGCTCTTTTTCCGGGCTGTCCGAAAATCCGATTTTTCCTTTTAGAGTAAAAAAATGTTTGTGATAATAATGGTTGACTTCACTATACATATAATCCAGATCAGAATGGTTCTGAGTAATGATACGGTCCAGATTGAAGTTTTCGCTCCCGACATTATACCCTTCTAGAAATGCGTATTCTTTTGTTCCAACAAATACTTTTACCTGTTTCAGATAATGGAAGAAGATTTCCTCCTGATATGTATTGTTGATGTCTATAAAGAACATAAGATCTTCGAGATCTTCTTTATCTACGGACTGTATTCCCAACCATAGCTCACCGGAGGGAAGCTGTACATCTGCTTTCCCGATCATCTCATCGTAGAAGAAATTTTCCACATGATGAAGCATTTCGCCATAAGCAAAATACTTTAACCTTGCCGTTGTAGTGATCGCTTCTATAGAAGGACTGAAATAAATTTCCTTAACAGTGTTTTCTGTCGGATTGTATATATTTTGTTTTCTTATGGAAGTTTTAAAGCTGCTGTATCGTGATATTTTCACATTGTTTTCAAACGGTGTCACCTGAAGAACAGTTCTTGCAGGAACAACGCCTGAAACTTCTTCCGGGAACATGATTTCCAATACTCTTTCAATAATGCGGGCTCTGGAGCTTTCCAGCTCAAATCCTAACTTTTCCAGTTCGGCGGCGCAAGCCGAAAGCAATAAGCTCACGATAGGGTCAAACGAACTTTCTGCTTCCAGTTCATTATATCCCCATAGACGGGCAGCCCGTCTCAATATTCTGTTTTTTATTCTTTCCTGATTCATTTGTCTTCCTTAATAATTGAAATAATTCTAATATGAAAGAGGGCCTACAAAAAAGTGGTTTCTGAAAACAAAAGGATGATTGGTTTCCAGAATGATCCCTTTAATTCCGATTTCTACTCTTTTTTTCATCCTGTTTTTTCCGGCTATTCCAATATTGTAATCACGGATGCTTATTTCCACCTCTTCTAAATGAAGTCTTTTCTCATGCAGACGGATTGATTTTTTCAAAGCCCCTGAAATAAAATCTTTCAGGCTGTTATCCGTTTTCAGCAAGTCAAAATCCAATTCCCAGATCTCCGTGCCATAGGTTTCATCGAATTTACATTCACCGAAAGATGTTGTTGCCAGTAAGAAAATGTGCTGACTAATGGATGTATCTAAAGAGATTCTATCAGCATCTTTTTTTGCCATCAGGCTTTCAAAATCAAGAGGTAATTTGTAGTAAGTTCCTTTCATCTTGTATTATAAATAGATCATTTTTCGGATGTTTCCCTTGTCATCATATTCAAAATTTTTAACGATCTTTTTTCTTTTGATGAGAAGCAGTTCCACTTTTGGAGTTAGTTTTAAAAACTTTTCGCGATACAGAATATCTCCAAGGAAACTTTTGCCATTATTTCCATCTACAACGATAAAATATTTTTCAATATGCTCCGGTTTGCTAAAACTGTTGACGTCACCAGCATAAAGCATCATGTTTTGCCCGTTGCCTTCAAGCTCATAAGTAAGCATATCTGAGGTTAATTTTCGATATTTTGAAATGTCAAATGTTTCAATGTCTTCCTGCTGAGGTTCAAAAGCAATATTTTCATACAGAAAAGAAGTTTTATCAAATCGTTTAAAACCAAAAAATGATAAAAAGCTCTTTCTGGTTTTACTTTTCACAAACGTTAATGTATCTCTCGTAACCTGGTAAGCCTCTGTCTCATTGGTTTTATCATCGGTTACTGTTAACTTATAAGTGGGTATTTCAATTTCCTTTTCTGCTATTTTGAGAGAAATTCTGCCTGCTTCCTGATCTGAGATGATAAGGGTGATCGTATGTTTGTTCAATCCCGAATCAGTACGGATGATTATAGATTCTCCGTTTTCTTCAGGGAGCGACGAATTTGTTTCACGGATCATATCCAAATTAAGATTTAGTTGAGGAAGTGGACTCATTTCAGTAGTGATTATAAGGGTTAATTATTCTGCATGTTACTGTTTAATCTTAGCCTTTACTTCATCGGATTTCTTAATTTTATATTCCGATAAGCAATCGATATAATGATGAATATCCTGATTCTGAATGTCGTTGATATACATTTCATAATTCTTTGAATAAGTATACATTTTGATCAGAACGATTTCATTTCCCTTGATTTTCCTGATTTCCTTTTTATTCAATTGCCGGGCAAATAATGCTTCACAGTTCAACGGATATTCGTTGCTGAGCGTAATGATCTCTCCGGATTTAAAATAGATATCAACATTTCTATCCTTTTTAATACAGATATTGTCTGCTAGTATTTTAAGGTAGAGATAGATTTTATTTTTTCTTTTTCCGAGCTGAAATGTGGTATAAACCAATTCATCATTATTAATTCGAAGCTTAATTACAGGAGCACTGGCAAAAAAAAGCTTATCCAGTTTTTGTTTGGTCTGGATAATCCCACAATCGAAATGCGCATATTGAGTGCTGTCAGCCTCCTGATTTTGTGCACTGCAGAATGCTGTTCCCAACAAAAGGTAGAATAAAAACCAATATCTCATATTCTTGCCATTATCTTTTCGTTATTGAGCCTGGTATAGCTGTTTGCAAACATCCAGGTCAGTTTTCATTTTATCATATTCTTCTTTCAGAATCTTATTGATCGTACTCAGGCTGTCCATTAGAGCCTGATTCCCTGAAAGCTGCTTTATTTGCTTCTTGGCATCGATCAGATCTTTGTACGTCATGATGGTATTGTTGTACATGTTTTTGTTTTTCAGGGTGTCCTTTGGGAGCTGTTTGTACATATCGGCGAGGATAGAAAGCGCCAGCTTTTCATTAAAAAAGTCATTCTGTTTCGGCATCCCCATAGAATCTACCGCTGCTTTTACTTTTTCCAGCTGGAAAGAAAATTTATTCTGGGTTTCCATTTCCTTTTTCATCCTTATATTTTCAGCTTTGAGAAGGCTATTTTCTTTAAACGGAAAATAAGCATTGAAGAAGACGGCAACCACAAGTATCGAAACAGTGAGTATAAAAAATAATACAAAAAACCAGTAGGCGCTTCTCCGCTGACTTTTATTTAAAACTTCCATGAATTATAATATTTAAGTATAACTTTATTTCTTCTAAACTTCAGATTAGTCGGCCAGGAAAGTCCTGCTTCTTTTAGCATGAATAACCACATCTTTTTCATCACTGCTTTCTGAAACGAAGATGCTTCCATCACGTTTTTTCCCGATGTAATCCAGTCTGCTGAGAATAGAGAACAAGTCTTCAAGCATTTTCATGAAACGGATAATCTTTGCTATAATCCTGTCCATATGATTATGATTATAATCGGAGTTAATCACATCTGAAAACAGCGTTTCAAAGTCGCCCTGACTTACATTGCACCATTCTGCAAAGTAGTTCAGAAGCTCTTCTTTGCCGGCTCCGGAACGCGCATCTATAAAGTTTTTCAGTATTCTTGCGAAAGCTACTACTGACAGCAACATGCCTGCAGGAGAGGAGTGTGGTGACATCCACCGGAAGCGGTTGATCTCCAAACCTAAATAACTCAAAGCTTTATCAGACATTATTTCCATCATGAGCGCCAGGCTGTTAGATTGTTTTTTGGCATAAATCTTTTGAGAGATCTGTGTCGCATACAGTTCGATTTGCCCATAAAACCGGTCAATTTCGATATACAGCTCCTGAAGCTTATGATGACTGGAAATGTTGAGACTGGGTGGGATATAATTATGGTCAATTTTCGATTCTCCGGCATTTACCAAAATCTTTCCGATGGTAAGATGATGATTTCCAAGACCGATGGTATTGTTTAATTCATCTTCTGAAATTAAGTGAAGTGAATATTCCGGATGGGTATAGGGGTAGCGTGGCGGGTTTTCTTCCGGATCCGGCTCTCCGTAAGGTGTTCTTTTAAACAGATTAACAGAAATGCACACCAGTAAAACTGCATTTTCATTTTCCTTAAGTTCACGCACCGCTTCAGGATATGGAATGGAAAGACTGAGGCTTTCTGAAGTGCCTCCTCCGATCTCAATTCTTGATCCGTTGGGAGTAATGGCATGGCATTCTTCCACTTTTATTCTGAGAAGCTTATGATTATCAATGATCAGGTTGATTTTGATGGGATTTTGTACCGGCAAAAGTCCATAATCGATCATGGAGGTGTGAATGCCTACGGCGTCCCGTACCGTATCACTCACAAAATCCTGTACAGTGGTAAAGTGCGTTTTATTGATCTTCATCCCGTCTATCCAGTTGACCGGAAAGTGCGTTAATTTTTCTATCATCAAATGTTTTTTAGTTTTTAATATATGGTATAAATTTTTTCCTTCTTGGTGTTCTAAAAAACGTCGAGACGTTTTAGTCAAAACATCGAAACCTTTTGGTCAAAACGTCGAAAGGTTTTCAGGAAAACGTCTCGACGTTTTTGGATGCCTTGCGAAGCCCTTACTGGAAGGCTCTGGCAAGGACTATTTTTCTTTTTCGTACTTCACTGTGGAAAGCATATCTCTCAGGTCAATGCCCGGACGGAAGAGGATCTTCGCTCCTTTGATCATAGAGATATTGAATTTTTCTGCAGTTTCTGCTCCTTCACTGCTCAGGCTGATCTGGAATGAACCAAAGTCTCCGAAACGTACGATCTTACCATCCGATAGGTGTCTAGACAATACCTTGGTCAGGTCATTTAACACAGCCATAACATCAGTATCGCTCACGGTGGTAGAACCTGCGGCGATCTCTTTGCTGAGGCTGCGAAATGTAACCTCTCCTGAAGACTTGGCATTAGCATAAAATTTCTTTGGGGCGGCGGGATTTCCCGGATTGCCTTTTTCGCTTAAGTTGTACTTTACTGGCATAATAAAAATGATTTAAGGTTTAAAGTTTAATATTCAGTTTAATGTATTGTTTATTTATTCTCAAATGATTTATGTATCATCATTTGTGATGTCTAGTTAATCGGGATCTCTTTCTGTATTTTGATGATCTTTCTCCTGGTTAAATTCAAAATCAACCTTTGTTTTCTTGTTATCTTTTAATACCCGATCTGTCCTCATACAGAAGACTACGCTGTTTTCTTCAATTCCGTTCATATAGAGGGTGAGACTGGGATCGATGTACTTCGTAGATTCGTACCATTTGGGCTGAAGAAAGAAAACCCAGCTGAAGAGTCCGTTTTCGTCTTCTATCTCTATCTGGTCGCCCGGATGCCGCTGGTTGTAGTCTGCTACAAAATTATAGAAGAGTCTTCCGAAATCTATCCTTGTCGGCCCCTTAGCCCTATACACACTGTATTTCTTGGCATTTTTATCTTTTTCCATGATATAGGTAAAAACCACCATGTCTCTCCATTCGTCATCAGACAGTCCGATATTTTCTTTATAATTTTCCGGAAACTGCCAGGTGACATACACTTTGGGAGGGATGTTCATGGCCCGGTTGAAAGTATCATTAAGAAATGTCGGAATAAAAAATACGATGAAATGACCCAGCATCAGATACATGAGATCCGGTCCGTTCAAAAACGTGTAAATAAGCATAAACGGAACGGCGGCATAGGACACTGATAGCAGGGCAAAAAGATATTCATTACCCGGTTTTCCGGAGCCGAATCTGTCGAAATAGGCACGATAGGCATAGCAATGTATAATACCAATGATGAGCGAGCAGATCTGGTAAAAAATAAATTCATACAGATTATTACCCTGAAACAGTTTGTTATAGCCTAATAAGGCAATAATAGCATAAACAAATACAAGTGAAAAAACATAGATATAGAATCTGGACTTGTATTTTTGTTTAAACTCTTCTGTCTTCTGTGCAAATATCATTGTAAGGATAATGCAGATTGCCATCATTATTAAGGCAACAACAAATAGCTGCGGATCAAGCAAATTGGTAAAGTATTTTTTAATCTTGCTCATATGCATGTATTATATCCTAAAAAAGCATCAGTTTTATTACTTATCTCAAATTGTTCATCTTCTTCGTGAAGAAGAATGATGGTGTTAATCTCTATTTCGATAGGAAAGAAGTATTCATAAAACAGGTCTGTAAATTTTTTCTTTTTCCCTTCATGAATGAAGTCTGTAAGGAAAGAATTTTTTAAAGGCCCGATTTTTATCTCAATGTGTTCGGAATAGTCATCGTATTCCGTTCCAGCAATGGAATCCAATCCCAAACGACTGCTTCCAAGTATTGTTTCGTTGTTTTTATCACAGTATTTCTGGTATTGTCTTTCATTTACTTTTACATCTTCTTCAAGTAATGCAGAAAGAATATGGCTGGCCTGAGAAATGTTTCCAATAATCTTATAGGCAAAAGGAAGAAGCCTGATGAATTTTGAGATGAGCATGGGCGGAAAGTCCCGGTCGATATTCCAGAATGTATAGAACATGTCTGGGGCTTTGCTTCCGTTCAGTTCAAACAGAAAGTTGCTTTCAAAGTTCTCTATTTTTACGCCGTATTCGAATATTTCGTTTTCAAAGGGCTGGAAAAACTTCCTTGCGGCCTTTTGTTGTTTTTTCTGATCAGTATGCTCCCGGATCATTGTATCCACGCCTTTACCGGGAATGTCATTTGTCGGGCTGTGCGATATGCCTTCGGGTAATGCATCGTAGATGCTATCCCGTGAGAGATTGAAGACAAGCGATTCGTCAGCATCAACTAAAACCTTAGTATCGAGTACATCAAAACGATAAGCCCGTGAGAATTGTCCTTCTTTATGAATGATATACTCATCGGCTTTTAAGTCACCGCTTTCAATAAGATTATTGATGATAGCCTCTGCACGGATGTCGTGCTGTAGATCGTTAATGTAGGATGAAATATGTTGTAAATGATTCATTTGTGTTTACTAAAATATTTAACTGAACAAGTTGTTCCAAAAGTCTTTTTTCTTCTTTGATAGCGGTTCGTTATCTACCAAAAAGCTATGTTTTAGTTGTTCTGTTTCTTGTTTTTCTTTTCCTGCTTCTTCTGTCGGAAGATAGCCTGTGATACCATCAACTTTTATAAAATCCCAACCTGAAGTATTGTAGCATATTTCTATTTTACCTTTTACAGCGACCTTGCGGGAAAAGCTTGAGAAATCTGGGCGGTCGAAAAGATGGAGGATATTCAGTTCTTTACTTTTATTATTATCATTAGAGGCTTCATCCATTCCTGGAAGCCAAATGCCTCCTGTTTTCGTCTCATCCCAAACTTGTTTAAAATCCGGAATGTTATAATAGTTTTGCTTCTTAAATTCTTCCTCAAATTCTTTTCCTCCTTCATGTATAGTGAGAAATTTGAAGCATTGATAAGGCATACCGATTTTTTCTCCTATCTTTTCCCCATAATAGCTTAGTTTTCCTAAAATTTCGGCTTCTTGAGAAAAATCATTTTTTAATACAGAATCTGTTCTCTGCATCTCTTCCAGAATATAAGCGCTAATTTGATTTAAATATTCTTCCTGCTTTCCTTTTGGAAACTGTTGAATTAAATCTATTATTTGTTTATTGAAAATTATTTTCCCATCACATTTCTTGTTCCAGAGGATTTTTTCAAATTCCTTTATGTTTTTATAGTTATTCTCTAATACCCATTGTAATAGTTCCTTATTTTTGACATATCCAAAAATCTTAACCAAAGACTCCAAAAAAGTTTTGTCATTAAACTTGAGCCAAACGAAACTTGCTTTGTCGTCGTTGAAGAGATATTTATTACGGAAAATGATTGTTTGTACATTATGCTGTCTTCGAAGTATTAGATTATATGACTTATCAGTATTTTTCTCTAAATCACTCCATTTTTCTATTAAAATTGAATTTCCTTTATTGTCACGTTTTTCCGTGGGAGTACTTTCTTCTAAGCTAGCTAATTGAGGAAATATTTGTTGATAATTTATTAGCTCAGGAATAAAGAAAAAGTCAGAAATAAAGTTATTTTCTTTAATAATATAAGTCCCAAAATAATCAATACCATTATTCTTATAATTTAAATACTCATGATTGCATTTGTCAAGATAATTGATATACAGATATTTATTTTTAGAAGTATAAATAATTTCTCTATTAAAAATATCTTTTATTTTCTCTTTAAACTCATTATCAGGCGGAATTTTATACCCTGATTTTTTTAAAATATTATTAACAACATTAATTTCGGCTTCGATATCTTCTTGTTCAAAAAATGAAGGAATTGCAACTCCTGCTTCTTCGATATACTGATTAGCACCATTCCTTATTTGTTTCTGTAAAATTCTCTCCATACTATTTGGATTTTTAATGTCATTTTTTTGAAATGATTTTTCTAAATCTACTTTTTGACAACTGTATAAATTAATAATTACAAAATAGCTTAAAAAGCTATTTTTTATTTTCTTCATACGCTTATCTTGAGCTTTCTTTTGAGTTTTCTGCGATAATATCATATTTGGGTAGTTTTTTATCTTCTTTGGTTACTGTATAACTTTTAGGTTTCGTAATGTCAATAATTGTCTTTGATTTTTTTAATACCGACCCCATACAGATTTTTTGGTAGCCAGAACGTTTTTCCCCATTTCCCTGATTTCCCCCTAAATAAATATATCTTGTTCCATCATTATTTTCACCAACAATAAATGCAACATGTGAAAAATCGAATACAATAGTGGCCCCTACAAAAGCTTCACATGATTCACCCTTTGCCCATGTAGTACCTTTCCATCCAAAAGCAGCAGCACTTTTAGCATTATTAATATTTTTGTAGTCATCTGTTTGTTCAAAGCACCAGACTATGAAAGCACCACACCAAGGTTCAGAATAACCATATTTTAAGCCCTTAGCGGAGGAGATATCAAAATAGTCAGAAATTTTTTCCTTAAGAGGGCTATCTATTTCTCTCAAACCTTTGTATTTTCCAAATTCAGCAAATGCAATTGGTATCCACGGAGCCCTATTTTCTGTGACCTTTGCCTTCTCTTCTCGTAGGTTTTCGCATTTACCATTAAAAATTCTCCCAATTCCTAAATTATAATGCTCTTTTACTAAAACATCTGTAACCTCCCAGATATAAGTTTTGCCACCTTCAAAACCTCTTCTGTCTATAAGTCCTTTTGAATATGATTTAAATTTCCGTATATTCTCAAATTCTCCTTTTTCACGCATAAACGTAGGATTGCTTGTGTAACCATATTTTGTAACCCAAGGCTCTTTATTTAAATTATTTTTATCATACGGAACATCTGGTACATCTATACTTTCATCAAAAAGAATATAATTGGGATTTCCGCCATGTCCTACTGCATTTTGCTTTATTATTAATAGATACAGATCAGTCATTGTTTTTAGTAGCTTTTTCTTTTTTTCAAGATATTTTTTGACATAATCCATCTGCCGAACAAATGTCATTGCTTTCAATTCTGTTCGTGTAGTTCCTACAGATTTTGCTGAAGTGTCACTAAATTGTATCAAACCGGAATAACCAATTCCATTATCTATTGCTGGATTAAATGTCTCTCTGGTTTCAAGATGTATCACAGACATAAGTTCACTTGCCTTTTGGGCTTTTTCCTTTTCTCCCCATAATTCAGCGCAAACTTGCAAAACTTTTTTTCGCTGTTCGCAAGTAAGTCTATCACTCCAATAGAATTGATTGTCTTTTTTCTTACAAAAACATGGAGTTTCTTTTTTTTCATTCTCATCTGGAACATCCGCCACCACAGGCTTATTTCCTGTTGGTTTTTGTGATGTGGGTTGCTTGTCTTTGGTGGCAGTTCCTTTACTTTCTGACCAATCCCAAAGCTCTGTCAATTTATTTGATATGGTTTCGATAAATCCTTTTTCTTCTTTTTTGGATTTAGGCTTTTGCTCTGCAGGTGAACCTTTGGCTTTTGATATTGTATTGCGCTTTGGTGTGTCTGGAGACTCATGCTGTTTCGAAAAAGGATTATTGATGTTTACATTTTCCGACGCATGTTTCTTTGTTTTATAATACTCTGCGGTTACGTAAAACTCTATTTGTCTGACATCAGTTTCGCCTTTCATTGCCTTTTGCATCAGTACTTTAGTGAGGATGAAATCTACCTGTGCCACTCCGTTTTTTCCAACTTTTGTAGGTGCAGAAATTTCTATGGGTTTATTGTCCGGATGATGCCCAGCTCCTTTCTCATCATCTTCCCAAAGGGTAAAGATGATCTCTTTTCCTGTAAGGTTTACACAATAAGCTTTGGCTCTGAGTTTTTCTATAAAGCTGAAAGTGCTGCCCTTGGTATCGTCGACATAATAAAGCTCTACTTTGTTTATTTTCGGAACCGTGCTTGGTTTAGGGGTAATAATAAGGCCGCCTCCTTCAGGTTTATAAAGATAGGCTTCCAATCGATAGGTATGTTTCCAGGCTGTTTCTCCGAATGTAAATTCGCCGGTACTTTTTTTCTTTATATTGGTTGATGTGAATTGCCCGTTTTTTCTTTTTTTAAAGAGCTCCCAGGTTATATCAGCAAGATTTCTTTGAGATACAGGCGTATCAGCGTACCATTCTGCTATATGGTACACTTGTTTTTCCCCTACTACAGGAGAGGTGTTGCCCGATACTTTTGATACTCCTTTTTTTGACATGATATAATTCTTAATAAGCGTCTAATTCCTGCTCATCCAATTCATCCATCAATTCATCAATATTCAGCAGAGGATTCATGATGTGTATTTTGGCAGAGCTGGTATTTTTCAGATTCTGTCTGCTGATTTCTACAGTTTGTCCGTGCTTTATGATCTTGATACAATCTTTTCCACCGACAGGACAAGTGGCTTTGCTGTCTTCTAACAGTGCTTTTCCGCCTCCGTTATATGCTAATGTTATATTTTTGTAATAACCGCTCCATTCGGTTACTAAGGCCTGACATGGGTTGTTATTCATCTTGGCGCAGCTTCCGAATGTATTTTTCTCAAACGTTTTACCAATGTCTTTGTGTGTTGCGGTCAGTTTGGTTTTACCTTCCTGGTCATTAATATAATGTTTGTTTTGAGTAAGCACTTTTAATATATCGGTTGCGGTGCCAAAGTCGCATTTGCAGGTAGCTCCCTGACAGACTAAATATTTTTGTCCCATATTATTGTGTTTTTGTAATTTTAAGAATCAGATGTTCCTGCATATTGAACAGGTTTATTTCTGCCTGAAGCAAAATATTGCTCTTCGTATTCAGAATATAGAACCCCTTCGCTTTCATTTCATCAGAATTACGCTCAAAAATCTCTTGACGGATTTCAAAAGTTTTACCATCACCAGTGATTTTTTTCTCCATTATATTGAGTACTGAAAATTTTGAATATTGATCTATGAGATTAATGTCTTTCTCACATTTTCCGTTTTCATATTTTCCTGTTATAGCCCGAAATAAGAATGTCCAGACAATACTAAGATTTAATGTATTGACAAGGTGTTCAGGTGCGTGCAAATTCTCTTCAACATCATCCAGTATTTTCTTTCCCAATTTTCTTGGAAAAAATTCGTGTAAATCCGCTTTCTTATCATGCCATTTTTTGCGTAGCAAGAAAATATCATCTATTTTCCGAATATATCCTTTTTCATCAATACCTGCTTTTAGCGTATAAATGTTCTTATTGATCTCTGAAGCCAATAGTTCCACACAGCTTTTATCTATATTTTCATTTATTTCACTTTGTCTGATATTGAGGTAATACAATTCTTCCTCTTTTTTCACAAATTCTGTCTGTAACGTGAAAAAAATAATTTCATCGCTTCCTTCTTCCTGAAGACTTACTTTATACTGATGATTTCCGTTGACAAAGGGAAATTTCAAATTCTGATTGAGGTGCTTGTTCTGTTCTATATCCGAAAATTCTTGCGCTTTTACTTTTCTTTTGGAGATAATTTTATGAATGTCTTCTTTTTCAGGGATAAAGATTTCCTGACCCCTAAAAATTATAAACCCGATATGATTATTGTCTTTCGGAGCATTTTGGTTATGAAAATGCCGCAGCATTTCAATCGTAGGAATCTGATATAGCGAAATAAGATCTTCCAATGTTTCTCCTTTTTCTACAATGTGCATTTTCATAATTTTTTATTTCTTTTCCTTTAATCTTCCTGCAGCGATAAAACGCAACTGAAAATATTCATCATTAAAATCATAAATGTTGAGACCTTTAGCTGTGCAGGCCAGAATACGGTCATTATGAAGGTAAACTGCCACATCAGAAATTGGATGATATTTGTCGTATCGAAAAAAGACGATATCACCTTCTTTTAAAAAGCTTCGGCCGGTAAAAAGCTGCAGCGACTTGGAACGGAATATGCCGTCAGGTGTTTTTGGAAAGGTCTCGCCATACACATCACTGAATAATGCCTGCACGAAATATGATGCATCAACTCCTTTTTGTCTTTCCAGCGATTGTTTTTTATAAGGAGTTCCTAACCAAGGATCAATGTAAGAATAGAGTTTGTAATCCCTGATTTCATTAGGCATTACCTCCATAATAATTGAATATTTTTCTTTGATTTTTAAAGTATCATCATTCAGTCCCTGCGGATTATCATCTACTATTGAATATGGTGAACTGGCTGTTTTTTCATGAGATGGTTCGGAAAATTCTGATGAGAAATAACTGTATGGAATTTCCCTAATGTACTTTTTGCCACCACAGGATAGTGTGACAGTACAAAAAAGCGAATAAAGGGTCATTTGGAATTTACCTTTTTTCATCGTTTGTGTTTTTAATGGTATTCGTTTTTTAATAACTTGCAAACCTGAAATACTTAACAACGTAAGTCAGCTTCTTTGACAAATATATTCATTTTGATGTGAAATGTTTAACTTTTATGGGTTAAAAATTAAATTATTTTGAAAAATAGCGTATAAAAATATGAATTTAATAAAATTGCAATGTTAAATGCCTGATAATATTTGATTATTTTAACGATGCTTTAAAGTATAATCATCATTAAAATATACTTTTTACAACCATATCTATATTCCGTTGAAAACTAATAAATAGTCGTATCGTGTAATTATTCTTCCATCCACATCATCCATTTTTTTACTTTATAGTGGATGTTGATGTTCTGAATACAGTTTTTAGAATCTTTATTTAACCTTAACGCTGTGATTTTAATTTTTCTTCCGGCAATTTTCTGACAAAACTGGTCGAAAGGAATTAAATTTTCATCATTAGCAACAACTGGAATATTATATTTATCACATAAATATCCTTTAAAATCATCCTTCGTTTTAGTTTGTGCAGCAACCTGACTGAGCAGAATTTGAAATTGTTCATTCGATATTTCAGAAGCTTTCTTGTCATAAACAGCAGAATCTTTTTTCAATTTCGATTTTGGAGAAACCGGAATATATTGCAGCATATCCACCAACGGATCTTTTTGTGCATCTCCCTGAGGTAGAGAGAAAGAGGAATGAGACTTTTCAAATTCGTAAGATTTGATGTCAATTTTTTGCTTTGCCTTGATGGCTTTAGGAGCAACATAAATGGTTTTTATTGCCGTATGTTCCACATCACCATTCACGATGAGTGTGATTTTTTTATCCCCTGCTGTTTTAAAATGATACACCGTAGATTGTTCCAATGCATCCGTGTCGCCCGTTTCTCCAAAGCTCCATTCCCAGGATTCCCCGCCATCTTTCTCTGCATTGAAATGAACGGCCTCTCCCACAGTGGCTACATCCGGTGCTGTAATGATTGGTAAATAGCCGGTTTGCTGGCTGATGCTGGTAATGGCAATCAGTTTTTCATGTGTGCAGTTACCGTTGATTTTCAGCTTTACGATATATTCTCCCGGTCTTTTGTAATAATGAATGGTTCGCTGTCTTCTGTCTATCTCAGTGCTGTCCCCGAAATCCCATTCCCAAGAGGTGGCGCCTTTGGTATTATCGTTGAATTCTACGATTTTATTCACAATATATTCCTCTGCATGGATATAAAAATTAGCATTTTCACAATCGACATGACGGAAATACTGGTATAGAAAAAAAATCAGGCTGAGTAAAAAGATTAATCCGAAGCTCAGGTGAATTTTTGGATCAATATCAGGCAGAAAAGCAATTCTTTTTTTCTTCATTTGTATCGTTTGTGTGGCTACAAATGTATTTATGTTTTTGGTTTTAAACAAATTTTTCTGCTGTGAGCTGTAAAATGGAATAATTTTATTCAGATTTAATGGATTGATAGAGCGGAAATTCCAGGCTCCCAAGGATATTTATTTTTTTGACAGGAAGATAATAATGTGCTAAGAAAGATCATACCCAAGAAGTTCAGGGTTATAAGATTTCCTTTCGTAAGGAGGGTTTTTAAATTCTTTTTCATCTGTGAGCATTTTTAATATCTGTAAATAACAAACAGAAGACACGAGGGTTGAACCGTGTCTTTATATTTTTTTCAAGAAAATTATTTAATAAAGTATTCTATATCCTTAGAAAAATTACTGTTTCCTAAAATTTTATCTTTTGAAGGATATGTCTTAAAGCGCAACAATTTTTCTTTCTTATTGTTTGATGTTAAATACAAAATTCCATATTGGTCATCATTCTCTATTTCTAAAGTAATAATCACTTTTTTGAGCTTTCTATTTTCAATAATTTTTGAAAAGTTCTTAGGAAATGTTACATGAGTATCATAATACACATTATTGTTTTTGGATTTCCAAACAGCAACAAGATCAGCAGGAAGTTTTCTTTTTAGAAGGCTATCGATAGGAGTTCTGTAATATAATGTTCCATCTAAGGAAGAATATTGAGGGTCTGTAACTTCATTTTTTGGATTAGCTTTATTAAAATCAAAAATTATATCGTATTCTTTTTCATTATTTGCCCATGCTTCATAAGGAATTCCATGATGTTGCCAGTAATCTTTATATTTTTTCCAATATTCAGACTTTTTGTATCTAAATCCTTCTCCTAGGGTATTATCTTCTGTTCCGATTAATTTTGCTTTTGCTACTTCAATTTGTTTATCAATCGTGGTAAACCAAACCCGTATCCAGCCGCCTGGTGCCATACCAACTACTAAATGGGCAAAGTTTTTATTATTTATATTATACTCTTGGAATAAACGAATTATTTTTTCCTGTGGAAGTTGGACTTTACCATTATATTGTAAATTTTCGGCAGCACTTATATAATGAATATAGACTTCTTTAGGAATATCTTTAATTTTTTCACCGGACACAACCCCTCCATATTCATTACCCCATCCATTATCAAAATTAGTAAGACTTCCATGGCCAGCATTTCCAAAGTCTATTTTTACATCTCCAACAGGATAATATTTGGGAGCGGAAATTCCAGGCTCCCAAGAATATTTATTTTTTTGACAGGAAGATAATAATGTGCTAAGAAAGATCATACCCAAGAAGTTCAGGGTTATAAGATTTCCTTTCGTAAGGAGGGTTTTTAAATTCTTTTTCATCAGTGAATTGAGGTACGTTTGCATATGCTAAATTATAATGATCCAACGCATCTTTCAAAGGTGAGTTGAAGTTTGCCGATAAATGTACAAAATTCTCTAAAATGTACTGAGACATTTCTGCCGAAAGCTTATAATATCCTTCATTATTCACAAGTAAGGGGTAGGTAGTGACTTTTCCTTCTCTATTAGTCCAACCGTCCTCTGCTACCTTAATAAGAAGACCCTGATAGTTTTTCAGATCCTGCTCTTCGCCATTTCCCTCCGGAAGTATATATTCTTCTGGGTGAGGGGTATCTTTTATTGGGAATGTAAATGGCACATCTGCATAATGCAAAGCTATATATTTCATGACATTCATATAGACCAACGATAGTTTATTATTCAACGGTCTTTTAGATAATAGTTTATGGTGATAACCTTGTAGTACGTAGGTTCTGTTTCCCATTGTTTTAACGGTGCTATTTCCCATAAAAGTTTCTTCCAGAAGTTCTTTTTTAGTTGTAGACGGATGTTCCCCAATTTGTCCCTCATATGATAGTACGTGATGAAAAATTTTCCAATATATCTGTTGATTACTACAAAGATGTTGGGAAATGTACCAGTTGCGCAGAAATTCTTTCTGCTGTTCCAGTTTCTGTTTTTCTGCTGAAGATGCATTTACGCCTAAATCAAAAAAATGCAATGTATTCAATTCCGCTTCAGTTTGCCAATAAGCACCTCCTACATCAGAATGCGCTCCTAATACAGTAAGCTCTTTAGCATGTACTCCATTAAATTTTCCTATAGGTGTTACCGGGAAATTCTCACGCCATTCAGTTTGTGCCTTCAGATGCAATATCTTCTTGATATTAGGATTAGAAAGTGTTGGGTTTACTTTTTTTATTAATGCTACTCCTAATGCGGGACCGGAGAATATGGGAATGACGGGATTAAAAGGAGCAATCAAAGATTGTATTATAGGATTTCTTGCCTCGTCAATAATTCCTTTTTTTTCCAACATTTGGGAGATTACAGTATCAAATATTCCTAAAAATTCGATACTTACATTAAATTTTGGATAATTTATATTTCTTTGTTTAAGAAATATTCCTAAGCTCCCTCCTGTGAATACATTTGTAATAGGAGCATTGATCTGAGGAACGACTTGAGTATTGTCATTGACTTTTTTTGTTCCGTCTGCTTTGTATTGCCTAACTTCTGCGCTAAAATCTTTCGGTGTTTCAGATTTTTTAATGACAGGCCGTCTTATATTTGTAGAAGTACTCCTGCTTTCAGTATTAGTATCTCTTCCTGTTTTCAATACCTCATTACAAAAATGCCTTGCTGCAGCTGCTCCTCTGCTGAAGCCAAAAACATCAAATTGTATGGAAATAATTTCCAACGGGTTTTTATTTTTTATGTTGTTTAATGCTGCTTTTATATTGTCAGCAATGTCTTTACAAGCTTCTTCAACCCTTAAAATAACACCTCTTTTTCCTTCTCCCAGCCCTGCGCCTAACATATCATCTTCTTTATCTCGTAAAGTACCTATTCCCTGGACATAGACTTTTAATTGTAAATATTGAAATTTAGGGTTTTGTTCCTTACTTCGATCTTTTTTCTCCTCATACAAATCATGAAGAAGAGCGATGTTAGAATATGAATTCCAGTAGCTGCTGCCCTCAGTTTTAATTTTATCATAAATAATACTGCCCTCATCTATCGGTTTATTTTTGGTTTTTCGTTTATAGTAGGCGGCATCAGAATTATACCTGTTATTTCCTGTCCCATCAAAGAACACCCCAATACGCAGCTTTACTTTTTCTGTTTTTTCAAAAGCCTTATATTTCCTTTTATCTGTCTCATATGGATCGATATCAGCGACACCTATATCCGCAAGATTTCGTATTCCTATATTTCCTGTTTTCATTTTTGTGAATTTATAAGTTAATAAAAAAGAAAGCGGTGGTTTCCCACCACTTTCAACCTTAAAAATTGCCTGTTTTAATTATATAGGTTTAATAATAGTACTTGGCAATGTTGTTGTCCCATCGCTATGAGAAAGTTGGGCTTCCTTATCCAAAGAAAAGCTTGTTTCAAACTCCAATTCTTCAGGATTCTCACAGTTCTTCGGATCTTTTTCAATGAAGATTGGAAGCGGCTGTTCTACAGGTAATCCGGTAGAAGATGCCTGAAGAATCGTAAGCGTCGTAGGAACTCTCGTGATCCAGTATTTTCCTTGCGGTTTGCCGGTAGGCTGTCGCATTTCATCCACAATACTCATGTACATTGGGTCTCCGATCACAGGAACGGCCCCACCATTCCAGATGATGCCTGTTTCCAGGAAAAATTGTACAGCCGTTTCAAAGCCAGGTTTTACGGTGACGATAATTCTTGCCATTCCCGCCTGAAGGAAACTTCTGAAAAGAGGATCCATACTTTCGGTAAGGTAGAATTCCTGCCAGCTTTTGCGGTTTGCCCAGTAATACGGATAGAAAGTATAATCCATGATTTCCCACTCGAACGCCTGCTCCATGAACTTGGCCAACGCAGCATACTGATCAAGGTTATCATTTAAATACACCTGGAAATTATCCATTTTAGTATTGTCATTCAGCGCATTTGTCGTTTCCTGTCCAAGTGTATTCAGGTAATCCTGCAACAGATAAGCGATACAGTTGTGCTTTAACGTATCATGCTCCATATAACGGTAGAAGTTTCCTTCCTTTTCTTTCGCTTCGGCTTCTTTTTCCTTATATTCAGCATCCAGTTTTGCCTGCTCTTCCTGAAATGCTTTGTATGCTTCATCATACGCTTTGATGATGGCGTTGAAGTTTTCAATTTTCCACTGAAGCATATAATCGTCAGAAAGTTCACATTCAAATACAAAAGAAACATTAAAAGAATCTGCACCACGCCCATGATAGTTGAACGGATATGAGCCGGTTATGTTCAATCCATTCACATTATAGCTCCCGTCGTTGGAACCACGTCCTACATCCGGAAGGTCAAACATTCCACCCTGGAAATTATCCACACTCATTCCCCGCCTGTCATAGCCGTAATTTACTTTTACCTTTTTCCCGGCATAATTTTGAGGCATGTCCAGCATCATTATTTTAGCGCCCCAGTCTCCGCTGAGCTTGATATATTGCAGTCCTATTACATGCTGAATTTTCTCCTGCGGTAGGCTAGTGAGTGTTATTCCGTAGATTCCTGCCCAATATTGCAGCAATTCTTTAGTCGCTGTTTTGGGACCATTCATTGTATTAGGAGCCGGAGCCGTTCTCGGATCTACCGGGGCCGTCAACACCTGGGATTTAGAAACAGCAACCGCCAGGCGATGCAGTCTTGAAGGTTCGGGAACCATAAATTCAAACATGGTACGTACCCCATAATTATAAATCTGGTTTTTCATCTTCTTATCAATCCATCGGTACACCCCTGTAATGTGTTTAGGCTGTGCTGCTTCGGCATCATCCGTTTTAGTTACTTTTCCTCTGTTGTCATACTCATGAACATTGGTTTCCGTATATTCTTTGATAATTTTTTGTACCCTTTCCTCAGACACTTTGGTCAACACCCTTTCCATTGCCCTTTCCGTAATTTCCTGAGATTTGGCAACCGCCTGTCTCGTACTGTCATGCTGTGCTGTGTTGTTGGCATAATCTGCACCCGTCTCCAACGTCCATCCCCAGGCTTTTCCGCTTGCTCTTGTATGCGCCTGAAAGCTTTGTTGCTTATCCAGTTCTTTCGCCACTTCCGTCTGCATATCTGTTCTGGACGTTTTGGAAGTATCGGAGATTTTTTCTGTTTCCTGAGATTTTGATGTTGTATCTGTAATTTCGGAGTAGTCTCTGGCAACGGAAGATTTATGTCTCAGCTCGCTTGCCATGACGTTTTCAATATTAGACACCTCCCCCGGAACATATGCATGAACACTCTGTATCACTTTCAGATAATCTGCAACTCCTAGTCTTTTGATCCCGAAATTTTTACGCTTCTGAATTTTTATGTTTTCAGCCTCTCCCGAATTTTCTGCTACACCTCTTTTTAAAGTAAGCATACCGGTAAGGCTCAGGTCTTCTTTAATAATTTGATTTCCCAGGTCTACATAGGCCACGCTTCCATTATCAAAAATAATTTCTATTCGGAAAGAAAGACTCACCCTGAACTTGTTGATTAGGCTGGTTGGCAATGTAATTTTATCATTGATAACCGGAATATTGCTGAAACTTTCTTCAAAACTTCCTGCTGTATCGGTGGTGGTAATAATTTTTGCTGTAGCTACATTCCATGAAGTATCTTCGACTTCAAAGGAAAAATTAATAAATCCTCCGTTACCTAAAAGTCCATAACCATTATGAGCAAAAAAGCTATAAGCCATTGGCATCCTTGAAGCACTTTGTACTACAGGGACAGATGCCCCGGCAAGATTGATATACTGCTGTTGCTGAAGGGGAGAATTTTCCAATGCAGATTGTAAGGAAGAAGAAATATTGCTTCCGACGATATTTAAAGCATCAGTGTAAGTTTGCAACTCATCATTAAGGTTAATGTCTTGAGAACCAATCCTCAGGGTTTTGTCCGAAAGGATTCTGATCCCTTCTTTTGCAACTTCTTCAAACGCTTTTTTATGGTCAAATGCCGCAAAAAGCTTGATGAATGTATCAAAAGATCCAGCTGACAGATTGGCTTTTAAGTCCGGTAAATTGATTTCGTTTTTATAAGAGAATTCAAAAGGTTTTACTTCATATCGTCTTAATTCATCGTAGAGAAGGATTTTTTCTCCTTCAGGGGTTTCTTCCGTAATCTTAGTTTTAATCTCAGCCAATTTCATTGCGTAGACATCCAGCGCTTCTCTGTTTTCTTCCTGGTATCTTGTGAACTGATCCTGATAAGCCTGGTGTCTTAATTTATGATATTCTTTCTGAAGTTTTTCCAGTTCTGCGTAAAGCTTTTCCAGTGCTTCCTTTTGATGAATTGCTTTGTTGGCGGTTACTAAAGTTTGTGCTTCAGATACTAATCTCTGTGTTGTTTTTGTGCTTAGGGCAGCTGTGGATCCTGACGCAGTTCTTGAAGTTGCAGATGCCACATTAGCGCTATCTTCAGAGAATAATAATTTTGGCAATACTATTTTCCCGTCCAAGGCCTTTTCCAATGGCTTTTCACCGTTGATTTTGATAATTTCAGGATCCGTTAAATTCATACTTTGCGCAAAACCAAGATGAATGGCCATCAAAATATGGCTGATTGCTTCTTTCACATAGAAATCTCCCTGGGTTACAATCTGGAAAATATAGTTGTTCCAAAGGCTGGAAAATACATTAATCCCCTTTGTTGTCAGTTCTTTATTGGTATCAATGAGATTCTTGTAATAATCTTTAACGTACGTCCATTCATCAGATTGAATTTCTTCTTTTTTAGAAATCTTTCTCCCAATGATCAGAAGTCTTCCGAATTCGCCTTCTTCGATATTTTTTTCAGTATCAAATCCCGTATTGCTGAATGTTGCTGCTGTTTTCATCATTTCTCCAAGTTTTGAAGCTCTTGAAGATTTTCCTGCAACGGCAGTATCAAAAACACCGGTTATTTTTTTCGGCCTGTGAATAAATCCTAGATTTTTTTCTTTGGTTTCTGTTAATTGTGGGTTTCTTAAGCTTACGAATCTGAATAGTGTCTGAGACGCATTGTTGTTTGTTGACATTTGTGTAAATTTGTTTAGTTTTATATAGGTTAAGATTTGAAGTATCTTTTTAGCAGAATCGCTTCAGGTTTTTAGCCTTATTTTTTTAGGTGGTCTTCAGGCTAAAGTATATCCACCGGAAGTTTCAATTTTGAATTTCATCTTTTTTATTGTTTTACATTGCAAATATCCATTGACAAAGCGACAGAAGTTGACGTGTTAAATTTATTTTTTGAAATTTTGCGAGAGAAATTGCAGAATTCTGATAATCAGATAAAAGAATTTATAAGGCATTCATGACAGAAATTATTTGCCTTTCTATTGAGTAATTTTTTACTATTTTTATAGTGCTAGAGAAGTTGCAGTAATGCAGTTTAGTAGCATTTGTGTTTTTGGCCTTCCCAATGGAACGCTTTTTTTATCTGGCAGAGTAACTCCACAAACGCTCATATCATTTAAACAATATTAATTTTGATCTGAGTACGATCGTTGATGAATATTAATATAAAAAAGTGCTTTTTAAAAAGTTGGAACCAGCAGCTTGGTGTCAGTTTGAAGCAAGAAATGTTATAAATTGGTGACAGAATTCCTGGCTACGGCAATTTTAATGATCTGAGAACATAAAAGTATATTATTTTAAACCATTTAAAAACGAAAATCTGGAATGTTGATTTTTGGGCATAAAAAAAGCCCTCTTAAAAAGAGAGCTTGTATGCTGATATTCAGCTAGTACCCCAGGCGGGACTTGAACCCGCACGCCAAAAGAGGCACAGGATTTTAAGTCCTGCGTGTCTACCAGTTCCACCACCAGGGCAGGCGTGGAGCGAAAAACGGGATTCGAACCCGCGACCCCAACCTTGGCAAGGTTGTGCTCTACCAGCTGAGCTATTTTCGCAAACTGTGCGGATGAAGGGACTCGAACCCCCACGCCTCTCGGCACCAGATCCTAAGTCTGGCGTGGCTACCAATTACACCACATCCGCGTGTTTTTATTTTTACTGTATTTTAAAGAGCTTCTCTCGTTTTCAGTGGTGCAAAGATAGAATAAATTCTTTTACCTCCAAAACTTTCCCGGAAAAAAATTAAAATTTTTACATTTTTTATGTCCGACCCCCTTTATTACATTTCATTTTATTACTTTTACATCGTTAATTAATATGATATGGAATTACAAGGAACGGTAAAGAAACTTTTTGATGCTCAGACATTTGCGAGCGGTTTCCAAAAAAGAGAAATGGTTATTTTGACTCAGGAGCAGTATCCACAGCCGATAAACATAGAATTTTTGTCTGATAAGATCAGTTTATTGGATAATCTGAAAGAAGGCGAAAACGTAAAGGTAGGAATCAATATCAGAGGGAGAGAATGGGTTTCTCCGCAGGGCGAAACGAAGTACTTCAATTCTATTACAGGATGGAGAGTAGAGAAAGTTTCTGATAATGCTTCAGAACCTACACAGGCAGCACCTTCTCAGTCTGCATCTTCTGTTTCCAATGAAAATCCTTTCGCCGGAGACGATGATGACGATTTGCCATTTTAATTAAAAAATACTATTGAAATACAAATCCTGCTTTCTTAAGTGGGATTTTTTTTCCTGAAAAAATGATTCGACTAGACGAAAACGAGATTTCTTTTCCCGATCCGGAACGGTATGACGGGCACGAAGGCGTAATAGCTTTCGGAGGAGATCTTTCGGTAGAAAGAATATGGTTTGCCTATCAGAACGGTATTTTTCCCTGGTACAATCCGGGTGAGGAAATTCTCTGGTGGTGCCCCGATCCAAGGTTTGTACTGTTTCCTGATGAGATTAGAGTTTCAAAATCAATGAGGAAAATTCTGGACCGGCAGGTTTTTTCATTTTCTGAAAACCAAAACTTCAGAGAGGTGATAAAAAACTGTCAGGAGATCAGCAGGAGAGGGCAGTCAGGAACCTGGCTTTCGGATGAATTGATGGAATCTTTTATTAAGCTTCATGAATACGGTTTGGCGAAAAGTATCGAAGTCTGGCAAAACAATGAACTGGTAGGCGGATTTTATGGACTTCAGATCGGAAATGTTTTCTGTGGGGAAAGCATGTTTGCGAAAGTAAGCAATGCTTCAAAAGCAGGATTTATTCATTTTGTTGAAACGCATAGAAAAGAACTTGAACTGATTGATTGCCAGTCTCATACTGATCATCTGGAAAGTCTTGGTGCAAGGATGATTCCCAAGAGGGAATTTCTGAAAATTTTACATAAAAATAATGAACGCAGATAGAGAAAAATGGATTCTTCTGATCTTCCTGAGTATGATCTGGGGATCATCTTTTATTTTAATTAAAAAATCTTTGGATCACTTTAGCCCGTATCAGGTAGGCGCATTGAGGGTTCTTATTGCCGGAATTATCCTGATGCCTATTGCGATCTCCAAATATAAGCTCTTTCCGAAAAAACACCTGAAATGGCTTTTGCTCGCTGCTTTTACGGGAAATTTTATTCCTATGTTCCTTTTTCCTATTGCAGAAACTGAAGTCAGCAGCAGTATTGCCGGAATTGTGAATTCTATGATGCCGATCTTCGTGATCATTGTCGGCGCTCTGGTGTGGAACTTTGAAACCACAAATCGGCAAATAACGGGAACTTTGATAAGCTTTACCGGTGTTTGTCTGCTGGCTTTCGGTGGTAATGCGGAAAGTGGAACATTTAAATTGATTCCTATTCTGTTGCTTTTGTTGGCAACTTTATGCTATGCGGTAAGCACTACTACTGTAAAATCTAAATTAATGGAAGTTTCTTCCACGGTTTTATCGGCTTTTGTTTTTTCATTTGTGTTATTTATACCTTCACTGATAGCACTTGTTTTTACAGGATTCTTTTCAACATTCAGCGTTGATAAGGATCATATGACAGGGCTGATGTTTGTAAGTTTACTGTCTGTTTTTGGAACCGGATTAGCAATGATGATGAATTACCGCCTGCTGAAAGTATCATCTCCTCTATTTGCGTCTACAGTAACATTACTGATGCCTATCGTTGCCATTATCTGGGGAATTCTTGATGGTGAAAAGCTTTCTGCTTTGCAGTTTGCCGGAGCGGGAATTATTATAGGTGGTCTGATCTTTCTACGGAGTAAACCGGGTGTTATAAAAAAATAAATCCCGCATTCTTTTTTGCGGGATTTCTATTACAGGTTTAATAATTGTTTGATTTATTATCCTTCAGAGTTTTTCTTCTTTACTTTTGCTTTAGCCTTCTTTACTTCATCTTTTATAAAAGGATATTTCTTCTGCATATCTGAAACCAGAGAAGGATCCAGTTCCAAAGCATACATCAGTGTATCTTTCCCTTTTTCCTGATCTTTCAGGTTGAAGTAGCAATTGCTAAGCTGATAGTATAATTCTGCTCTATGATGCGATTTTACGGCTTTATTTAAAACCAAAATAGCTTCTTCATATTCGCCTAATAACATCAAGACTTCAGAATAGGCATACCAGTTGTAAAATCTTGAAGGTTCTGCTTCTACCAGCTTTTTAAGGCAAGCCAGGCTTTCCTCAAATTTTCCGGCATCAATGAAAAGGAAGGCCAGTCTTTTCTGGTAATCAAGATTATTTTCATTAAGATGAGTCGCTTCTCTTGCAAAATGTAAGGCTTCTGTCATTCCGCCCATTTCTTCATAGATGTAAGATTGCTCCATCATCGCAAGATAAAACTGTGGATCTTCTCTTAATGATTTCTGAAAAGCATTTAAAGCAACAATCGGTTGTTTTAAAGCTTTATAGCAAAGTCCGATTTTATAGAATGTAAATGCTTTTGTGTATTCCAGTTCGAGCATCTCTTCATAAACGGCAATTGCTTTTTTATAATCACCCAATGCTTCATAACAAGCTGCCTTATTGGCATAAACTCCTACTGAACTTGAATTGATGGCCAGTAAATAATCATAACCTTTTATCGCTTCTTCGTAATTTTTCCTATTAAAGTAAAATTGTCCATATTCAAACCAGGCAATTTCAGAATAGGCATATTCATCGAGATATTCATTCAGAAAGGCAATTGCCTCATCACTCTTATTTAAATCTGAAAAGCACACCATACAGTTTTCCAACGCATAATCGTCGGTTGGATCTTCTTTCAGGGCTTTTCTATAATGTTTAAGAGCGTTAAAAGGATCTCCAAGATTCACATATTCATCAGCAATAAAGTTGTGGAGAAAATTTTCTTCTTCTTTCAGCTCTAAAGCTTTTTTACAGATATCAATCGATTTTCTCGGATTTCCCAAATTCGAATAATACTTTGCATAGCAGACCAAAAAATCTGTGTTTTCCATAGAAGAACCTTTCAATTCATCGATCAGCTCTTTTGCCGTATTATAATCTTCCCATTCCAAAAGAATTTCAAGTTTTTTGATCTTGATGTCTAAGGAATTGGGATGAAGCTTCAGACCATAATTGACTGCAGTATCTGCATAATTAAAATCTCCCAGCTCCAGATAATAAACAATAATGTCTTCTAATTCTTCTGTGTCAAAGTAGAATTCATCATTATTTTCCATCATTTCCTCGAACTTTTTTACAAGTTCATTTCCAAAATATTCTTCCAATATAAAACAGTTTTAAGATTTAAGACCAGAGATATGAGATATACTAATACTCGCTTCTGAAAATCTTAGTTTTAAATTTAATAATAAATACGATTAAAATGATGAAACAGATGTTAATTTTTATTAAATCAAGCTATTGATTTTAGCTATCATTTCATCACTTAACCGGTCGGCTTCCTCTTGTGATTTAGCCTCTGTATAAATCCTGATAATAGGCTCCGTATTAGATTTTCTCAGGTGAACCCAGTTGTTTTCAAAATCTATTTTTACGCCGTCTATCGTGGATACCTCTTCATTTTGATATTCTTTTTCCATTTTAGTTAAAATATCATCTACGTTAATCTCCGGAGTCAACTCTATTTTCTTTTTACCCATAAAATAACTTGGGTATCCCGCTCTTAGCTCAGAAACCGTTTTGTTTTCTTTTGCCAGATGCGTTAAAAATAATGCAACTCCTACTAAAGAATCTCTTCCATAGTGAAGATCAGGATAGATTATTCCTCCGTTTCCTTCGCCACCGATCACTGCATTTTTCTCTTTCATTAAAGTCACCACATTGACTTCTCCTACCGCACTGGCAAAATACTCGGAATTGTGGTTTTGCGCTACATCTCTCAAAGCACGGCTTGAAGAAAGATTGGAAACAGCAACACCATTTTTATTCTTCAATAAATAATCTGCTACAGCGACCAGCGTATATTCTTCCCCGAACATTTCACCTTTTTCATCGATTAGCGCTAATCGGTCTACATCTGGATCTACCACGATTCCAAAGTCTGCTCCCTCTTTTTTTACCAACTCACAGATGTCTCCCAAATGTTCTTTCAATGGTTCAGGATTGTGCGGGAAATGTCCTGTCGGCTCACAGTATAATTTTATCGTTTCGCAACCCAGCTTATCCAGAAGCATCGGAATAGCAATACCTCCTGTAGAATTTACCGCATCAAGAACGACTTTGAATTTTTTAGCCTTAATAGCTTCCACATCGACCATCGGCAGATCGAGAATCTGCTGAATATGAATGTCAAAAGCATCATCCCTTGTTTCATATTTTCCCAGATCATCTACTTCTGCATAGTTGAAATCTTCACTTTCTGCAAGCGCTAAAACTTCCGCACCATTTTCTCCGCTGATGAATTCTCCTTTATTATTGAGCAGTTTCAAAGCGTTCCACTGTTTTGGGTTGTGGGAAGCGGTAAGGATAATTCCGCCGTCGGCTTTCAGTTCCGGAACCATGATTTCTACAGTTGGCGTTGTTGAAAGACCAAGATCAATAACATTAATTCCCAATCCCTGAAGTGTAGCAGTAACCAAAGAGGAAACCATCTGCCCGGAAATTCTCGCATCTCTACCGATAACGAGAGTAAGGTCTTTTTTATTGTTGTTATTCTGAAGCCATGTTCCGAATGCAGAGGCAAATTTTACTACATCAAGTGGCGTAAGGTTATCATTTACTTTTCCTCCGATAGTTCCACGGATTCCTGAAATACTTTTTATTAGTGACATTTATTTTTTCTTAGTTTGTTTTAGAATTTTCTTTTCGTCTCCCTCCAGTTTTCGCTGAATTTTTTTGATATCTTCTAATGCTGGAAGACTTTCAGGTTTTATGCCTCTTTCTCCCAATATCTTTCTTACCGCCAGATTATTTTCTATATGTTCATTGGTAATTTGAGAATCTCCATTCAGATCTTTTTCAACCACATTATGGCTGGTCAGTTCGGTAGCAAAATCTTTGGCTTTTATCGTTAATGTCGGAAGGAAATCAGCTAATGGACGAGTTTGCGGAACGTTCATTCTTTTCTTCATATCATTTGTCGTAAAACCGCCGAACAAAGCCTGGTCCCCTTTAGACCTGATTACAGAAAAGCTTTTTTCATCAACACCTCTTTCATAAATAATTCCTGAAAGTTTCTTTTCTGTTTTTGATAATTTTTCCCTTGCCGTTACTCTCTCAACATCCAACAGTCTTTTTTCTATAATTTCCTGTCTTCTCGTCTGGACAGCAAAATAGGTTTGAGCAAAAGCAATTTCAGATTTTGAAGAATCTCCGTTTTGTGCAATTAAATAGCATCCGTATCTTGTTAAAGCAATATCTGAGATTTCTCTTTGTGCTCCTTTGGCCAATTCTATCATTTTCCCGATATCGGCAAAATGATCGGAAATATTTCCTCCTGCGTTTTCACAGGCCTTTTTAGCTTTTTCAATAACCTTTAGGAAATTATCCCACTTTGTGTAATTAAGGATTTCCTGCAAGTCTCTTGCGCTCCAGCATTCTATGCCATTATACAAATGTGAAGCATTCTCGAACTTTAAAAATAGCTCTTCGATCAATTCTTTTTTCATATATTCCTGTGTATTTTTTACAAAAATAAGTAAAAACTGAATCCTAATAATGTTTAGTTTTCCACAAGAACATTATTTTTTTATGAACAACCGCAATCCTTATCGCAGTTTGTTCTTTTGGAGCTGAACTTCTTCGGTGCGAAATTCTTTTTAAGTACCCTGAACAAAGCGTAGCAGGCAAATGCTACAATCAGAAGAACAATGATATACTGTAAAACTAATGAAGAATCCATTATTTTAAGATTTGATATGCAAACATGGACACAAAATAGGCCAAACCTGTCATCATCATCACCTGAAAAGCGGTCCATTTCCAGCTTTTGGTTTCTCTGTAGACTACTGCGAGTGTAGAAACACACTGCATTGCAAACGCATAAAACAAAAGGACCGAAATACCAGTGGCAAAACTGAAAACTTTCTCGCCATCCGGCTTCACATCTCTTCTCATTTTATCAATTACTTTCACTTCCGGGGCGTCATCCTCAAGGCTGTATAGGGTAGACATTGTGCCTACAAAAACTTCTCTTGCAACAAAGCTGGTCAGGATCCCGACGCCCATTTTCCAGTCGTAACCCAATGGAGCGATCACAGGCTCTATCCCTTTCCCCATTTTGGCAAGGTAAGAATGATCGAGCTCGACATTGGTCGCTACAAACTGATCCGGTTTCTGTTTAGGGCCGAAATAGCTTAGAAACCAAATGATAATGCTCACAATGAAAATAATTTTCCCTGCTCCTGTAATGAAATCCCATACTTTTCCCAAAACCATTTTAAAGTCGTATCCAAAAAGCGGTTTTTTATAGGTAGGCAAATCCATTACAAGGTAGGTTTTTCCTTTATTTTTGATGAATTTATTAAGAATTGCGGCTGAAAATAAAGCGACTACAAAACCTAATAAATACATTCCCATTAATACGAGGGCTTTATATTTTATTCCTAAAATTGCTCCGTCTGAAATAATTAAACCAATAATAATACTGTAAACCGGAAGCCTTGCAGAGCACGTCATGAAAGGGGTTACCAGAATTGTTAATAATCTTTCTTTCAGGTTCTCTATATTTCTTGTTGAAATGACTGCCGGAATGGCGCAAGCTGTACCGGAAACCAGAGGAACAATACTTTTCCCGTTCAATCCGAAAGGGCGTAAAATCCTATCCATCAGGAAAACTACCCTGGCCATGTATCCTGAATCTTCGAGCAGGTAAAGGAAGTACAATAAAATCCCGATCTGTGGTGCGAAAATCACAATTCCGCCAATTCCCGGAACAATTCCGTTGGAGATCAGTGAATTTAAAGGGCCTTCTGGCAAATGTTCTCCTGTAAAAGCGGAAAGCCAGGCGAAGAAATCATCGATCCAGTTCATCGGGTATTCTGCCAGGAAGAAAACGCTTTGAAAAATAATCAATAAAATCAACATAAAAACTACATAGCCCCAGAATTTATGAACGAGTATTTTATCTAATTTTTCAGTTAATAATTCTTTAAACTGAGGTTTTTTAGAAATAACATCAGATAATATTTTGTCAATATGCTGATATCTTCTTACGGTTTCCTGTACCTGTAATCTTTTGGGAACAAGGCTTTTTGAGTCAGGCTCATTGATCTGTTCGACAATAGAATTTATTTTTTCTAAATCTGTTCCCAATGACAGGGTAAGCCATGTTTTGTATTCATTTTCAATGCCTTTGTGTGCGGCGACTTTATGAATAAAATCCTTGTGCTCTGCAGGTGTTTCAAAAGACTGTACGGATGTTTTTACGAAATCATTCTTTAAAACAGCTTCTTTTATTTCATCAATGCCAATCTGTTCTTTGGCGTTGGTCTGGATAATTTTTATTCCCAAAGAATCAGAAAATTTCTGAATGTCTATGGAAATTCCTCTTCTTTCAGCCTGATCAATCTGATTCACTACCAAAATCATCGGGATTCCAAGATCCTGGATTTGCTGAAATAAAAGTAATCCTCTTTTAAGACTTAAAGCTTCAAGAATGTAGATAACTCCTGCGTAATCTTTCTGATTATCCATCACAAACTTCGAGAAAATAGCTTCATCTTCCGAACTCGGATAAATGCTGTAAGATCCTGGAAGGTCTACTACTTCCACCTCTTCATTTTGATAGGTATAATACCCGGAATGGCTGGCAACCGTAACGCCTGCATAATTCCCAGTTTTCTGCTTTTTATTACAAAGCGCATTGAAAACCGTTGATTTTCCGACGTTAGGATTTCCGACTAAGAGTACCTGTTTTTTATGATTTCCCTGCATCAATTCAATTCTTCAACAATAATAAAGTTGCCCTCTTCTTCACGAAGGGCAATACGGCTTTTCTCTTCACCGAATTCCACATACATCGGCCCTTTGAAAGGGGCCTGATAAAGAATTCTGAAGAAGGTTTCCGGAAGAAGCCCCATTTCAATGATTTTGTTAGGCATTTTAAGGCTGTCGTTATCATACCCTAAAATCTTTCCCATTCTATTTTTGGGAAATCCACTTAATTTATGTAAACCCATCTCTTTCAAAGCCAAAATTTTGTATGCAAATATACGCTATTTAAATTTAATCTAAATAACAAGTTTGTATGAAAGAAATCAACCCAAATGCATTTTTGCATTTGGGTTGATTCTAAATATAATTAATTAAATATGAATGTTTATTTTTTCTTCTTATCTACAGACGGTGCCGTAAGCTCAATAGGATTATCGTTGGCATTAAAGAAGTCCTTGTACATTTTTTCCTGTCTCTTCATCATATCTCCAATCGTTCCATCCATTCCCGGAATTGTTCTCGACATGATTTCCTGTGTCATCATTGGTCTTGCGGATGCGAAAGGGTCTTTTTTAAAGTCATTGAAGGTTTTTTCAAATTTCTCTCTCGGCATATCGGTTACTTTTGAGCTCATACCGGAAATTTTTTCTGCATAAGAAAGTTCTTCCCAATTCTGAACTTTTTTATTTCCCTGTAATGTCCAGGAGTAATTTTTTCCGTCGTCTTCAACTTTTACAATAAGTCCCGGAAGTCCTGAAAACTTATATGGTCCGTCCTGAAAAGGAAGATCTGTAGTAAACCAGGCAGTCCATTTTCTTCCTCCGAAATCAGCAGTTGCTTTTTGAGCGTTGTAAGGGCCTATCTTTTCTTTTTCATTCGAAATTTTCCAGTCAAATTTGATGTTTTCAGTATAAGAAATACTCATCGGTGTAAAACCGCTTGCAATTCTTTCAATGTATTCTACCTTCATATCAGGATAGTGCTTTACGATCTTTTCTGAAAACTTAGGCATTCTGATGGTTTTTGATAAATCTTTGAAAACTCCTGATTTTTGCATTGCTTCAATTTGCACTTTCATTATAGAATCCTGTCCGATCACAGTATAATCTCTGTAAACAGATTTGTCTTTCACGATATCAAGTGCGGTCAGTACTTTTTCAAGCTTGGCAGAATCTCTTTTAGGCTTAAAAGTAAGCTCATAGAAAAAACGGTTGGCGGTTTCTTTAGAATCATTGTCCTGAGCGCTTGCAAATGCAAAAAGAGCGATAAAAAATATTGAAAATAGCTTTTTCATTGTTTTCGGATGTTTATATTATATTAGTTAGCAATGTTTAGTTTTTGTTACAGTTTTTTTGCAATTTCTTTTTCAGAAAAATATTCTAATGTGATTTTAATCTCTTTAATCACATTTTAATTTCATTCCAAAGAACTTTTAATCTGGTCATTTTAGTTTTGTATCATCGAAAAAGATAAATACGAACCTAAATCTTAAAAATATGAACAAGACGATTTTAATAGCCACGGATTATTCTCTCGAATCTCTGAATATCCTTAAAAAAGTAATGAGAGAGAAAGATGCTTCGGAAGACAAGAATCAGTATAATATTCTTTTGGTTTCGGGATATGATACGGGAGATTCGATCAGAGATCTTCTGTTTAATACGAAAAGCACGATTTTCAATAAGCTCCGCCCTCAGGAATTTTGTGAGGCTTATGGAATTATTAAAAATAAATATCCTCATCTGATCAATAAAATTGTGTGTGATATTTTCACAGGAAGCTTTCAGAGAACATTTAACAACTATGTGAAGGCTGAAAATATTGAGGAGGCTTACTATTCGCCATCAATCAAAAGTAAAGGGAATGGGAAATTTGATCTGATCCCGTATATTAAAAAGTGTAAAGATCTTAAAAGCTGTGAAATTTGTGTAGAGCTTCACGAGCGTCTTCCGGAAAAAGGAAGATTGGCAGAAATCTTTGCAGAAGCATAAAAATCGAATAATTAAAATTAAAGAAAATGTTAAGGAATTATAGTAACAGCAGGACGTTGGGAGACAACATAAGACTGGGAACGCTGACTGCCTTCACGGCGGGTACTATAAATATCGCTTCTCTGTTGATATTCCTCTCGTTTACATCAAACGTGACGGGACATTATGCAATTCTGGCGGCAGAAATCAGTAAGGCAAACTGGTCGCAGGTTGCTGTAGTGGGATTATGGATATTCCTTTTCTTCTTCGGAGGATTTGTGTCAAACTTTATTGTGATCAATTTCAATAAAAGAAGCAAGTATTTTGCGCATGCCATGCCCCTCGTTCTTGAAATAATCTGTCTCCTGTTTGTAGGAATTTACGGACAGTTTTATTACCGGAAAAGCCTTGAAGAAACGCAGTATCTTGTGGCTGTAATGCTTTTTGCAACCGGTCTGCAGAATGGGTTAACGGCAAGTATATCAAATTTTTCCGTGAAAACCACTCACCTTACCGGTACTACTACCGACCTGGGAATTCTGTTCTCAATGTTTACGCAGAAAAAATTCAGGAAAAATGGTGAATTGGTGGGAAGGGCCAAACTGCTGATGAGTATTATGGTTGCCTATGTTTTGGGAGCGGTCTTTTCAGGGCTTACCTATTATTATCTCGAATTCAGGGTCTTCTATCTGATCAGTCTTTGTTTGTTGGTTGTGATTGGCTATGATGCTTATAAAATTCATCTCAGACATTTTAATACCCAATACAGATACAGTAAAATTTATAAAAAACCCAATCTGTTAGCTTTTCTTTATGATAAGATTCACGGATCTTCGGTCATTAAAGAGAAAAGAGAGAAAAAGAGAAAGCTCATTTTTGAAGAATAATTCTTTTATCCCTAAGACTTCATATTTAAGTATATAAATATCAGTATTAATTTTGTGTAAACTAGCTGTGAATCAATCCTCTAATTGTATAGTGCAATTGGGGGATTGTATTTTAAAAAAAGGCTTTCTTTTAGCTGTTTTGCAGGAATTTTCCCTGAGGTTACCCTGTTAATATGTTGATAATTAAATTTTAATTCAGCGCTTTATTGTTTTAATTCTTATTCTGAATCCCTATTTTTGTAAGTTGATTTACTTTTTTATGTCAGATATTATTCAGCTTTTACCGGATCATGTAGCCAATCAAATTGCGGCAGGGGAAGTCGTGCAGCGGCCTGCATCCATTGTAAAGGAACTTTTGGAAAATGCCATTGATGCCGAAGCGACAAAGATTGAACTGATTGTAAGAGATGCCGGAAAAAACCTGATTCAGGTAGTGGATGACGGAAAAGGAATGTCGGAAACAGATGCCAGAATGGCTTTTGAAAGACATGCTACCTCCAAAATCAGAGGGACAGAAGATATTTTCAAAATTGCGACGAAAGGGTTTCGTGGGGAAGCACTCGCTTCTATTGCGGCAGTTTCTCAGGTTGAACTGAGAACGAAGCAGAAAGATGCAACGATAGGAACTAATATCTACATAGAAGGCGGTGTATTTCAGTTTCAGGATCCGATCCAGACGGCAGACGGATCCAATTTTTTAGTAAAGAATCTGTTTTACAATGTTCCGGCCAGAAGAAAATTCCTGAAAAATAATAACATCGAATTCAGGCATGTTATTGATGAGTTTCAGAGAGTTGCACTGGCACACGAAAATCTTGAATTTTCCCTGTTTCATGATGATGAGGCGGTTTTCAGATTAAGAAAAGGAAGCCAGATGCAGCGTATTGTGGATATTTTCGGGAGAAAACTGCAGCCACAGCTGATACCCATTAAAGAAGATATTATCTGGTGCAAGCTTCACGGATTTGTTGCTAAACCTGACGGCGCCAAGAAAACGAGAGGGGAGCAGTTTCTTTTCGTGAACGGAAGATATTTTAAAAGTCCGTATTTTAATAAAGCTGTGCAGGAAGCTTTTGAAGGGTTATTGCTGCCGGGATATATTCCTACGTTTTTCCTTTTCCTTGAGCTGGATCCGGAGAAAATTGACGTTAATATCCATCCTCAGAAAACAGAAGTGAAATTTGAAGATGAGCATCTGATCTTTGCCTTGCTGCGCTCTACCATCAAAAGATCGCTGGGTATCTATAACGTGGCGCCGAGCCTTGATTTTGAAAGGGATCCTCAGCTGGATGAAATCATGCAGAAAACATTCCCAAGCAAAAGCAACGGAGGTGGAAGCGGATTTGTCAAGATGCCGGAAATCATTGTAGATAAAGACTACAATCCCTTTTTGGAAGAAAGAGGGGTGAAGCAGGCAGAAATCCAGAATCTCGCAGAAATGTACCATCAGAATATTTCCGCTGAGCCTTCGAAGATCAACCTGTTTGAAGATGAAGATTTTGATGAGGACCTGATGAGGCTTCCGAACGGCTACTGGCTGTTTAACAAAGGCGATAAAACCCTAATGCTGGATCTTGGGAGAATGCACAGGCTGGTGGTTTCTGAAAATTCAAAACCCGTAAAAAAGGGAACAACAAACAGTCATTCATTACTCTTCTCTCTGGAGTATCATATGAATGAGATTGAAAAGAATAAATATAAATCGATCAAGAAATTTCTTCCGGAATTGGGCTTTGAGATGAGTATTGCTCATGAAAGCGTACTCAGAATCGATGCTGTGCCTGAGGGGCTGAAAGAAACCCAAGTGATGAAGTTCCTGGAAAATCTTTTCGATATTCTGGAATACAAAACGGAAGAAGAATTCATGCAATATTATCAGAACCAGTGGAATAAGATGCAGTCGAAGTCTAGATTTGATTTTATCTATAAAAAAGATGCGGAACAGCTGATCAGAGATTTTACAGCATTAGGTTTCCCGGAATTTTTACCAAACGGGAAAAGATGCTTTTTTGAAGTTCCGTTTAATGATTTTAAAAATAAATTTTAAGTATGTTTAACAGTATCCCTCCGATTACGAGAAATATTATCATTATCAATGTTGTTGTATTTATTGCAGTGAATTTTTTATTTCCGCAATTTTATGCTTCTTTATCAGCGTTTTATCCATTTTCTCCCAACTTCAGATCTTGGCAGGTGATTACACACATGTTCATGCATGGAGGCTATGCACACATTCTTTTCAATATGCTTACGCTGTGGAGCTTCGGGCCTGTTTTAGAACAGGCATTAGGAGAGAAACGATATCTTATTTTATATTTTCTAAGCGGATTGGGTGCATTTTTCTTATTTAATCTCTGGAATTTTTATGAAGTGCAACAGCTCACTTCCGAGCTTACCAATGCAAATATCAATGTTTCGGATATTTTTATGAAAGCAGATCTTAATAAGTTTGATTTTAATCCTGCGGCATATGCATATAATGAGCAGGCGTTAAATCTTTATTATGCATTGACCTCTCCGATGGTCGGCGCTTCAGGAGCAATTTTCGGTGTTGTTGCGGCATTTGCAACGCTGTATCCGGATGCTAAAATCGGCATCATGTTTATTCCGATTCCGATGAAAGTTAAATATTTATTACCAATTATTGTTATCGGTTCCGTATGGCTCGGAATTTCTGGGAATGTCGGAGGAATAGCTCATCTGGCACACGTCGGCGGGGCATTGGTAGGATGGCTTCTGGCAAGAAACTGGAGAAAACACCTATACAGATTCAATTAAGGTCCTGTGAAAGTCTTACGTCTCATCCTTTTCGTTGTACATATAGGAGTTTTTTTTCTGCTGGCAGCAATGCTCCTGAATGCCTATGTTCCGCCGAAAACTTTTCCGTGGTTTAATCTGCTTTCTTTGGGATTTCCGATATTGATCTCAGCGTATGTGATCCTTACGCTATTCTGGATATTTAGCTGGAAGAAAAGAGCATTCGTTTTTTTATTCTTAGGATTGATGTTTTTTAAACCTGTCATTAGATGGATTAATTATTCTCCACAGAAAAACGAAGCTCCTGACCTGAAAGTGCTTACCATGAACGCGAAGGGTGGCTATTATGGGATAGATCACATTAATGATTACATCAGCAGTCAGAATGCCGACATTGTTATGCTACAGGAATATGGAGGGCACATGAAATATCATTTCGATGGACTGAAACAGGCTCCGGATAGTTGGGTGATCCAGGTTTTCTCAAAACACAGAATTATTGAGCAAAAACAGCTTATAGAAAGTGATTATACTTTTAATAATGCCTATGCTTCACAAACAGATATTGAGATCAGGGGAAAGATTTATCGGTTTATCAATGTGTATCTTCAGCCTTTTAAGTTTAAAAAGAATATGGTGAAGCTTGTTGGCAAAAGTGAAGAAGACGAGCAGAAAGTGAAAAACGTCATCAAAAGACTTATTCCTACTTTTAAAATGCATCAGGAGCAGATCAGCTCAATACGGGAAAGTATTGACAATTCTCCGTATCCGGTTATTCTGGCTGGAGATTTTAACTCGGTTCCTAATTCCTACGAGTATTATCATTTGCTGGATGGTCTTCAGGATGCTTTTGTTGAGGCAGGAAAAGGAAGTGGTACAAGCTTCCATGATTATAAATTTCCAATAAGAATCGACTACATTTTTTCTTCAAAAAATATAAAACCCCTTACTTATAAGGTAGACCGGTCTGTAAAGCTATCGGATCACTTTCCTGTGATGGCTACTTTTAAGCTCGAAAAATAATCATCTGTATTTTGTGATCTGATGATTTAAAAACATACCATAAAAGTTATCTTGTCATTATTTGTAATTGCAGAATTTCTACTAAATTAGTTCTCATGAAAAATTTATTTTTTATAATCCTGGTTTCATCTGGCCTGGCATTTTCTTGTTCTAAAAAAGAACCGCAGGACCTTTATCCGGTGGACAGTCCGAAGGCAAACTATGATACTGTAGCTGTAGATTCTTTTTCCGCCGGTGCAACGTCTGTCGATGTGGCTCAACAGATCAGAATGTCTTCGCAAAAGTATCAGGATTCATTAAAAGAAGTTTTAAAGATTCAGAAACAGGAGAGAAAGATCAAAGAAGAGCTGGAAAAAGAAAATAAGAAAAAAGAGGAAGACGAGAAGAAGCAAAAGGCCGAAGGACCACCCTCAACCTCTGAACCAAAAACAGAATAATATTTAGATACATTTAAATTATAAATACGTATGAAAAAAAACATTTTATCAGGATTAATGATTGCTGCATTGGCTGTATCGTGCACCAAATCAAAATCAAAAACAGAGAAGGTTGAAAATCCTGACGGTACCGTTACCACCACAACGACAACCGTTTCAGAAACCGGATTGGGAGTTGATACAACTAAGATCGACGAAGTAAAAGAGAAAACTCAGGCGAGAATTGACGCAGCGGGTGAAAAAATTGACAATGCCGCAGAGGACGCCAAGAATAAAATAGATGCCACTGCTGACAAAACGAAGGAAAACCTTCATAAAGCAGGGCAGGATATTAGAAGCGAAGCCAATAAAGTTGGGAAAGATGTAAAGAATGCTGCTGCAAAAGGGGCCGGAAAAGTGGAGGAAGGCGCAAAAAAACTTAAGGAAGATTTAAGCAAATAAATTAAAGGCTGTTGTACAACTTGCAACAGCCTTTATTTATCAATCAAACAATTTCAGTTGCTGATCTCTGGATCCTGTAAAATTTCTGGTGGAAAGTTTTGGAAATTCTTTACCGTCAAAAAACTTTTTTCTGCCGATTTTAAATGTATTGTGAATCATCTCGGCGATGTTTCCTTCTCCTTTTTGCCGGTCGAAATATCTTTTTTCTCCCAGTTTCCCTCCCCGCATAGATCGGATTAAATTTAAAACTTTCTGCGCACGATCCGGAAATGCATTTTCGATCCAATTGATAAAAACGGGTTCAACAGTATCATTTAATCTTACCAGTGTATAGCCAAAACTTTGTGCTCCTGCATCCGAAATTGCTTTTAAAATAGTTAAAGGTTCATCACTGTTCAGTCCCGGTATAATCGGGGCAACCATTACGTTCACAGGAATATTATTTTGTGAAAGGATTTCTACAGCTTTCAGTTTATTTCCTGCGGAGCTTGTTCTGGGTTCCATCTTCCTCCGCAGATCTTCGTTAATCGTTGGAATACTGAGGGAAACCGACACGAGATTCTGTTCGGCCATTGGTTTTAATATATCAATATCTCTGAGAACCAAAGCATTTTTGGTAAGCACATTTACCGGATGCCTGTAATCAAGGCATACCTGGAGAATCTTTCTTGTAATTTCAAACTGCCGTTCTGCGGGCTGATAGCAATCTGTATTTCCGGAGAGCAAAATAGGCTCAGGTTTATACCCTCTTTTCTGAAAGAATTTTTCAAGTAATTCCGGGGCATTTTTCTTCACCATGATTTTTCTTTCAAAATCGATTCCAGCGCTATATCCCCAATATTCGTGAGTAGGTCTAGCAAAACAGTAAGAACAGCCATGCTCACAGCCCTGATAAGGATTCATGGAATATTCCATCGGGAGATCCTCGCTTTTTACCTGATTTACAATTGTTTTCGGAAAGACTTCGGTGAAAGAGGTTTTTACAGATTCAAGGTCTTCATCTTCTGGTTCATATGTGTACCGGTCGAAACGATTGATCACATTTCGTTGAGCGCCCTGTCCTTTTATGATATGTTCATTCTGCATTATGTTGTAAAAATAGAATGGAAATTTCAGATAATAATGAGTTTTAACATTAAAGTTTTCCACAAAAAAATCCAACACCGTATCAGTGCTGGATTCCTAAAAATTGAATATATTTTTTCCTACTTCAATGCGTAAAATTCTATGCCGTGATAATCTTCTTCATGATTCTTTTTATCAAAATGTCTATGATAATCAGAATATGCATCATTGTATTTTCTGTCTTTTTTATGTAGTATTTTTTTTATTCCGATGATACTTAATACTGCCAAAAGACCGACTCCTCCTGCCAGTAAAACGCCAACTTCCTTTTTCATATTTTTCTGATTTATTATCCTGTCTATTGCAAAAAGTATACCCAATTAAGTTATGATTTTATAATTTTTGTTAACAATAAGTATGCATAAAATTACCGGATCTTAAAACCAAATGGTTTGATTATTGTATTTTAGAAGAAAAATATTATTATGGAAGGTACAGGAAATATTGACAAAATGACTACATTGAGTCAGGTCATGACAAGACTCGCCCAAAGAGGCATTCACAGAGAATATAGAATGAATGAAAATGGCGAAGTGAAATTGGATAATTCTGAAAAGCAATATTCGCCGGATGATCTTACCATCATAAAAACCTATCGTTTTGAAGGGGTAAGCAATCCTGATGATAATGCAGTATTATACCTTGTAAAAGATCAGGATGCAAATCTTGGTATAATTATAGATTCTTACGGCGCAGAAAGCAACCATCCTAAAGAATTTGATAATTTTCTACGTGAAATACCAATTCTTGAGAGCGATGAATTTGACTTCGATTGATATAAAACCCCGGAACTACTCAGTTTCGGGGTTTTCTTTTTTCTTGAATATTCCTTTTAAGAAATCTTTTTTCTCTTCTTTACCGGTTTCAGGCTGTTTTTCTGATGTTTTATTGTGATTGTCTTTTTTCGCTGCCTGACCTATTTCTTTAGCAGACTGCTTCATATCTTTTACGCCATCCTTTACATTTTTAGCAGTAGAAACCGCTTTGTCAGCAGTTTTTTTAGCTTTGTCAATATTAATTCCAATAAGCGTTTTCTTTAACCCCTGCTCAATTCCTTTCCAGAAAAGATTGAAGAATGATTTGGTTGGGTCTCTTTCCACGTCTTCCACGTCTACATCTTCCGGCAGTTTTCCGGAGTCGGATTTCACCAGCAAATTGGCTACGGCGGTTAAAAATCCTTTTTTCTCTTTATTTTCTTTATCCAGAATAGCGACCTTCAGATCTTTATGCTTAAGGTTAAATTTGCCATTCAGGCCTTTAGGATTTCCCCTGAAATTAAAAAGCATTTTCTGAATTGTTCCGGTAGCGGTAACGTGAAGATAAGGACGAATGAAAGGATTAATTCCTGTCGCAGGAAGATTGGTTGTTTTCCCGGAAATAGTAAAATGATCTCCCTGATCTGCAACATCAAAATTCCAGTTTACAGAAAGCGGTGCCAGATTCATGAAAGAGCAGTTGATTTTTATGTCAACCCTTGTCGGTCTGCCTTTTGTTTTCGCTGAATTCAAATTTTTTACGTTCATATTAAAATTGCTGAACGTAAGCTTTCCGGGTCCTGCACTTTCCGGCGTATCTTCCTCATATACTAGTTTTGAATCTTTAAGGTTAAGATTATTAACCACCATAGGAATTTTAATGGAACGAAGCATCCTTGAATACAAAGGTTTTTCCTTCGGATCGTCTTTCGGAATTTTACTTCTGAAAATATTAGCATCAGCATTCCGGATCGTCACGTTCGAGGCATTAATTAACTTTTGATCTGCAAATAGGTTCCAGGTTCCGTTTGCACTGATCTGATTTGCTGTTATGTCATACAAATCTCTCTCAACAGGAATCATTTTAATAAACTGTGCTCTGGAAACGAGAGGTTTCATGGCAAAACCAGTAATATTCACATTATTTTGATCGAGCTTTAAAAAGTTTGCCTTTATATTATAGAACTGTGTTTTATAAACGAAATTTTTAGTTGAGATAGTGTACTTGTCAATTTTAGCTTCTATTCCTGAATTATCTTTTTTAGAAACAAGCCGAATATCATTAATCGTAGCGTTCAGATCATTAAAAGTAAGAGGTTGGTTATTTTTAGAATAGGTAATGTCTGAATTCTGCAATACAACTTTTCTGATTAAAATCGGAAACTGAATGCCACTTGTATCTGATTTTTTATTGTTTTTAACCTGGGCAGTTCCGGCTGTTATTTTTCCTTTGATTCGGCTTACCAGAATATCTTTTACATCAAGATTCATTTTTTTATTGGTAAAATCCCATTTGTTGATGTTGAATCCAATATAATCTGCCAGAAGATTCATTGATGTTTTCTCTGTTGAAGCACTGTTGGGAACAACTGAAATATTTCTTATTTCTCCTTTCTTAGGACTCAGGTTAATGCTCGCGAAATTAAAATCCTGATGATTCGAAAACAGAACATCTTTCCCGGAAATCTGAAAATTTTTATATCCTACAGGTATCAATTCCTGTCGGGTTTCTTTGTCAAATTTCAGCTGGCTAACATCGACATTAAGATTTTTAGCGTACAGAAGTTTATTGCCGTTGGGCTTCATGATCTGCACGGTAGCATTATTCAGTTTTACATTTTCTAGATTAAGCTCAAAATCGGAAGGTTTTTTTGCCTTCACAGGATTCGCATCTGTTGTGTAAATTAATACATTAGGCTGATAAAAATTAGCATGAGCCAGGGAAACATTATTCTTTTTCAGGACCAGATCTTTAAATTCCATTTTTCTGATAACAAACTGAAAAAGTTTATTTTTTTTAGGATAATATTTTTTAAACTGATCAAAATCCAACACGGGAATCAGCTGGAAATTTTCAACGGACATCTGCCCGTCTGAGGTTTTAATGGAATTGATCTTCAGCGCATATACATCATCGGGACGAACGAAGAAATTCTTTCCCCGGATGTCATATTTATCAAAAACAACGGGAAGCTTATTTTCAACTGATTCCTCTGTAAGTTGTAGATTTTCGACATACAGATAAAGGTCCTCTACAGATAAAAATTTTTGTTTGGTATGTCTGAAGATGCTGATATTACCCTCATTAATCCTGATATTTTCAAAACTGACAGGATTTCTTTTCTTTCCGGTTTTATAGTCAATTGGTTTTGCCAGAATAACATTCAGATTCGGTCTTGAAAGCAGGAGATCTGATGAGCTGATCTGTTTATTGAACAGCGCATCGTAAATTCCGAAGCGGCTTATTTTTAAAGTGTCGATAGTTCCCTGAAGTCCGATTACATTTATGTTTTGAGGATTTTTACTGTTGACTGCTATTTTCGTGGCCAGAATATTTCCGGATAGCAGATCAACTTCCATACTTTTATAGGAAACCTTATAATCGGTGTTATTCTTTATGTACTTCGGAAGCTGGGTTTTAAGCCAGATGTTAAGTCCGAAATTCGCTAATAAAATAATCACCAACAAAATTCCCAGACCAACAAACAGCTTTTTAACCCATTTTTTCATTTTACATATTTTGTTTTTTTATTTAAAGATCAATTCTTTACATTGAGCTCAATCACGTACCCCTCGTGACCTCTTATATTGATGAAATCTCCTCCGTCAAAGCCAAGATATTGTCCTTTGATTCCGGTAAGCTTTCCGGTAAACTCAGGCTTTTTATCAAGCGTAAAAGATGTTACTTTTTCAGGCTTTTCGAAAGGATAATCAAACCGCCACAAATCTTCGCCTTCACTATAGAATTTCTGAAAATCATCAGGAAAATATTCTTTTATTTTTTGCTGAAAATCTGCCAGGTCAATATCATCTTCCAGATCATCCTGAAGCATTTTTTTCCAGCTCGTTTTATCAGGAACATGTTGCTTGAGAGCGACTTCTATCATTCCTGCTTCATATCTGTTTTCGGTTCTTGCAATAGGCAAAGCAAAAGTCGCGCCCTGATCGATCCATCGCGTAGGAATCTGTGTATTTCTTGTGACACCTACTTTTACTTCCCCTGTATAAGCAAGGTAAACCGTATGAGGCTGAAGCTGAATTCCTTTTTCTACTTCCAAATCCCGTTCCGCAATTCCCAGGTGCGCAGTTGAAAGTTCCGGGCGAATGATGGTGTCGCTGGCGTAAGGACTTTCAAAAAAGCAGTTTTTGCAGAAACCCATTCTGTATATCGGCTTGTTTTCCTGGCAGTTTACACATTGAAAGCCAATATGTTTTATGGTTAATTCTTTCCCGAAAAGCTCATTCATATGAATAAGATCACCGGAAAGATTAAGATAATATTGAATAGGCTCATCGTTGAAGCTTGTCATTTTTAAAATTTGTCCCTGAAACTGCATATTGATGTAGATTACTTTTTCAAGTAAAATTAATGATTATATTTTCAAAAAATAAATTTATATTTTTGCTTTACTAAAAAGCCACAAATGGTATATCTTATCACCGGCGGAAGCGGATTCATTGGTTCTCATCTCGTAGAGCAATTATTGAAAAAGGGACATTCTGTCATAAATATTGACAACTTTGATGATTTCTACAATTATCAGATAAAAATTAAGAATACTTTAGACTCTGTACAGAATTTTTCGGATTTTGAATTTTCAGAAAAACAGGAAGATATTCGAAAATTGGTGTCTGTCACAAAATCTGAAAAATATACTTTATATTATCAGGATATCCGTGACAAGACGGGACTTGAAAAGATTTTCCAGGAGAATAAAATTGACGTGGTGATTCATCTTGCGGCACTTGCCGGAGTTCGTCCATCCATCGAAAGACCTCTGGAGTATGAAGAAGTCAATATCCGGGGAACCATGAATATATGGGAACTGTGTAAAGATTTTAATATTAAAAAAGTTATTGCAGCTTCATCATCAAGTGTTTACGGAAATAATGAAAAAATTCCGTTTGCGGAGACTGATAACGTAGACAAACCGATTTCTCCGTATGCTGCCACCAAAAAATGTGGTGAAATTGTAGGCCATGTGTATCATGATCTATATAATATTGATATGATTCAGCTGAGGTTTTTTACGGTTTACGGGCCTCGCCAAAGACCAGATCTTGCGATACATAAATTTACAAAGCTGATCACTGAAAACCAGGAAATTCCCTTTTATGGTGACGGAACCACAGCCAGAGATTATACGTATATTGATGACATTATAGACGGAATTATCAAATCGATAGCGTATATAGAAAATCATTCGGATGTATATGAGATCATTAATCTTGGCGAAAGCGAGGTCATCAGCCTCAACGAAATGCTTTCTGTCATAGAAAATACATTGGGAAAATCTGCCATCCGGAAAAATCTGCCAATGCAGCCGGGAGACGTCCTTAAAACCAATGCAGATATTACAAAAGCAATGACATTAATAGGCTATAAACCTGACACAAACTTCCAAAATGGCATAAAAAAATTTGTGGAATGGTTTTTGAGAAAATGACATCAAACAGGCTGACACCACAGTAAAATGCAGATCTGTGGCGTAGAATGAACAAAAATTAATAAAAAGAATTGAAAATCAGGTGTAAAAAAGCATATAATATAAGCTATTTTTATACTTTTGCAAAAAATTAGAAAATTATGTACTGGACATTAGAATTAGCTTCATATTTAAGTGACGCACCTTGGCCAATGACAAAAGCAGAGCTTATCGATTACGCAATCAGAACTGGTGCACCTATGGAAGTTGTGGAAAACCTTCAGGCAATTGAAGATGAAGGAGAGATTTACGAATCTATTGAAGAAGTTTGGAGTGATTATCCTACGGATGAAGACTTCCTTTGGAACGAAGACGAATATTAAATTAAAAGCAAATCAAGCTTTAGGCATCGCTTAGAGCTTTTTTGCCCTTTTTTACATATCAATTTTACACGATAAGCGTGTTATTTAAAACGCTTAAAGCATATCGCTTTAGGCATAAAGCAAAAAATTTATGAGTTTTTTAAACAAAGTTCTTAAAGGGTTTTTGGGAGACAAAAAAGCGCAGGACCTAAAAGAAGTAAAAAAAGTTGTAACAAAAATCAAAGCTGTTGAACCCAATATTCAACAGTTGTCTGACGATGGTTTGAGAGAGAAAACTGCTGAGTTTAAAGAGAACATTAAATCGGCAACCGGTAAAATCTCAGCTCAGATAGAACAGATACAAGAGCAGATAAAAAATTCGAAAAACGTTGACGAAAAAGAAGCGCTTTTTTCAAAAATTGAGGCTCTAAAAAAGGAATCATACGAAATTGAAGAGAAAGTTCTCGGCCAGATTCTTCCTGAAGCTTTTGCATTGGTAAAAGAAACAGCAAGAAGATGGGCACAAAACGGAGAAATCCGTGTAAAGGCTACCGACTGGGACAGACAGCTGGCTGCTGCTGGAAAAGATTTCCTTGAAATCCAGGGTGATGAAGCCGTATGGAAAAGCTCCTGGGATGCTGCCGGAACTCCCGTAAACTGGGATATGGTACATTATGATGTGCAGTTCATCGGAGGGGTAATTCTTCACAGTGGTAAAATTGCCGAGATGGCAACCGGAGAAGGTAAAACATTGGTGGGTACACTTCCGATCTTCTTAAATGCGCTTCCGGGAAGAGGGGTACATGTGGTAACCGTTAACGACTATCTTGCGAAAAGAGACTCGGCCTGGATGGGACCTTTGTACCAATTCCACGGAATGTCAATCGATTGTATTGATAATCATCAGCCAAACTCAGACGGTAGAAGAAGAGCATACAATTCTGATATTACTTACGGAACCAACAACGAATTCGGTTTTGATTACCTGAGAGATAACATGGTAACTTCTCCTTCTGAACTTGTGCAGAGAGAGTTAAACTTTGCCATTGTCGATGAGGTGGATTCCGTATTAGTGGACGATGCAAGAACGCCATTGATTATTTCCGGACCGGTTCCACAAGGAGACAGACAGGAATTTGATGTGCTGAAGCCTTCTATCGACAGAATTGTTGAGGTTCAGAAAAAAACGGTTTCTGCAATATTTAATGAAGCTAAAAAATTAATTGCAGCAGGAAATACAAAAGAAGGTGGATTCAAATTGCTTCAGGCGTACAGAGGTCTTCCTAAAAACAGACAGTTAATTAAATTTTTATCGGAAAGCGGAAACCGCGCATTGCTTCAGAAAGTTGAAGCGCAATATATGCAGGACAACAACCGTGATATGCCGATTGTAGATAAGGATCTTTACTTCGTTATCGAAGAGAAAAATAATCAGGTAGACCTTACCGACAAAGGCGTTGAATATATGTCTCAAGGGAATTCTGACCCTAATTTCTTCGTACTTCCTGATATCGGAACTGAAATTGCCGAACTGGAAGCTAAGAATCTATCCAAAGAAGAAGAATTTGAGGCTAAAGAAAGACTTTTCTCCGATTTCGCAGAAAAATCAGAGAGAGTTCACACGATGAGTCAGTTGCTGAAAGCCTATACATTATTTGAAAAAGATGATGAGTATGTGGTAATCGACGGTGAAGTAAAAATCGTTGATGAGCAGACAGGCCGTATTATGGAGGGAAGACGTTATTCAGACGGTCTTCACCAGGCTATCGAAGCTAAAGAAAATGTGAAAATCGAAGCGGCTACGCAGACTTTTGCAACGATTACGCTTCAGAATTATTTCCGTATGTACAACAAACTTGCGGGGATGACAGGTACTGCTGAAACTGAAGCTGGTGAGCTTTGGGAGATCTATAAATTAGACGTTGTGGTAATTCCTACCAACCGTCCGATTTTAAGACATGACAAACAGGATCTTGTTTTCAAAACCAACAGGGAAAAATATAATGCGGTCATTGAAGAGATTGAAAACTTAACGGCAGCTAAAAGGCCTGTTCTTGTCGGAACAACTTCTGTTGAGATTTCTCAGTTGTTATCAAAAGCATTACAGTTAAGAAAAATTCCCCATCAGGTTCTTAACGCGAAACTTCACAAAAAAGAGGCAGAAATCGTTGCCGGAGCAGGACAACCGGGAGTTGTTACCATTGCTACCAACATGGCAGGACGTGGTACCGATATTAAGCTTACCAAAGAAGTAAAAGAAGCCGGAGGCTTAGCGATTATTGGTACGGAACGACATGATTCCAGACGTGTTGACAGACAGTTAAGAGGTAGAGCAGGGCGTCAGGGAGATCCGGGAAGTTCTCAGTTCTATGTGTCTTTGGAAGATAATTTAATGCGTCTTTTTGGTTCCGAGAGAATTGCTAAAATGATGGACAGAATGGGTCATAAGGAAGGAGAAGTTATCCAACACTCTATGATTACCAAGTCTATTGAAAGAGCTCAGAAAAAAGTAGAAGAAAACAACTTCGGAATTAGAAAGAGATTACTTGAGTATGACGATGTGATGAATAAACAGCGTGATGTAATCTATAAAAGAAGAAAGAACGCGCTTTTTGGAGATCACTTGAAATATGATATTACGAATATGATTTTCGATGTTGCCAATTCAATTGTGGCAAAAGGAAAAGCATCAGGAAGCTATAAAGATTTCGAATATGAGATCATCAAAACTTTCACAATGGAATCTCCGGTGTCTGAAAGTGATTTCAAAACGAAAAACATTCAGGATCTGACAAATATTTTGTTTAAAGCTGCTCAGGAAGATTACCAGATGAAACTGAACTTACTGAAGGAAAAATCATTCCCGATTATTGAGAATGTTTACCAAAATCAGGGCTCAATGTTCAAAATGATTCAGGTTCCTTTCACTGATGGTCATAAGACAATGACTATTGTAACCGATCTTAAGGAAGCATATGAAACGCAATGTGACAGCTTAATCAATGATTTTGAGAAGAACATTACCTTATCAATCATCGATGAAAACTGGAAATTGCACTTACGTGAGATGGACGATCTGAGAAGGTCTTCACAGGGAGCTGTTTACGAACAGAAAGATCCTTTGGTGATCTACAAACAGGAATCTTTCCATTTGTTCAGCGAAATGATCGACAAATTGAATAAAGAAATTATTTCATTCTTATACAAAGGAGAAATTCCTGCATAGAATTAATAATTTTAAAACATATAAAAGCCACTTCAGACAGTTCTGAGGTGGCTTTTGTTATTTAGTGTATATTAATTTTATGACAAATATCAATTTAATAATTTATTTAGAATAATTAAAAACAATATATTTGCACAAAATTTGAGTTTCATGAAAAATATGCTGATCTGTGCGTCGATGTTAGGTTCTATGCTAGCTTTTGCTCAGGAAAAAGATACGATTAAGTCAAATGATATTGAGGAAGTTATTGTAAATGGCAAGTATTATAAAAAATATGTTGAGAAGGAAGGATCATCTTCCATGCGTTTGGACGAAGAGCTGATCAAAATTCCTCAGAATATATCTATCATTACCAACAGAGCATTAGAGGACCAGCAGGTGACAACATTAAGCGATGGTGTTTTGAGAAACGTTGCAGGAGCACAAAGACTAGAACACTGGGGAGACATGTACACCAGAGTAAATATGAGAGGTTCCCGAGCTGCAGCTTTCATGAACGGTGTAAATGTTACCTCAAACTGGGGACCATTGAGCGAAGATATGTCTTTTGTAGACCACATTGAATTCATCAAAGGCCCATCAGGTTTCTTGATGTCAAACGGAGAGCCTAGCGGTATTTATAATATTGTGACCAAAAAGCCTACCGGACAATCTCTAAATGGGTCTGCCAGAGTAACACTGGGTAGCTACAATATGTACAGAGGTGAGGCAGATGTTGATACAAAAATTACGGATAAAGTAGCATTCAGATTAAATTTAATGGCTCAGAACAGAAACAGCTTCAGAGATTATGAATTAAATGACCGATATATTATCAACCCTTCCCTGAAAGTAAATCTTACTGATAAAACCACTTTAACAGCAGAGTATATTTATCAGAAAGCAAAAATGTCAGAAGTGGGTTCTGCTTACGTATATTCTGTAGAAGGCTACGGTACCAAGCCTAGAAGTTATACCATTACTGATCCAAGCATTGATCCAACAAATGTGGATAATAATACAGTAAACATTAATTTACAACATAAGTTTAACGATAACTGGAAATTGACTTCTCAATTGACGTATGTAAATGAATATACTTTAGGAAGCGATATCTGGCCAAGCGAGGTAGCAGGAAACTATATGATCCGCAGATTGAATTACTGGGAGGCAGATAATACAATGAAGTTTGGACAGGTTTTCTTAAATGGGAATGTAAAAACAGGAAAAATCTCTCACCGAATTTTAGCGGGACTCGATTTGGGTAGCAAAAAATATATGGCTGACTGGTCTCAGGGTTATAATATGGACAAATATAATGAAACTGATGATTATGGCTTGGCACCGGACTATAAATACTGGTATAATTTAAATACTAATAATTATGACATCAACGGAACCTATGCTTATTCAGGACCTAACAATACAACAAAATATCTTCCCTTTGATGTTAATACTAAACCACTTTCTGTAAGAGCGGGTGTAGGAAGCATGATTAATCAGAATTATACAGGGTTATACTTACAGGACGAATTAGGCTTTTTTGATGATGCTTTGAGGTTAACACTTGCTGCCAGATATACCAATGTAAAAGAAGAAAACTATGGTACGAAGTCGGAAGCAGATAAACTTACACCTCGTATCGGACTAAGTTATTCAGTTGATGAAAATATGTCGGTATATGCCCTGTATGATCAGGCTTTTACTCCTCAGACAGGCTTATTCAGAGATGGGACAACGGCTAAGCCAATCACTGGAGATAGCTATGAAATTGGTGTAAAAAAAGACTGGCTGGGAGGAAAATGGAATACAACCTTATCTCTTTATAATATCAATAAAAACAATGCTATCGGGGTAGATCCAAGCCCGGATAATGCTAATGGGATTTATTCTATTTTCTTAGGAAAAACGAGGGTACAAGGATTGGAATTTGATCTGAAAGGTGAAATTGCCAAAGGGTTTAATGCAATATTCAACTATGCATTCACAGAAAATAAATTTACTGAAACTACAGCTCTGAATAAAGAAGGCGACAGAGTACCTGGATATGCCAAACATACAATCAATGGCTGGTTAAACTATACTTTTACACATGGAATGCTGGAAGGATTCGGATTAAGTTTCGGAGGAACTTTCTTGGGCGACAGAAGTACATGGAACTGGGGAGCTGCCGGAACACAAAACATGAACGATTATCTTAAGTTTGATGCAGGTTTGTCATGGGAAAACACAAAATTCAGAGTAGGATTGAATGTCTTTAATGTTTTCGACAGATATTTATATTCAGGATCTTACTATTCTTATGGAAATTACTATTACTATCAGGCAGAAGCTCCGAGAAATTTCAGACTTTCAATAGGATATAAATTTTAAATAATCAAAAGTTAGCCCCTCAAAAGGTTAACTTTTTTCTCATGAGAAAGAAGCATCATCATAAAAAGAAACTTTCTTTTGCCAAAAAATGGTCTGCCAAACTGCATTTGTGGTTTGGCTTATCTGTTGGGCTGATTGTTTTTATTGTTTCCTTATCGGGGACAATGTATGTTTTTAAGGATGAAATTCAGAATCAGCTGAGGAAAGAGGTGATATATGTAAATGCTGAAACGATTAGGCAACAGCCTTTACCTATTGATATTTTAAAGGAAAAAGTGACCTTGGATCTCCATCAAAAATATCCTTTAACTTCCGTTGAAATTCCTTTGGATAAAACAAAATCCTACGAGTTTTTATACTATGAAAAAAACAAAGAAGCCTGGAATTATTTTGACGAAGTAAAAATCAATAAACTGGTATATGTCAACCCTTATAACGGAGAAATTCTCGGGATTTATAATGAAAAATACGACATCTTTCCTATCCTGAAATCCATTCACTGGAGTTTATTGTTAAAAACAGACTGGGGAAAATATGTGGTGGGAATTCCTGTTGTGCTGTTCATTATCATGCTGATCACGGGAATCATTCTGTGGTGGCCTAAAAATAAAAAAGCAAGAAAAGGACGTTTTTCATTCGACTGGAAAAATGTGAAGACATGGAAACGTAAAAATTATGATCTCCACAATATTCTGGGATTTTATGTTTCATTTATTGCTTTGATAATAAGTTTATCCGGAATTTACTTTTCCTACCATTGGGTAAAAAACATTTTCAACTTCGCTTTATCCGGATCATCAGAACTTCCTAAAGAAAAACCAATACAGTCGCCAGATTCACTGATGGCGAAAAATAATTCTGTCTTTGATCTCACGGCACAGCAAACAAGAAAGCTTTATCCTGCTTATTCAAGCTTCAGAATTCCGTTAAATGGGAAAAACAAGAAAGGAAAAGAATTAAAAAACATTCCTGTCACAGTGTATGGCGAAGATGGAAGATTTGCCGTCAGAAGCCAGCTGGCTTTTGATAAATATTCAGGAAAAATTCTGATGAATACATCTCATCAGCAATTAAACAACGCAGAAAAATATGCAAATGCCAACTATGACATTCACACAGGATCATACTTTGGCATCTTCGGAAAAATCATCTGGTTCATCGCAGGGCTCATCTGTACCTCATTACCCGTAACCGGATTTTTAATATGGTTTGGTAAAAACAAGAAAAAAGGAATTAGAAAAACATGAAAAAGACCATTTTAGCAGCAGCAACATTGGCTGCCATCAACATCTTTGCGCAACAAAAAGATTCTTTACAGGTAAAAGATGTTGATGAAGTTGTACTGACCGCTTCCAGAAAAAAGGAAAACATTAAAGAAATTCCAAGTTCTGTAACGATTGTCAATCAGAAGCAGATTCAGTCACAGCTTACTGTAAATTCCGATATCAGCAATATTTTACAATACACTGTTCCCAGTCTTGCTGCCAGCTCAGGAACCACTACCAATAGCGGGCAAACGCTCAGGGGAAGACAGGTTTTAGTACTCATCGACGGAATTCCGCAATCTACACCGTTGCGAAATGGGGCAAGAGATATCAGGTCTATTGATCCTTCTGTCATTGAGAGAATTGAAGTCATCAAAGGGGCAACTTCCATTTACGGGAACGGATCAGACGGAGGAATTATCAACTATATCACCAGAAAAAGCACCGGCGATAAAAAGATTTCAGGAATTTCACAGGTGGGAATTACCGGACAACCCTACGGCGGAACTTTAGGATTCAGAGCAAGCCAGCTGCTTTCCGGAAAGATCACGAAAGATTTCGATTACGTTGCTTCATTTGCCTATGAAAGAACAGGATATCTGAAAGATGCAAACGGAGATAATCTGAGTCCTACCTACAGCACAGCCAAAATGAATAATTACAACGGAATGCTTAAGCTGGGCTATAATTTCAATGAAAACAACAGAATTGAAGCGTCCTACATTGGTTATGCTTCAAAATCTGACCTGAATTTAGGCCTTAAAACAGGAAAATACGGACTGATCCCTACCATCGGTGAAGGATTGGGAAAAGGACTTGAAACCACTCCACAGGGTACTCCTAGAAACCACAATCTGAAAGTGAGCTACGACAATAAAAAGCTCTGGCAGGGAACTTCATTAAATGTAAACCTGTATATGCAGGATTTCAGAACGGTTTACGGATACAGCGATACCTTTTTCAATGGCGGACAATCGAATGTAATTTCTAAAAAATACGGGGCAAGAGCCAATTTTGACACTCATCTCTGGAATGCTCAGAATTCTCAGGGCGAAATCATTTATGGAATTGATATTCTTAATGATCAGACGGTTCAGAAACTGGAAGATGGCCGCTACTGGACCCCTGATATGAACATGACGAATATTGCCCCTTTTATGTTAATGAAAATCGATCTCTTTAAAAAGCTGATTCTGAAAGGAGGGCTCCGCTATGAAAATATTAAAGTGAAAGTTGGCGATTTTAATACGTTATCTTCCATTAAAAACGACGGCACATTTACCCAAAGTATTTTTGTAAAAGGCGGCGATCTGGAATACAATGCCCTGGTTGGAAATATTGGATTCCGATATAATATTAACCCTGAAATCAATATTTTCGGAAGTTTCTCTCAGGCATATTCCATTAATGAATTGGGAAGAATATTAAGAACCTCAACCTCAGATACAATTAATAATCTGGAAACAAAACCCATTATCGTAAACAATTATGAGCTGGGTGCCACAGGACAGATTACCAAATGGCTCAATTATGAAGTAACTTCCTATGTCAGCACTTCAAAACTGGGAGCTACTTTTGTTCAGAGTGCCGACCGGTCATTAACGATCCAGCGTGCTCCGGAGGTAGTATATGGTGTGGAAGGATTTCTGCATTTTTCACCGGTAAAATGGATCAGTTTCGGAGGAAGCTACAGTTGGATGGAGGGAATTACTTCACCAAAAGACGACGGCGATTATTCAACAAAAATTAATAACAGCAGAATTTCAGCACCGAAAGTCCTGGCATATATTCAGGCAAGACCTATCAGAAATTTATCAGTAGGATTGGACATGCTTCATATGTTTGGACAAGACAGGTTTCAGCCAAATGCTAAAGGTCTTTTCACCTACGGCGAAGGAACAGTTCCTGAATACACGGTTTTCAACTTTAAATCAAGCTATGAGGTTAATAAAAACTGGAAGGTTTCTTTAGGTATAGAAAATCTTTTCAATAGACTTTATCAGCCGGCAATTGCCTGGTGGGCAGCCAGAGATAGTGATTTTGCAAACGCTTTAGGAATGAGGGGGACCTTTATGGTTGAATATAAATTTTAATACAAATTATAGTTTTTAAAAAGCAAGAGCGTTTCATCATATCATTAAGATGAAACGCTTTTTATATTAAATGAAATCAAAAAGGAAGTCTATTGATAAAAATCCTTAATTATAAGTATTCTAAATAAAAACTAAAGCATTATCTTTGCGCCACGTAAGGATATTATGAGAAAAAAGCATCATCATAAGAAAAAACCAAGTGCATTTAAAAAATGGACGGGCAAACTGCATTTGTGGTTTGGCTTAGGTATTGGGTTTCTGATCTTTGTAATTTCTATCACGGGAGCATTGTATGTTTTTAAAGATGAAATTGAAAATTTTACCCGAAAAGATGTGATCTATCACAACGAGCAGAATATAGATCAGAAAGAGGTTCTCCCGATCCGTGTGCTGGAAAAATCGGTGGTCGAGCAGGTGAAGGAGAAATATCCGGTTCATTGGGTGAATATTCCGATTGATAAAAAAATGTCGTACCTATTTTACTGGTATGAACACGATCCTAAAGGCTGGAATTATTTTGACGAATTTCCGATCTATAAAGTTGCCTACGTAAATCCCTACAACGGAAAAGTTTTAAGAACATACGATGAGAAAAACGGGTTTTTCCAGATTGTGAAAATGATCCACTGGAGTTATCTTTTGAAACAATCATGGGGAACATATCTGGTGGGAATTCCTGTGATTATATTTATCATCATGCTTATTTCAGGAATCATCCTCTGGTGGCCGAAAAATAAAGCCGCAAGAAAACAGCGTTTTTCTTTCAAATGGCAAAATGTAAAAAGCTGGAAAAGGAAAAACTATGACCTTCACAATGTTCTTGGTTTTTATGCTTCTATTTTTGCTTTAATATTTTCGATTACAGGATTGTTCTATGCTTTCTTTGTCGTTCAGGCGGCGATTTACTTTATCTTTTCGGGTGGAAAGACCGCTTATCCTGATTTTTCATCGATCAAAACCAAGGCTCCGATCGAGTTGAGAACCGAAGGAACATTAGATAAAATCAGCAATACCGTTAAGGCAAAATATCCTGATTCCTACGGATTTTCTATTGATCTCGGCCATGAGCATATGGATGACCACGAACACCCGAATTTTGAAGTTTATGTAAAACATTTATCCTATTCTTATCATAAAAGCAGCAGTCTTATTTTTGATGAAAACTCAGGAGAATTGCTTCACACTCACGATATGAAAGACAAAAATTTCGGTGAAAAAGCAGTAGGAGCCAACTACGATATCCACGTCGGATCCATTCTTGGACTTCCAACAAAGATCATTGCCTTTTTTGTAAGTCTCATATGTGCCTCATTACCAGTAACTGGCTTCATGATCTGGTGGGGAAGGAGGAAAAAGAAAAAGGTAAAAGCAACATAATATTTTTTTTAAATAAAATTCCTCTTAATCGTCTAATAATAATATCTTTTTTATAATTTTAACCTTTTAGAATTATTAAGAAGAGAAATGTCATTAGTAGATTTGTCAAAACATGTTGCGCTGGGAATTGATATCGGCGGAACAAACACAAAATTTGGAGTGGTAAACCACAGAGGTGAAGTTTTGGAAAAAGGAAATATCCGAACCGATGCCTATCCTACCGTAGAAGAATATATTGATGCTTTATACGAGGCTGTTTATCCGCTGATCGAAAGCCACGGAAAAGAAAAAAACTTTGATGGGATAGGAGTAGGCGCTCCAAATGCCAACTACTATACAGGAACGATAGAGCAGGCGCCTAATCTTCCATGGAAAGGCATCATTCCTTTTGCGGAACTAATAAAAGCTAAGTTCGGGCTACCCTGCACCATTACCAACGACGCTAATGCTGCGGCCATAGGAGAAATGCTCTTCGGAGCAGCAAGAGGCATGAAAGATTTCATTATGATTACCCTGGGAACTGGCGTTGGAAGTGGTATTGTTGCCGGTGGTAAGCTGATCTACGGACACGACGGATTCGCAGGAGAATTGGGACATACCATTGTAAAACCAGGTGGAAGAAAACATTGGAGTACCGGCTCTGAAGGCTGTCTTGAAGCCTACGCTTCTGCAACGGGAATTGCCATTACCGCAAAAAAAATGCGCGCCGAATTCCCCGAGTCTATGCTGAATCAATATCCTGAAGAAGCCATCAACTCTAAGACAGTACATGAATGCGCACTGAAAGGAGATCCTATTTCTATAGAGGTTTTCAGATATACAGGACAGAAACTGGGAGAAGCATTGGCTAATTTTGTGATGTTCTCATCTCCGGAAGCCATTCTTCTTTTTGGCGGAGTGATCAAAGCAGGTGATTTTATTTTAAAACCTACAAAACTGCATATGGAAAGAAATTTACTTCCTATTTTCAGAAATAAAGTAAAATTGGTTTTCAGCGAGCTCGACGAGGCTGATGCTGCTATTTTGGGAGCAAGTGCTTTGGTTTGGGAGAAATAATTGAGAGTTATTTGAATAGATACGAGCATCCTTTTTAAGGGTGCTTTTTTTATTGATAAATATTTTAACGCAAAGACTGATATTCAGACCTATTACTTTAGAAATAAATATGCTTCGCGAAGTTTACATGAACGCTTCATCAATCAGCTTGCTGATTCGCTCTTTGCTTCCTTTAAAATATTCATCATAAGAATAAAACTTTGCGTCGAAGAAATATCCCGCGGATTTTGCAGATGGCGCGGATTTTCTTACTGATTTTTTTAACGCAAAGATGGTTGTGCAGGCCTATTACTTTAGTTGGCAAAAGCAATAAATTGCAACGCGAAGCAAACTTCAACTTCATCAAATCAGCTTGCTGATTAATCTTAGTTCACTTAAAATATCATGTTTTTAAAATAAATCTTTGCGCTGAAAAAACTGCCGCAGGTTTAAAGGATTTATTTTCCAAAATAATTTGTCTCATCTATCATTGTCATTTGGATTTGAATCACATCCTGACGCAGAAATTGAAAAACTTTTCCTTATTTTTGATTGTTTTTTCTCCATTACTATTCCTTAAAAGAGAAAATATTTAAATACAATAATCAACTTTAGAATGGATAATAATAATTTAGCGCAGATCACTTTTGGAGGTGGATGTTTTTGGTGCGTGGAAAGCTGTTTTAATATGCTGAAAGGTGTACAATCTGCAATTTCTGGATATTCCGGAGGCCATAAGGATAATCCGACGTATGAAGAAGTGTGCACCGGAGAAACAGGTCATGCAGAGGTGGTACAAATCACTTATGACCCGGCCATTATTTCTTACGAACAATTAATGGATGTATTCTTTTTCCTTCACGATCCTACGCAATTGAACAGGCAGGGTAATGATATCGGAACACAGTACCGTTCTGTAATTTATTATAAAGATGATGCAGAAAAGGCAAAGGCCGAAGAGGCTATTGAAAAGTCTAAACAGTCTGGAAGGTGGCAGGGAACTTACGTAACAGAATTAACGAAATTTGACAAGTTCTGGCCGGCGGAACAATACCATCAGGGATATTATAATGAGAATCCTACGCAGCCTTACTGTAGTGCTGTTGTCGGGCCGAAAATTCAGAAATTTAAAAAGCATTTCGGTGAGCTTGGAATGTTGAATGATTAATAAATAACTAAGGCTGTTTCAAATCTGAGACAGCCTTAGTTATTTAAAATAGGGGTCATTTTAATTCCGCGGATGCTTCATTTATTTTGCCGGATGGCTTATATAATTTTGGCCGGTGTCATATTTGTTTCAGCCAAAGCCTTCTCAAGTTGAGACGAAGGCATATCTGTTTTGGACAGAGCTTCATATACTTTTGCCAAAGCCTTATACATTTTATCCGGTCTCTTGTATACTTTGGACGATGTCATATTTATTTTGTAAGAAGCCTTATCAGATTATATTTAAAAAGGCTTCATCAATCTGAAAAACTTTTATTGTTTTTTCGGTAAAGCATTTCCGTATGAGGGATATCGTCTTCAAGATATTTTTTACCGGTATCTTCAAAACCAAATTCTCCATAGAATTTCAACAAATAATCCTGTGCAGAAATTCTCACTTCATCCGTATGAAAACGTGCTTCGATCGTATCAAGCGCGTATTGTATCAGCTGTTTTCCCAGTCTTTTCCCTCTTGCCTTTTCGGTAGTCAGCACTCTTCCGATTGATGCTTCAGGGTATTTTATCCCTCTGTCGAAAATACGGCAGTTTGCAAGAACGTCGCCGTTTTCTTCTGCCCAGATATGGACTGCTTTCTGATCGTAATCGTCGAGATCGTGATAGGGGCAGTTTTGCTCTACGACAAAAACGTCAATTCTTGCTTTTAAAACATTGTACAATTCCGGGACGGTAAATTCATCAAAAGTTTTGATTTTCCAGATAATATTAGTTTTCAAAACTTACATTATTTAGCGTTAAAAAATCATTTGTTTTTTCAATAAAATCAAGGATTTCGTCACAGCCCTCTTTTTTCTCTGCTGAGGTTACATAGATTTCAGGAAGATCTTCCCAGGTTTTGTGAAGCTCAGTTTTGTAATCTTCAACATTTTTTATCGCTGCATTGGGCTTCAGCTTGTCAACTTTGGTAAAGACAATAGAAAAAGGAATACCACTTTCGCCGCACCACTGGATAAATTCCATGTCGATGGTCTGGGGCTTATGACGGGAATCTACAAGAACAAAAAGATTGACAAGATTTTTCCTGTTCAGGATGTAATTGGTAATCAGCTTTTCAAAATCCTTTCTGATGGACTTTGATACCTTTGCGTAACCATATCCCGGCAAATCGGTCAGATACCAGTTTTCATTGACCAGAAAATGATTGATAAGCTGGGTTTTTCCCGGTGTCTGCGAAGTTTTAGCGAGATCCTTGTGGTTCATCATTGCATTGATCAATGAAGATTTCCCTACGTTGGATCTTCCTATAAAAGCATATTCTGGAATATTGGGTTCCGGGCAGTCCTGCCATTTTCCGCTACTCTTTACGAATGTTGCTGTTTTAATAACCATCTTGAAAATATTTTTAGAAAAACAAACCATTAAGAAAGTTCTTAATGGCTTATTATATTTTAAATTAAACTTTATCTTTTAACCAGCTGTAGAGAATTTCATTGAATTCATCTGGTTTTTCCATCATCGCTGCATGGCCGCATTTATCAATCCAGAAAAGATCTGAATTCGGAATGAACTTATGCATATCTTCCGCCACTTCGGGAGGAGTTACATTATCCTGTTTTCCCCAGATCAGACATGTTGGTGTAAGGATCTTCGGCAGATCGTGAATCATATTGTGCTTAATGGCACTTCTCGCCAGCATAACGGTTTTGATTCCTTTCATTCGGTCATTAACCACCGAGAAAACTTCGTCTACCAAGTCTTCTGTCGCAATGGCAGGATCGTAAAAAACTTCTTCTGTCTTTTTTCTGATGTAGGACCGGTCGTTCTTTCTCGGAAAACTGTCCCCGAAAGTTCTTTCATATAAACCGGAGCTTCCTGTAAGAACAAGATTTTTAATAAGATCCGGTCTTGCCAATGTTAAAATCAACCCGATATGGCCGCCCATTGAGTTTCCGACAATGGTTACAGGCGCATTTATATGAGTTTCTATAAACTTGGCGATATATTTTGCTATCGTTGTAAGATTGGTATTGAGTACCGGCAAATCGTAGATTGGCAACTGAGGAACATATACTTTAAATCCTCTGTCTGAAAAAAAATCTACCATCTTATCGAAATTACTCAACCCACCCATTAAACCGTGCAGCAGCACCAATGGATGTCCCTCTCCCGCCTCAACGAAGGTATATTTCTTTTCTTTTTTTGTACTGAATATCATATAATGCCTTTAATAAAGCCCTGCAAAAATACAAATTAAACCTCAAAAATATTTTGATAAGCCTAATTTAAAATAAAAATAATATACCAAACTCCTTTTTAATGCTTTTTTTCTTGAACACTTTGCTATGGCTTAAATAACAGTTTGTACAACAATCAGCATACCAGCTTATTATATAGCTGAAATTCAATCTTTAATAAAACTTATCAACATTAAGGCAAAAAGTGGGAAAAAGTGGGAACTTTTGGAAATTATTATATAAATTTGTCCCAAATGAAAAATTTCATTGGAACATATGAGTGTAAAATCGACGATAAAGGCCGCTTAAAGCTACCTTCTTCTTTGATTAAACAAATGGAAAACTTCGACGACAAAGCGTTTGTAGTTAAAAGATCCGTGTTCCAATCCTGCCTGGAAGTTTATCCTATGAATGCCTGGGATAAAGTGATGGGCAAAATTAATAAACTAAACAGATTCATTAAAAAGAATGCTGATTTCATTAGAATGTTTACGGCAGGTGTAAAAACAGTAGAGCTGGATAATGCAGGAAGGCTTCAGATCTCAAAAGATCTTATGATGTTCGCTCATCTTCAGAAAGATATTGTAATTACCAGCGCAGGAGAGCTTTTCGAGATATGGGATAAAGAAGCTTATGAAAAGGTGATTTCCATTAACGAAGAAGATTTTGCGAGCCTTGCCGAAGATGTGATGGGCGCTTTCGATGAAGAATAACAAAGCTGATTATTAATTAAAGCTAAAAAACACAACTTAAACATGTATCATAACCCCGTTTTGTTGAAGCAAAGTGTTGATGATTTGGTGACGAATCCAGACGGAACATACGTGGACTGTACTTTTGGCGGCGGTGGCCACTCAAGAGAAATATTGAGCAGGCTATCTGAGAAAGGAAGGCTTTTCAGCTTTGATCAGGATCTGGATGCGCTCAAAAATACAATTGATGATCCGAGATTTACATTAATCAATCAGAATTTCAGGTTTCTGGAAAACTCACTGCTGATGTATGGTGTTTCTCAGGTGGATGGGGTATTGGCTGATTTAGGAGTTTCATCCCATCAGTTTGATGAAGCAGACAGGGGGTTCTCTACACGAAGCAATGCACCTTTGGATATGAGAATGAATGTGATGCAGAATCTGGATGCAAGAAGGGTTATTAATGATTATGAAGAAGAAGAGTTGGCGGATATATTTTACCACTACGGTGAATTAAGAGAAGCAAGAAAGCTAGCGAGGGATATTGTTCATCACAGGAAAACAAAAAGTATAGATACAACGGAAGATCTGAAAAAACTGTTCAGCTATATTCCGCCGCATAAAGTGAATAAATTCTATGCGCAATTGTTTCAGGCGATCAGAATTGAGGTAAACCAGGAGCTGGAAGTTTTAAAGGAAATGCTCGTTCAGGCCTATAATGTGTTGAAACCCGAAGGTAGATTGGTGGTGATTTCTTACCATTCTCTCGAAGACCGATTGGTAAAAAGATTTTTAAAGAACGGAATGTTTGAAGGTGAGCCTGAAAGAGACATTTACGGAAATTATAAAAAAGCGTTTGAGCTTGTAAAAAGCAAAGCGATTATCCCGGATGATAAGGAAATCGAAGAAAACTCAAGAGCCAGAAGCGCAAAAATGAGAACAGGAATAAAAGTAGGATAAAATTTGCACCTACAAAATTCCCCTCCTCTGGAGGGGTGGCGAAAATTCAAAGAATTTTTGACGGGGTGGTTAAAAAACTACAATTAACAACAAATAAATCAGACAAAGTCTGTGGCAAAAAGAACGACATATCGCCCTCAGAAGAAACTCACTTTTATAGACATTATAAAAGGGAATTTCCTGAATCGTGACGAGATTAAAATACATTACAGGTATTTTTTGCTGTTGTTTGTATTGATGATGGCCATGATTTACAGTAATCATTTGGTTAATAAAAAGATCGAAATTGTTAATGCTCTTAAAGAAGAAACAGAAGAATATAAATCAAGAAACGCTTATGCACAAAGTAAGCTGATCAAAGTAAAAATGGAATCGGAATTGGGGAAAGAGGTTGCCCGGGACTCTTTAATGACCCTGGAAAGCCACCCCCACAAATTGCTCATAAAACTGGACAGTACGGATGCAAAAACAAAATGAATACGATAACAAGCGTAAGAAAACGTTACGTTGGGGCTACCTCTTTGCAGTGGTAGCTTTGTGCGTGTTTGTCATGTTTTTAGCAAGGATTGTGATCCTTCAGAATACGAATGTTCAGGAAATTAAGGACGATTACATTAATAAAAACTACCGTGAAGCCACTCTTAAAGCGGCCCGGGGGAATCTGTTCGCTTCGGATGGCTCCATTCTCGCAACTACTGTCATGCGTTATGATATTTACCTTGACTTTAAAACAATGAAGGATACGGTTTATACCAATAATATCGGTGCGCTGACAGATTCTTTAAGCAAAATGTTTGGAAAGCCGAGAGGCGAATTCAGGAAAAAGTTTGATGAGCAGAGGAAAAAGAAAAACCAATACTATACGCTGGTAAGAGGGCTGGATTTCGACCAGTATGACAGAATCAGAAAGTTCCCGATTTTTAAAAAGGGAAAAAACAAAGGAGGTTTCATCGTTGACAGAAATTATAAAAGAGAGCTTGCCACTTCTGAAATCGGTGCGGGGACAATCGGGATGGATGACGGCGTACACACTGCTGGCCTCGAAGGTGCCTTCTCAAAATATCTAAGAGGAACTGATGGGAAACGACTTGAGCAAAGAATCAATTCATCCCAATGGAAGCCGATCGACTTTTGGAAAGTTAAGGAACCTATTGATGGTGAAGATGTTTATACTACTTTAGATCTTAGAATTCAGGATATTGCACACTCGGCTTTACAGAAACAGCTTATCAATTTCGAAGCTAAACATGGAACGGTTATCGTCATGGAAGTTGAAACAGGGAAAGTCCGAGCGATGGTCAATCTAAGAAGAAATGACGATGGAGATTATGTTGATTCTTATAATTATGCCTTAAAAGATAATATCGAACCGGGTTCCACTTTTAAAACCATTTCCCTTCTTGCGGCAATGGACGATGGTTTCATCGATGAAAATACGACGGTCGATGTAGGAAACGGAGTTTGGGTCTACGCCAAGCAAAGAATTTCCGACGGACATGGCGGAGGTACCTATGACATCAGTGATGTTTTGGCTAAATCAAGCAACGTGGGATCAGCAAAATTAATCACGAAATATTATGCTGAAAAACCACAGATTTTCCTCGATCATTTAAAAAGATGGAAACTCTTCGACAAAATGGATATCGAACTTCCGGGAATTACAAAACCGAAAATTGTAACCCCTGAAAACAAACGGTGGAACGCTGCAACTTTAGCATCAATCGCCTACGGATATTCTTCAAACATCAACTTGCTGCAACTTGCAACTTTCTATAACGGTGTTGCCAACAATGGTACAATGCTTAAGCCGCTATTCATCGATAAAATCATGAAAGACGGAAAAGTATCATACACGGCAAAACCTGAAGTAATGGTCAACAGAATGGCTTCTGAAAAGGCAATCAAAATGATGACTCATGCTTTAACGAAAGCTGTAGAAAAAGGAACGGCAAAAAGTATCTTCACTCCTAATTTAAAAATGGCAGGAAAAACGGGAACGGCAAGATTCGAATACTGGCTTCCTGGCCCAATGAAGTACCGAGCATCATTTGCGGGCTTCTATCCTGCTGATAATCCGAAGTATACATGCTATGTAATGATCAGTGAGCCGAATACGGCAAAAGGATTTTACGGAGCAACTGTAGCGGCACCGGTATTTAAAGAAATAGCAGGGAAAACATTCCTGAAAACACCTCAGAATATTGAAAGAGAAATGCTGGTTGACAAAAAGGTAAACCTTAATAAAATGGTTGAGCCTAATGTAAAAGTAGCAGTCAATAATAAACAAATGCCCAATGTTGTTGGATTGATCGGTAAAAACGTAATTCCGCAGCTGGAGAATTTAGGATATCGTGTTGATTTTAAAGGAGTGGGAAGAATTAAAGAGCAGTTTCCACTGGAAGGCACCATGATCAGTAAAAATCAGAGGATTTATTTATCTCTGCAAAATTGAAAAAAGAAAGAGTCCCGAAAGGACGATTTAAAACAGAATAGGATAAAATCCTATTAAAAAATAAAAACATGCAATTAGTTGAATTATTAAAAAGAATTCCAGTTTTAGAAATTCACGGTGATAACAGCCGCGAGGTTTCACAATTGGTGTTCGACAGCAGAAAGGTTACGGAAAACTCCCTGTATATTGCAGTGAGAGGAACGGTTGCGGACGGGCATTCATTTATTGCATCATCAGAACAGAAAGGAGCCAAAACAATTGTCTGCGAAAAGTTTCCCGACAATTTAAATGAAGACATCACTTATGTAAAAGTAAAAGATTCTTCTAAAGCGTTGGGACAACTTGCTTCTAATTTTTACGGAAATCCTTCAGAGAAATTAAAATTAATAGGAGTTACAGGAACAAATGGAAAGACCTCTGTTTCTACCTTACTCTTTGATGTCTTTAAAAATCTCGGATATGACTCTGCATTGCTGTCTACAGTAGAAATAAGAATTGCAGATCAGGTCATTCCGGCAACACATACGACTCCTGACGTTATTACCATTAATAAGATTCTGGCTCAGGCGGTAGAAGAAGGATGCGAATTTGCCTTCATGGAAGTAAGTTCTCACGGGATTGCCCAAAACAGGATCGAGGGGTTACATTTTAAAATTGCCGGTTTCACCAATCTTACCCATGATCATTTGGATTATCACAAAACTTTTGATGAATATTTAAAGACCAAGAAAAGGTTTTTTGATGGGCTTGATGCTGAATCCGTTGCCATCACCAATATTGATGATAAAAATGGAAACGTCATGCTTCAGAATACAAAAGCAACGAAAAAGTCTTATGCGTTAAAAACAATGGCTGACTATCACGGACGGTTACTGGAGGTGGACTTTAACGGAATGCTGTTGAATTTCAACGGAAAAGAATTCTGGACGACCCTTACAGGAAAATTCAATGTTTATAATTTGCTGCTTGTTTTCGGTATTGCTTCTGAGCTGGGCTTTGAACAGGACGAAATTCTGCAGGCGATCAGTCAGTTGAAAAGAGTTTCCGGAAGATTTGAAACGTTCAAATCAGACGGTGGAATCTTTTTCATCGTGGATTACGCCCACACACCGGATGCTTTGGAAAATATTCTCGACAGTATTAATGATATCAGGACTAAAAATGAAAGACTGATCACTGTTTTCGGTTGCGGAGGTGACAGGGATCATGCAAAAAGACCTGAAATGGGAAATATTGCCACTAAAAAATCGACATTGGCGATCATTACTTCAGACAACCCAAGAACGGAAGATCCGGTAGCCATTATAAAAGAAATTGAAGCAGGCGTTGAACCCCAGAATTTCAGTAAATACACTTCGATTCCCGATAGAAGAGAGGCTATCAAAATGGCCATAAAATTTGCCGAGCCAAAAGACATAGTACTGGTAGCCGGAAAAGGGCACGAAAACTATCAGGAAATTAATGGGGTAAAACATCATTTTGATGATAAAGAGACGATCAATGAGCTTTGGAAACTAATGAGCAAATAGATATCAATTATCAACCATCAATAATTAAGAAATGCTATACTATCTATACGAATATCTCACCAACCACGGCATCCACGTTCCCGGACTTGGATTGCTGAAATACATCTCTTTCCGAGCGGGGATGGCAGTTCTTTTTTCTTTAACCATTGCTCTTGTTTACGGAAAAAGAATCATCAACTATCTCAGAGCAAAGCAGATGGGTGAGCTGGTACGTGACCTTGGTCTGGATGGGCAAAAACAGAAGGAAGGAACCCCGACAATGGGAGGCCTTATCATCATTCTGGCAACCCTGATTCCGGTATTACTGTTCACAAAAATCACCAATGTATATATCGTACTGCTCATTGTTTCAGTATTGTGGATGGGAGCGATCGGCTTCCTGGATGATTATCTGAAGAAAATTAAAAAAAATAAAGATGGTCTCAGCGGTAAATTTAAAATCGTAGGACAGGTTGGATTAGGATTAATTGTTGGAGTTACAATGTATTTCCATCCCGATATTACGGTTAAGAGAAAATATGCAGATGCTAAAGTGGTAAACCGCAACAACGTAGAGCAGAACTTCATGCCTACCGAAAAAATTGCTATTTCCACCGTGCCTTTTGCTAAAAATAATGAATTCGACTATAGTGGAATATTGTTTTGGATGAATGATAAAGATGCTCACGAATGGGCATGGATTGTTTTTATTCCTATCGTTATCTTCATTGTAACAGCCGTTTCAAATGGTGCCAATATCACTGACGGAATCGATGGTCTTGCAGCCGGTACAAGCACAGTAATTTTGCTTGCTCTGGCCTTTTTCGCCTACGTGTCGGGTAACATCATTTTTGCAGATTACCTCAATATCATGTTCCTCCCGAATATGGGGGAAGCAACGATCTTCATTGTCGCGATGGTAGGAGCCGTAATTGGCTTTTTCTGGTACAATACCTATCCTGCCCAGGTTTTCATGGGAGATACAGGAAGTTTGATGCTGGGAGGCGTGATTGCTGTTTTAGCTATTATTTTAAGAAAAGAATTAATGATTCCCGTTTTATGCGGAATATTTTTAATAGAAAATATTTCTGTAATGCTGCAGGTAATTGTTTTTAAATACAGAAAAAGAAAATATGGGCTGGAATATGCCCAAAACAATAGATTATTCAGAATGTCACCACTACACCACCATTATCAGAAAGGCGGTTTTCACGAAAGTAAAATCGTTAATAGAATGATAATCATAGGGGTTATGTTGGCAATTGTATGTCTCATAACATTAAAGATGAGATAAACCGGCAGTAGATTATAAGTCGTAACAATCAGATTTACAGTTTATAATCTACAGCATAAAGCAAAAAGTATGAAAATAGTTGTTTTAGGAGGAGGAGAAAGCGGTTGTGGAGCTGCTTATTTGGCTAAAAAACAGGGTCTGGAAGTTTTTCTTTCAGATAAGGGAGCCATTAAAGACCATTATAAGCAGTTTCTTACAGACAATGAGATTGAATTTGAAGAAGGAAATCACGATGAAGAAAGAATTCTGAATGCAGATTGGATTGTTAAAAGCCCTGGAATTCCCAAAAAGGCGGAAATTATCCATAAGATTCATGATAAAGGAATCAGGCTTTCGTCCGAAATAGAATTTGCCTCTGAATTCACCGATGCCAAGATCATTGCGATCACAGGAAGCAACGGAAAAACCACCACCACCTCTCTGATCTATTATATCCTCAAAAATGACGGATTGAATGTAGGTTTAGGAGGAAATATCGGATACAGTTTTGCCAAGCAGGTTGCCGATGAAAAATATGACTATTATGTATTGGAAGTCAGTTCTTTCCAATTGGATGATATTCAGAATTTCAGACCATATATCTCTTTATTGCTGAATTTGTCACAGGATCACCTGGATCAGTACAATTACAATTATGAAGAATATGCTTTAGCGAAATTCAGAATTGCAGAAAATCAGGAAAATGATAATTTCTTTATCTATAACAAAGATGATGAAATGAGCAAAAATATCCTTGAAAAGCTGGAGATTAAAGCGAAAATGATTCCTTTCTCCACCAAAGAAAAGCTGAGTGAAGGAGGTTTCATCGACGATGATCGTATTGTGGTGAAGATGAAAGATGAATTCTCAATGAAAATTGAAGAATTGTCGCTCCTAGGGAATCATAATGTAGCCAATAGTCTGGCAGCTTCAATCGCAGGTAAGATACTGGAAATCAATAATGAAAGTATAAGGAATTCATTAATGACTTTTCAGGCGGTTGAACACAGATTAGAATTTGTCACTGAAATTGAAGGTGTAAAATACATCAATGACAGCAAGGCAACCAATGTAAACGCCACGTATTATGCCTTAGAAAGCATGAAAAACCCGACCGTTTGGATCGTAGGCGGAATAGACAAAGGAAATGACTACACCGAAATCGAAGATTTAGTTAAAAGAAAAGTAAAAGCGATTGTTTGTCTGGGTATTGATAATGAGAAAATTATAAACTTCTTTAAAGACAAGAAAGAATTTATTTATGACACCTCAAGTATGGAGGAAGCCGTAAAAATATCAAAATCTCTGGCTCAAAAAGGGGATACCGTTTTACTTTCCCCATGCTGTGCAAGCTTTGACTTATTTAAAAGCTACGAAGACAGAGGACAACAATTTAAACAGCAGGTTTTAAAAGCCAATGGCAATTAGCTAAAAGCCAATAGTATTAAGTATGAACGAACAAGACACAGAAAACAGATTTGAATTCCTGAAGGGTGATAAAGTACTTTGGATGGTCATTCTTGTGATCTCCATTTTCTCTATTTTCCCAGTGTATTCTGCGAGCTCAAATCTGGAATATATCGTCAACAACGGGACTACAACAGGTCACGTTATCAAGCATATGTTCTTTGTTGTCTTAGGACTCGCCATCATGAGAGTAGTAGGAATGGTGAAATATGAATATATCGGAAAGCTCAGCAGTATCCTGTTAGGTTTAATGATTATTTTATTGATTGTCACCATGTTTACCGGTCAAACCATCGACGGAGCCAGTGCTTCCAGATGGTTGAAGATTCCAGGAACACCGATATCATTCCAGCCTTCTTCATTTGCCTTCCTGATGCTTATTATATATCTCTGCAGATATTTAACCAAGAAGATCACAAGAGAGAGGCTTCCGATTGAGAACATTATGTATATTTTCGGACCAATCTTGCTGGTTTTTGTTTTGGTGGCAAAAGACAATGGTTCAACTGCATTAATGATTTTAATGGTGTCCGTTATTGTGTTGATTATCGGACAGCTTCACTGGAAATATATTGCAGGGTTTATATCCGCATCATTTATAGCGATTGTTTTGTTTTTAATCATTGCTTTAAATACAAACCTTATTGGTGGAAACCGTGTACACACCTGGATGAGCCGTATTGAAACATTTACCTCAAGTAAAGCCAAAACAGCAGATGTTGACGATGAAAGCGTAAAGGCCAAAAACTATCAGGTGATGCAGGCTAAAGCAGCGATTGTCCATGGAGGAATTACAGGTATGGGACCCGGGAAAAGTGCTTTGAAGCAAATGCTTCCGCAATCGGCCTCCGACTTTATTTTCGCAGTAATTGTTGAAGAATATGGACTTATCGGAGCTGCTTTTCTCATCAGTATGTACCTCATCATGATGATAAGAATTGTGATGATTGCCAGCAAGATGCCGGCTTTTTTCGGATCGTTGCTCGTGCTCAGCCTTGGAGTGATGATCTTTGTGCAGCTTTCCGTAAATATCGCGGTGGCCGTTAATCTGATTCCGGTGACTGGTCAGCCATTACCGTTGATCAGCTACGGGGGAACATCCATGCTCGTTACCTACTTACAATTGGGAATTATTTTAAATATAAGCTCCAGAATTCAGATTTATGATGAAGAAGGATTAGGTAAAAAGCAAAGTGTCGCGGAAATAAATGATATTGCTTAATGATAGCAGGGAGTCCCGAAGGGACGACATAAATCAGGATAGGATGTAAATCCTATCTAAAATAAAATGAATCACATAGAATTTGATTAAATAATAAATAAATGGACAATCAATCAGTCAATAGCCAAAAGCCAAGGGCAATCCGCGTTTTACTATCCGGCGGAGGAACAGGAGGACATATCTTCCCGGCAATTGCTATTGCAGACGAAATCAAAAAAAGATTTCCGGATGCAGAATTTTTGTTCATTGGGGCCAACGGAAAAATGGAAATGGAAAAAGTTCCGCAGGCTGGTTATAAAATTGAAGGAATTGATATCGCCGGAATCGACAGAGGAAATATGCTTTCAAATTTAGGATTGCCTTTTAAGATTTTAAAAAGCTTATCCAGATCTAAGAAGATCATTAAAGGCTTCTCTCCTGATTTCGCCGTAGGAACAGGCGGTTTTGCAAGCGGACCGGCTTTATATGAAGCAAGCAAACTTGGAATTCCGATTTTTATTCAGGAACAGAATGCACACGCAGGTGTAACAAATAAAATTTTAAGCAAAAAAGCAAAAGCCGTGTTTACCGCCTACCCAAAAGTGGAAGGTTTTCCGGCAGAAAAAATAAAGTTTCTGGGTAATCCTATCCGTGAGAATATTGTTTCCGGAATGCAGGATACTGCTCAGGCAAAAGAAAAAATGGGACTTGATAAAGACAAGCTGACCATTTTATCAGTCGGCGGATCTTTAGGTTCAAGAACATTAAATAACGGCTGGAAAGAAAATCTGGAAAACCTGAAGGAGAAAGGCTATCAATTGATCTGGCAGACCGGAAAACTGGATTATAGCGAACTATCTTCCAGTCTCCAGCTTCCAGCTTCCATCCAGCTAAAAGAATTCATCAAAGACATGGAAACCGCTTATTCTGCGGCAGATGTCATTGTCTCAAGAGCAGGAGCCATTGCCATTTCAGAGCTGGCGGTAGCGCAGAAACCTGTTTTATTGGTTCCATTTCCTTTTGCAGCGGAAGATCATCAGACCAAAAATGCGATGAACCTGGTGGAGAAAAATGCAGCCAGAATGGTGAAAGACTCTGAAATGCCGGAAAAATTCTGGAAAACCCTTTTAGAGATTTGTGAAAATAGAGAATTAAGAAAAGAAATGTCTGCTAATCTGAAATATTTTGCCAAACCAAATGCAGCAAAAGAGATTGTGGATGAGATTTTTAAGGTGATAAAGTAAATAAACCGGTTGTCATTCTGAATAGAACATAGTGAAATGAAGAATCTAGAATGGTGAGATTCTTCGTTCCTCAGAATGACAAAATGAAATTTTAAATAAATGAATAATTTAAAAACATATCAGAATTTTTACTTCGTTGGAATCGGAGGTATTGGGATGAGTGCTCTGGCACGGTATTTCCATGCTTCGGGCAAAAAAGTGTCCGGGTATGATAAAACCAACACCAAGCTTACGCAGGCTCTGATGAACGAAGGAATTGATATTGTTTTTGATGATCATATTGATGAAAAAATTACCGCTCTTCAGAAGGAAGAAACATTGGTGATTTATACTCCGGCGATTAAAAAGCTTGGAATTTTAGATTATTTTAATGATCATCAGTTTGAAGTTCTCAAACGGGCGAAAGTTTTAGGTTTAATTACGGAAAATACAGATTGTATCGCCGTTGCAGGAACACACGGAAAAACAACGACTTCTACACTGGTTTCTCATTTGTGTAAAGAAGCAGATTTGCCATTCTCCTGTTTTCTGGGCGGAATTTCCGAGAATTTTAAATCGAATTTCCTTTATAATGGGACACAATATTCTGTGGTAGAGGCAGACGAGTATGACAGAAGTTTCCTCAATCTGTCTCCCGACTGGGCCGTAATAACGTCGATCGATGCAGATCATCTCGATATTTACGGGGATAAAAATACCATTGAAGAAGGTTTCAGGCATTTTGCCGCTTTGGTTCCGGAAGACAAGCAGCTGTTTGTAAGAAAAGGAATTGACATCGGCAGACCTCATCTTACCTATGCTGTAAACGAAGAGGCAGATTATTATTCCGATAACCTGCGCATGGAGAATGATACAATCTATTTTGATTTCCATACTCCTGAAGAAACGGTAAAGGATTTCTCCTGGGAAATTCCGGGAATTCACAATGTAGAAAATGCAACTGCGGCGTTGGCGATTCTCCACAAATTAGGAGTGGATTTTGAAACTCTTAAAAAAGCAATATCCAATTTTAAAGGTATTAAAAGAAGATATACCAAACACAGATATGATAACGGGAAAATCTATATCGATGATTATGCTCACCATCCGACTGAAATCAATGCGGTAATGAGCTCGATCAGAACTTTTTACCCTGAAAAGAAACTGCTGGTGGTTTTCCAGCCGCACCTGTTCAGCAGAACAAGAGATTTTGCTGACGGTTTTGCAGAAAGCCTGAGCAAGGCCGATGAACTCATTCTGCTTGATATTTATCCTGCAAGAGAGCTTCAGGAAAACTTTCAAGGAATCACTTCAGAATGGCTCTTGGAAAAAGTGAATTTAAATAAAAAGGAAGTCTCAACATTAAGCGAGGCTTTCAATAAGATAAAAGAAAAAGAATTTGATATCCTTCTCACCGTAGGCGCAGGAAATATTGATACACTGTATGATCCTATCTGTGAGTGGATGAGTAAATATTAATTTGATAAACGCAACGAGCGCAACGAAAATTTATATAACCCGTATAAAATCGTTCGCAAAGGCGTTTCACTCAGCAAATGATAGTTGAAAATATCATTTTGGAGTAAATTAAAAACACACAAATGACAGAAAATGAATTATCAAATATAGTTTTTGATGCAGGGATGAAAGTGCATCGAAAACTTGGAATAGGACTCTATGAAAATGTGTATGAGCAATGCTTAACGTACGAATTGAAAAATATTGGACTTAAGATTGAAAGTCAAAAAGACATTAGTGTTCATTATGAAGGTTTGCTCATTGAGAAGGCATTTAGAGTTGATTTATTAATTGAAAATAAAGTAATTATAGAAATAAAAGCAGTTCCGGAAATTAATAAGTATCATTTCTTTCAGCTTCTTAACTATTTAAGAATTACAGAATTGAAATTGGGAATGATTTTAAATTTTCATTCTACCTTATTTAAAGATGGAGTAAAAAGAGCAGTAAATAAATTATAAATCTTGGTTTAAAATACAATAAATAGAAGTATAATGTTTTCGGCTATCATTCGCTGAGTGAAACGTCTTTGCGAGCGGAAAAATAGGAGAGTCATTAAAGAACCTTGCGAACGTGGCGTTTAAAATGATAGTTAAAAAAGAAGCCATTTAGAATAGAAATAAATGAAAAATAAATACAGAATATTAAAAATTGCCGTCACAGTAATCATTCTCGGATTTCTGCTGAGCTTCTCATTGAAGAAATTCAGTGGACAGAAAATTACGGACAATAAAATTTCTGTAAAGATGAGCGAGAAAACGCCAGTCTATTTTATTGATGAAAAAGATATCAGAGAGATCGTAAAAAAAGAAAATCCATCCGGAAAGGTGGGTGAACTTAATATACCTGCGCTGGAAAAGAAAATCAATGCCCTTCCGGCGGTAGACAGTGCCAATGTGTATCTGAATCTGAATGGCAAACTGAATCTGGATATCAGGCAAAGAGTTCCTGTTTTCAGGCTGAACAAAAATGGACGGGACTTTTATGTAGATGAAAAAGGAATAGAATTTCCGATCTCTAAAACGTATTCTCATCCTTGTATGCTGGTAACGGGAGATGTACAGAAAGATGAATATAAGAAGTTGGCCGAGCTGGTGGAGAAAATTGATAAAGATGATTTCAGCAAGAAATATTTTATCGGAATATCAAAGGATAACGGTGATTACAACCTCCTGACCAGCGAAGGAAACTACAAAGTAGAAATAGGAGATCTCGATAATATTGAATTTAAAGTAAAAGGCTTTAAAACATTTGTTGAAAAATATCTGGTATATCAGGATCCTGAAAAATACAATATGGTATCTGTGAAATATCAGAACCAGATCGTAACGACTTTAAATCCTTATTTTAAAGAAAACGACAGCATTCTGAAAGAAAGAAATAAAGAACTGGCCAAAGCTCCGGTTATTGCAGTGAAAAGAAATGACGATAAACCCAGACCGGCTGAAGTAAAAAAGACAACTAAAAAAATAACCTCCTCTTCATTAAAACCAAAAACAGTAACCAAGCCGAAAGAAGCTAAAAAAACAGAGAAGAAACCAACGGCAGCAAAGCCGAAAACAAAGGCAAAAGTTAAAATAGAATAAAAATCAAATCGATATAACAAATGGAAAATCAAGAGTATTCAGTAGGTCTGGACATCGGGACGACGAAAATCGTCGCGATTGTCGGAAGGAGGAATGCACACGGGAAAATAGAAGTTCTCGGTGTAGGGAAGGCTAAGAGTCTTGGTGTTCACAAAGGTATTGTGAATAATATTTCGCAGACCATTAATTCAATCAAAGCTGCTGTGTCTGAGGCACAGTCCAGCGCAGGAGTACCTATCCATAAAGTAACGGTAGGTATTGCAGGAAAGCACATCCGTTCTCTCCAGCACTCCGATTATATTATGCGTGAACATCCGGACAAATTTATTACAGATGATGACATTGAAGCATTGAAAGATCAGGTCAAGAAGCTGGTTATGCTTCCCGGTGAAGAAATTATACACGTACTTCCTCAGGAATATAAAGTAGATTCCGAGGGTGAAATTCAGGAACCTGTCGGTATGCACGGAAAACGTCTGGAAGCCAATTTCCACGTTGTCGTAGGCCAGATGGGAAGCATCCGAAATATTGCAAGATGTGTCCGTGAGGCAGGGCTCGAAATGGAAGCCCTTACGCTGGAACCATTAGCTTCTTCAGAAGCAGTTCTTACCAAAGAAGAAAAAGAAGCCGGCGTAGCCATCGTAGATATTGGTGGAGGAACAACGGATATCGCAATTTTTAAAGACAATATTATTCGCCACACCTGTGTAATTCCTTACGGTGGCGGAATAATTACAGAAGATATTAAAGAAGGCTGTTCAATCATTGAAAAACACGCAGAGCAGCTTAAGGTGAAATTTGGTTCTGCAGTTCCCGAGCTGGAAAAAGACAGCACGTATGTAACCATTCCCGGACTTCACGGAAGACCGGATAAAGAGATCTCTCTGAAAACACTTGCTCAGATTATCAATGCAAGAGTAGAGGAAATCCTGGAAATGGTGAATACAGAACTTAAAGCTTACGGCGCATTTGAGCAGAAGAAAAAACTCATTGCGGGTATTGTTCTTACCGGGGGCGGTTCCAATTTAAAACATCTGCGTCAGCTTGCGAACTACACCACAGGGTTCGACAGCAGGATTGGTTTTGCCAATGAATATATTGCGAACGATAAAAACCAGTATCTTAAAGGACCTGAATTCGCAACTTCCATCGGATTGCTGATGGAGAGTTTAAAGATCAGGGACAAAAAGCAGCATGCTGAAATTCAGGAAACCATTGAGGAGCAGTCGGAAGTAAAAACAGAAGTTCAGACTCCTAAGGCTGAAGCCGTTCAGGAATCGGTACAGCAGACAGAAATTCCTCAGCCAGAGCAGACTGTAAACGAACAGCAATCTAAAAAAGCGGCAAAGCTTACTTTCGGGCAGTCGCTCATGGAAAAAGTAAAAAAATTCTTTGAAGAAGTAGAGTAAATTATAAATGATGAAATGATAAGCGATACACGATTTTTCCTTATCAATTATCATCAATCAATTATCAATTATAATTATAAAAAGTATAGTTATGGAAAATTTAGGAACACAAGGGTTTTCATTTGATTTGCCAAAAGGGAACTCATCAATAATAAAAGTAATCGGTGTTGGAGGCGGCGGAAACAACGCACTGAAGCACATGTACGAAAAAGGAATTCACGGAGTAGATTTCGTGATCTGTAATACAGATGCCCAGACGTTGGATAATAACCCGGTTGCCAACAAAGTACAGTTAGGAACGACCATTACCGAAGGGCTTGGTGCAGGCGCTGATCCTGAAGTAGGTGAAAAATCGGCCATCGAAAGCATCGAGGATATCAAAGCGGCGATGGGACAGAATACCAAGATGGTTTTCATCACTGCCGGAATGGGCGGTGGTACCGGAACCGGTGCTGCTCCCGTGATTGCCAAAGTCGCAAAAGACATGGGCATCCTTACCGTGGGTATCGTTACGGTTCCTTTCAGCTTTGAAGGGAAAAGAAGACTCGAGCAGGCAGAAAACGGACTCGATAAATTAAGAAACAACGTAGACTCGCTTATCGTTATCAATAATGATAAATTAAGACAGCAGTTCGGAAATCTTGGTTTCAAGCAGGGATTCTCAAAAGCCGATGAGGTGTTAACCAATGCTGCCAAAGGAATGGCAGAAGTTATTACCGGATATTTTGATGTAAACATTGACTTTAGAGATGCTAAATCTGTACTTCAGAACTCTGGAACAGCGTTGATGTCTACCGGAGTTGCTTCAGGTGAAAATAAAGCGGAAGAAGCCGTAAGAAAGGCATTGGATTCCCCATTGCTGAACGATAACAAGATTACCGGAGCCAAAAACGTACTCTTGTTAATACGAAGTGGTGCAGAAGAAGTAACAATGGACGAAATCGGTGTAATCATGGATCATATCCAGAAAGAAGCCGGACACACAGCTGATATTATTTTCGGGGTGGGTTCTGATGAAGAACTTGGAGACTCTGTAAGTGTTCTTGTTATCGCAACAGGTTTCTCTAATGACAATAAAAAATTCTCAGGGCCTACAGAAAAGATCAAGATCAGCCTGAACGACAGTTTCGATACTCCGAAAGAATCTCCTTTTAAGACAAGACAGGAGAGAGAGGAAGCGCCTGAACAAGGTTATGATTTTGGAGGGAAAAACCTTTTCAGACTCGATGATGAAGATAATGATGCACCATTCTTCAGCTCGTCTTCTGAAAAAAAAATGACCATTGAAGAAGAACCTGCAAGAACTGAAATAAAATTCACTGACAGAGAAGAAGATACATTACAGACACCGGAACAGAGCTGGAGAAATAACGAAGAAGAATCATACAGCCTGTTTTCCCTGGAAGAAGATCAGGAAGATGCCAACGATCTGGAAACAGAATCTTTCAGGTTTGATTTCGATCATAAAAAAGAAGAGCAGCAGAACATGGGTTCTTCCAGCAACTCTTATTTTGAAGAGAAGTCTGTAGAGTTCAGCTTTTTTGTGAATGAGCCGAAAAATAACGAGCCGAAGCCAGACTCCGGACAGCCGAAAGCTGAGTTTAAATCAGCGAGTGAAGTCAACCAGCTTACAGAAGAGCCGCTTCAGAAAGTGGAGCATTTCTTCCAGCATCTGAAAGAAGAGCCGGTAATTGAAACCAAAGCTGAGACCGAAGCACCGAAACCTACAGAAGAAGAATTTACGTTTGTGAATAAAACGGTAGACCAGGAAAGAGTAATGGAAAGAAGAAACAAGCTGAAGGAATTCAATTCACGTTACCAGAGCTTCGACAGCTCCAGTGAGTTTGAATCTGTTCCGGCCTTCAAAAGAAAAAACATCTCCATTGAAGGAACCAACGCTTCAGACCAGAATATCAATACCTATCTGTCTGACAACAATGGAAATATGCAGATCAGAGAAAACAGATTTTTGAATAAAGACGTAGATTAATTGCTGTAGGCAGTAGGCAACAGGCATTTTACCCGCACCGTTAGCTTACTGCTTAAAGCCTAAAGCAAATAAATACCATAGCGAAGCAATAAAAGATGTAGACTAATTGCTGTAAGCAATAAGCAGTAGGCAGCAGGCATTTTGGCCGCATCATAGCTTACTGCTTAAAGCCTAAAGCCTAAAGCAAATAAAATGAGCCTAGAAAACACCATAAACGAAGCGATAAAAACAGCCATGAGAGCGAAAGACAGAGTGGCTTTGGATTCTCTTCGTGCTGTGAAATCACAGATATTATTACTAAAAACGGAAGCCCGCGATGCGGAAGTAACCGAGGATCAGGAGATCGCCATCCTTCAGAGAATGGTGAAGCAGCGTAAGGATTCTTACGACCAGTTTACCGCACAGGGAAGAAATGACCTTGCGGAAGTGGAAGAAGCACAGATGAAGATTATCGAGCAGTTTCTTCCCAAGCAGCTTTCTCCAGAAGAGCTGGAAGCTGAAATGAAGAAAATCATTGCCGAAACAGGAGCCGAATCAATAAAAGATTTAGGTAAAGTGATGGCAGCAGCTTCTAAATCTTTAGCCGGAAAATCTGACGGGAAAAGCATTTCCGAGACGGCGAAAAGACTGCTCTCCTAGTTGTTGGTTCACGGTTGCTTGTTGACAGGCCTTAAAACCATCACCTTTTAACCAAAAACTATCAACAATTTTATAAGGATATTCAACCTTTGCATATCGATTTGATTAAAGAGCCCGGAACTTTTCAGTTCCGGGCTTTTTTAAGAAATAATTTTTGGGTTTATTTTACCTATTTCCGGGTTGCGATCGTAGAAAGCCGGTTTTTTCTGAAATCATAATCAAAAAAAGAATGGTTATCTTATCAGAATTACATGGAACCATAAAAAACTGTTTACACTGTATATATCCCTATACTATACCGCACTTAGCACGAAAATTTATTTTTCAGCAGTAAATTCAAAGAGGATTCCATACCTGTTTTTATAACAATCTTATACTTTGTATATTATTAAAGTTCCCACCAGGAGCGAGATCATTATTTATCTGCGCCTGATAATCTTAATAGTAAACCGTTTGGCTTTCTTACATACACCCTTCAGTATTTGCTCTCAAATTATATGGTAGCAAAAACAGGTATATTTTCAAATATCTTTACACTGGAAAATAAAAGCTGATGATTGCGGAGAGAAAGATCTTTTCTGATAATTCCAGAAGCTGTTTTTAAATAGTAACCAAATGTAACTCATTGCTCTAATAGCACTTAGATTTGCAACAGTACAACACTCTATTTATATATAACAAGGTTAATCTTTTTTATATGTTATATGCAGACAGTTCTTTTATTATCATGACAGTTTTCTTCATCTCTTTTCTAAAGCCTTATCATTTTCCATCCATTTTCTTCTTGTAGAGTCTTTTAGATTTTCTGCGATATTCCTCTTCATTCCATCTTCCCCATTATCATCAGTCTTTTGGTGATAGAACCCTGGTAGCGTTCCAGGAAGCGGAAGAATACCATATATCTTTTGAAGGTGGAGTTGCAGATAATGTGACGGCGGGAAGTTATATATTGTTGGATAAAGTTGAGAAAAGAATCTTCCGGGTGGCTTACATGTTTTTCAAGGCTTATGGTTTTGATGATCCTGGCAATTGTACGGTGAGAAACTTCTCTATGTCTGTTATTATTATAATGCTCAAGAATGCGGAGTCTGATGGCGTCTAATTTCGTATTGATTTTTTTACTTCTTTTCAGATACAGATGTTTAGGTCTTTGCATTTCGAAGTCCCACTCTTCTTCTTCAATTCTTAGGTAGGTTCTGAAACGTGTTTCTGAATTGGTTCTTTCATCAATAAGGTAAAGATGAAGATCTCTTGATTCTCCTTTTTCAGGCAAAAAATACTGGATGGTCATAATCTTTTAGTATAAAAGTTTTTTTATACTAATTTAACATAAAAAAGTAGTCAGACCTAGACTACTTTTCTGCAACAAAAGTAAATAAATTATTCTTACTTCCAAATAATAATCCTTTGTTTTTTAATGTGTTAATTAAATTAAGAGCATATACTTGATTAAAAATGGGCTTTTCCAGAGGCGAAAGAAACGACACGATTTTTACTTAAAAATCACAAATAAGGTTGATGTTTAGGGTATTGGCTGTAAAAGTAGTCTAGGTCTGACTACTTTTTAAACACTAAAAAGATGAAAAAAGTCATGACAAAAATCCCTGAAGTCCCTCTGTTCCTTCGTTTTTGCGTAAGGATAATTTGCGCTCAGATATTTTTTCTGACAGTTCCCATGAGTTCGCAGACTCCTTTTTCTTACTCCGATTCCATTATTTATATTGCTGACGATGCCTATCTTTATACGGACCGGCAAACCATCGCAGTCATTACAGATTCTGAGGAGGAGAAATTTTCCAACAGCACTCAGTCTGTAAACCATCAATCTAAAATCTTAGCATCATCAAAAGCAGCCGCTGCAACAGCCTGTGCATCGGGCAAAAGAGAGCACTCATTCCGTTTTACAGCTCCTGTGAACAGTCAGCATTTCAGCAGTACCGGAAGCTTTTCTTTACAGGCTGTTATGGGAGCTCCCTCCTCCCGCAAGCTGCTTTACCCGGTGATAAATCCTGCATTCCCTCAGCCCCACGGCATGACACTGGATAAAAAGAAACCTTCGCGTATTGCTTTTTATTCTTTCAAAATAAATCAAATAATCGCCAACCAATTCGGCCGACCTCCACCCATACTTGCTTTTATTAAACACGAATGACACGAATTATTAAACACAAATAAGCACAAGCATCTATGCACGAATGTTTTTAATGCAACAGGACACTTTCCACTCCGTTTGTCATCCCGTAGGGATCCAAGCAAAGCATTTTCACACAACATTTGTGAAATTAGTGTTCATCCATTAGTGCCATTCGTGTTTAAAGAATCAGCTTTGTGAGCTCTTATAAGTAGAACGCCTTTGTGAAACTAAATTTTTGGTATTGGATTCGTCGTCAATTCGAGTGTTTTTTCGTAACAAAGTGAAGAAAAAATGTATCGAGAATGAAATTGATAATCAAACTTATAAACTTCTCGATACGATTTTTTCAAAATC
>NZ_JBYRIW010000010.1:0-128687 GCF_057815395.1 Chryseobacterium sp. 27AL | reverse complement strand
TTACAAAAAAGCAAATAATTTAGGCTACAAAACCGCAAAAAGGCGGATTACAATGGAGCTTCGAGATATGATTACTGCCATTCTAATCCTTTTTGCAGGAGGTGATCCTGCCAAGGTTTTCAAAACATAAAAAATGGTCGGAATTTCTTCCGACCATGACTAGCTAAATTAGCCGCTATTGAATTTTAGTTATTTATTACAATCTATTTTTTGATTGTTTTAAATGTCTGTTTAGATCCATCTTTCATTTCCAATGTCACTAAATACATTCCTTGTTTCAATTCTCCAAGTTGGAGCTGAGATCCCGGATTTGCAATAGTTTTTATTATTCTACCTGAAAGATCTGAAACCAAAACACTCTTAACATTTGAAGCATCTGAAATATTCAATACATCATTAAATGGATTTGGATATACTTTGATGCTGCTTTTAGCATCTTTTACTTCATTTGTCGCTAAGACAAGTGATGAATCATATGCAGAGATCTGGAATTGACCATTTGTACTTGTTCCTCCTGCGGTTCCTGTATACCTCCACACACTAAAGTATAAAGTAGATCCCGGAGTTTGCCCTGTTAACGAAATTATTGAATAAACTCCTCCTGATGGATTGTCATCATTACAATCAACTGATGTTAATGATCCACATGTTCCGCTGTGAGCAGAAAGAACCGTATCTAAAAGTCCGGACCCTGTAACCCCTTTTGTTTCTACCGTAACATTGCCACTTGCAGGAACAACTACCGAGAACCATACATTATCTCCTCTATTGGTTTGGCACGACGTTGTACCATCTGTTGTTGCTCCAACATTTGACGTTGTTAAAGCGTTATCAGCAAATACACCTCCTACTGTTAAAGGAATTGCTCCGGAACAGTTGTCGTTAGCTGGCGGAGGTGTAAAGCTTATTGGTCCTACCCAAGAACTTTGTGTACCTCCGCAATTAGATCTTACCCATACGTAGTAAGTAGACATTGAAGACAATGTTAATGATGTGGAAGTTGCCGTTACACCAGGTATAGAAGGCGTTGTAGAAGCTGTAGGCGCAGTGTTGGTATTACTGTAATATACATCATATCCATTTGATGGAGCTGCCGGAGGTGCAGTCCATGAAACCAATGCCGCTGTTGCCGTAACCGATGAAGAAGCTAATGCTGTTGGAGTATCACAAGCTGGAATGTTTTCAACAATAAAATTATCTATGAAAAAATCGTAGTCAGGAGTATCATCTACCGTACCGTCACTTCCGAAGAATGCAAATTTTGTATTGTTTCCTGTATAAGACGTTAGGTTTAAAATATATGTATTTGATGTATTTGATGGAATGTTAGAATTATTCCAAGTCTGCAATACTGTCCATGTCGTACCTCCATCTGTAGAAACTACAAATTGTATCACATCATCTGCACCCATAGAGGTAACAGCTGTTGTCGAAGCAAAATTTGTTGCTCCAAAATTAAATTTTACGCGATATCCACCAGCTGACAGATCAAATGCCGGTGAAATCATCCAACCATTTCGGTTATTAGAAAACAGGTTAATCCTAGCTGCTCCTGTTGAGCCCGAATTGAGAAATCCATCTTCAACCCAGTAATTTGTTGTTCCTGTTCCAGGTCCTGTTGCCGGCGTTCCACCATTAGCTAACGTCCAGCATAATCCAGGGAATGTAGCAAAGTTATTTGTATAGCCTGGTATTAAAGCACCACAAACCGTCATAAAATCTCTGACTGTACAAGTTGTTGCATTTGTATTTGTTGTGTATCCACTAACTGAATAGTAATATTTAGTAGCAGTATTTAATGGAGATGCAAAAGTGTATGATGTTCCGGAAACATCAGCATTATTTACAATATCATTACCTCCCGAAGTTGTTCCTACATTCAATTTATATCCAGAAACTCCATTAATTGCAGTCCATGTTATTGTAGGCGTAGTACTCACGCCGGTAGCACCTGCTGCCGGAGCTGTTATGGTTGGACATAATGAAGGCGTTGTAAAACTTGCAGAACTAGACCAGACACCTTTATCTACTCCATTACAATTCGCTCTCACCCAATAATTATAAGTTGTATTTGGAGCCAATCCTGATAAATTAGCAGTGACAACACCTGCCGCAGTGTATCCTGAAGGAGTTGCAGTATTTAAAGGTGCTGTAGCCGATGTACTGTAATAATATTCATATCCGTTTCCGGGAGGAGTTGCGGATGCCGTCCAGCTTATAGTTGCCGCATCTGGAGTTATTGCGGATGAAGCAAGACCCGTAACGGTGCTTGTACAATTAGCTAATGTTGTAAAAGAGCCAGCCGTAGCATAACCATTACCAGTGCCTGCCAAATTTGGTATATGGGAATACATTGCCTGTACTCCTCCATTCAAAGCCTGCACTTGTACCTGATATGTTGTATTTTGAACTAATCCGGATAATGAAGCCGTTGTTGCTGAAACAGGATTCCCTGTAAAATCAGTCCAGTCACAACTTCCCAAAGCCCTATACTGAACGTTATATGCTGTCGCACCTGCTGGAGCAGTCCAGCTAACAGTTGCTCCATTTGTTGTAATTGCTGTTGTAGCAGCAAAAGTTCTCACAGGTAACTGCGTACTTGGTGTCCATGAATACTGCAATCCATTCGGAATTTTAACATTAACGTTAGTTGTACCGGAAAAAAGCATTGTACTTGAATTCGAATTTCCTGTTACTGCTTTAGACCAATCGCAGCTTGTGCCTGTAGGTACATTACCGATCATCAATGCACTTACATTAGTAGCAAATGTTGTACTATTTCCACGTATCCCTACCTGAGGAGTAGTTGACGTTGTACTTGATGTTCCAGGATCTGTGCAGTTTCCATAAACTATCTTTATTTCACCGGTACTGTAAACTAATCTAATTTGAAAATTTAGCCTTTCGGTTGATCTGTTATAATAATTCGCATGATCCTGCCACTGAACAACAAATTCATTCCCTAAATCCTGATATCTTACTTCATGATTTCCTACTGGTTGTGTAACATCAGAAGAAGAAAAACCACCATCCTGACCAAAAGCAGAAATAGCTCCAGTTGTTGACCCCAATGTTGAAAGAGGAGTATAATTTGTCCCTCCAGGTGCAGCTCCAAAGGTTATAAATCCGTTTGCACTTATATAAACACTATTCATTGCAACACCGCCGAAAGTGAATGGAGAAGACAAAGGAATTGCAGCCGAAACATCGTTATCATACGTTGTGTTAGTCCCCGAGGGAAACAATTTCGTTCCTCCGGTAATAGGAGTATACGTGACGCCCGTACTCTTGGCAAAAGAGTAACTAGCGACATTTGTCTGTGCAAATGTACTTACCCCTAAGGCCATCATGCACGCTAGTAAAAGTTTTTTCATTCGTTAGTAAATTAAAATTAGGTGATAAAATTATATATAAATTAAATTATATGAAAATTTATCCTGATTTTATTAAAAAAACATCATCAAAAATGTTAGAAAATTAGTTAATATTAAATAATTGTTTGATTTTACCATTAAATTCTCAAATTTATGAATTATTTTTAAAGCTCATTTTCAATTGCTTACAACAATCAAATAATGATCTCTCTTAAAGCACAACCATCATTTAACATAAAAAAATATTTTACTTCCAGATAAAAAAATAGCGGCTAAATTAGCCGCTATTGAATTTTAGTTATTTATTACAATCTATTTTTTGATTGTTTTAAGTGTTTGTTTAGAACCATCTTTCATTTCCAGAGTCACTAAATACATTCCTTGTTTCAGTTCTCCAAGTTGAAGCTGAGATCCCGGATTTGCAATAGTTTTCACTAATCTACCTGAAAGATCTGAAACCAAAACATTCTTAACATTTGAAGCATCAGAAATATTCAATACATCATTAAATGGATTTGGATATACCTTGATATTGTTTTTGGCATCTTTTACTTCATTAGTTGCTAAAACAAGTGATGAATCATACGCAGAGATCTGGAATGCTCCATCCGTTGCTGTAGAATATTTCCAAACACTTACAAATAATACTGTACCCGGAGTTTGCCCTGTCAAGGAAATTTTAGAGAAATTACCATTACCTGTATCGTCATCACACGCTATAGAAGTAGTAGTACTACAATCAGCAAATACCGACAAAACAGTATCTGTTAACAAAGAACCTGAAACGGCATCCGTCTCAATTGTTAAACTACCTGAAGCAGGAACAGTAACTTTATACCATACGTTTCCTCCAACGTTTGTAGGCGTAAATAAGCAGCTAGCAGTTAATGCAGGAGTATTAGTAGCTCCAACAATAGTGCCTGAAACTGCATTTTGAACAAATGTACCCCCTGCTGTTAAATCAATTGCGTTTGAACAATTGTCATTTGCAGGTGGAGTTGCCAATGTAGTAAAGCCCACAGGCCCAACCCAAGTACTTGTGCCACTGCCACAATTTGATCTTACCCAAACATAGTAGGTTGTACTTGGCGTTAATAAAGATAAAGGTTCAGTCGAATTACTTGTCGCAGTACCAGAACCAGTAGGAGCAGTGTTTGTTGTAGAATAATAATACTCATAACCACTGGCAGGAGCAGGACTTGTAGCAGTCCAAGAAATCGTCGCACCTACAGATGTAATACCAGATACCGCTAAAGCCGTCGGCTCTACACAACTAGGCATTAATTCATACACTACATCATCAATTAAGATGCTATATCCGTTTGGACCAATATGCTTGAATGCCATTGTCGTAACACCTGCAGGGGCAGTGATATTATTTACTGTATAATTACCCACTACACTCGCACTGTTCGCAGTATAAGTAGTACCAAAAGATACAAATGTTGATGCATCAGTAGGATCAGTAAGATAACCAACATCTATTTTATCTCCGGCTGTATAATTTGCTCTCATTTTAAACTTTAAACGATAGGTACCCAACTGAAGTGTACTTACCGGAGGCATAGATACTACAGCAGGAGAAGCCGTTGAACTAGTATAAATATACATATTGTTCGGACCACTGATCGCTGTACTTGACTGAGTATAAGCAGAACCGTCTGAACCTACTTTAACCCAACAAGATGGCCAGTCACCAGCAGTTACAGAGTCAAAGTTCTCAGAAAATGCAATAGCAGGAAGACATACGGTAGTAAAATTCCTTTCTGTACAGCTTGACGAAACAGCTGCTGATGAATAAGAATTAATTGTATAATAATATTTCGTACCATTCTGCAATGCCGAACCGAATGTATAAGAAGTAACATTTCCAAGATCAACATTATTCATAATGTTTGTTCCTCCTGCTGTCGTTCCCACTGAGATTTTGTAGCCTGTAGCCCCTGAAGAAGCAGTCCATGTAATAGTAGGGGTTACAGAAACGCCCCCAGCTCCAGCCGCTGGTGCCGTAACAGCAGGACAAGAAATATTAGCTGTAGTGAAAGTTCTCTCTGAACAACCTGTGGAAGAACCAGAACCATTATAAGAACTTATTGTATAATAATATTGAGTATTAAACTGCAGAGGAGTCGGTAGCGCATAAGAAGTCACATTACCTAAATCCTGGTTGTTTACAACATCTGTTCCTCCTGACGTTGTACCAACACTTAATCTGTATCCAGTTGCATTACCTACTGCATTCCATGTAAGAGTAGGTGACAAAGATACACCTGTTGCTGCTGCTGCTGGTGCTGTAACTGTAGGACATGCAGGAAGTAAGCTAGGCGAAAGACCAACTAATGTCACAACAGACTGAGTTGCTGATCTTGTTCCAGATTGAGTAATGGCCGTCGGATCCGGATTCGTGTAATCGCTTCGATAATACAAAGTTTTATTTGTTCCACTAGCATAAGTATAAAAAAGCTCACCTCCATCATCACCGGCTTTATTTTCATCAACAGCAATGACAAGGTTACTTGTATTATCATAAGCAAAAGGTGATGCGAATGTTATCTCTACAACTCCTGCATTATTCGCTGCTGTGCCACTGTAAACCTGTGTCATAGCACTCGTAGGAATCCAATCTGTTCCTGACGAGAATGACGATTTTGAAGTAAGGCCCACATACACAACTATATTATTCGAATTATTGATACTGGCGGAAGATCCCAGATAGAATTTTAATCCCGTAATATTTCCAGGAGCAGTAGCATTGATTTCGCTCTTCAGCAAGATCTGCTGCGCATAGCTGTATCCATAATAAGTACTCCACGGAACCGTGGCAACGGATGTAGAAGTACCGCCTGTTGTTGTTCCAGAGCCCAAGGTTATCTGAGCTGACAATAATGTACCTAAAAGCGTAAGGTACGCAAGTAAAAATTTCTTCATGCTTAGTAAATTAAAATTAGGCAGTAAAAATATTAATAAATTATATAATATAAAAGATTATTTTTATTTTTTTATTAAAAAAACAATGAAAACATTAAATAAATGTTTAATAATAAACAATTATCACAATAAATAGAATTATAATCAATAAATTTAAATATTAACAAAATTGATTTTCAGTATTTTAACATAATATAATTTAAAAATTAAGTATATTTTTATAACATTTTAACAAATATTACATAATTTCATAATGATAATTTTTAATTGGTCAATTTATAAAATCCAGCATTTCTTAAATAAAAAAATAGGCTGCCCAAACTCTTAGGACAGCCTATTTAATATTAAGTAATAATTATTTAATTTAGATAGAATTCATATTTATTCAACAGCTGAATCTCTTTGATAAGTTCTCCACTCAGATTGACCGAATGTTTCATCGACTGAACCTCAAGGTGTTCTACCCTAGAATCGTCATCTGTATTTTTTATATAAAATTTCAATTTCTGGCTGCCCTGATTTTTTTCAAGAACGTTTCTGAAAAAAGTAAGATCTTCAGGCCTGAAATCCATCACATCCATAACAAGCGAGATGCTTTTGGCGAATCTTTCAAATGCTTCCTGAAGCTCGATCACATCATTTACATTGACAAAAACCCTTCCGTCTTTCACCTGGGCAAATTTAATTTTGAATATTACAAAACGCTGTACTTCCAGCTTTTCCTTTAAACGCATATAATCACGGTCACCAAGCCTGAAAGAATACGACCCTGAATAATCCTCCAGTGTTACAAAAGCTACTTTTTCACCACTTCTGAAGCCGTCCTGAACACGATATTCCGTGATAAGACCGGCAACAGTATACTCTTTTCCTCCACCTCCATTTTCCCTTTCTTTCTGAATTGTTTTCCAGTCTTTTTTCTTTTCTTCGAATAATTCTTCCTGTTTGTTGGCAAAAGCCTGCTCTTTATAAGCATCCACCTCATCAAGGTTCAGAAAGTGGAAAACGCCTTTAGGCTCTGCTTTTTTTGTCACTTCTTCTACAATCTCTTCTTCGCCGGTCAGCAGCTCATCAGAAACAATTTCTACAAGATCAGTAATGTCTTCCGGAGTATCCTGCTCAAGAATCGGAGCTTCATCTACAACCAGTTTTACCTCTTCTTCTTTCTCTAAAACTGCTTTTTTAGAAAGTTGCCCCTGCATAAACTGATATTGATATTTAAATTCATCCAGAGGGTGCGCAGAAAGATAGAATCCGATAATTTCCTTTTCCTTATTAAGCTTATGCATATTCGGCCATTCCGGACAGGGAGCAAGCTTTGGCTGCTCGATCTGGACTTCTTCGGCAAAATCTGCAAATAATGAATTTTCCATTTCGTTTTTACTCTCCTGAAAGCTTTGTCCGTACCTGATCAATCTTTCAAGATTAGTTCTTCCCGCCATATCAATATCAAAATACTGACCTCTGTGGAAAGAATCCAATTCATCAAAGGCACCTGCCAACACCAAACTTTCCGCTACTCTTTTGTTCATCTGAGAAGGGAGAATTCTTTCAAAAAAGTCATAGATATTTTTAAATCTTCCGTTTGCTCTTTCTCTTGTAATGGCTTCACTCGGTCCTTCACCAATCCCTTTAATAGCTCCTAATCCAAAACGGATCTGGCCTTTTTCATTTACCGAGAATTTATATTGAGATTCGTTAACATCAGGCCCCAAAACATCTACTCCCATACTTTTACAATCTTCCATGAACATGGTAATAGAGTCGGTATTGTTGATATTGTTACTCATTACACTCGCCATGTATTCTGCCGGATAATTAGCTTTTAAAAAGGCCGTCTGATAAGCAATAAACGCATAGCAGGTAGAGTGAGATTTATTAAAAGCATATTCTGCAAAGGCTTTCCAGTCGTTCCAGATTTTTTCTAATCGCTCTTCATCAAGGTTATTTTTTCTTCCGCCTTCGATGAACTTAGGATACATTTTGTTAAGTACATCAATCTGCTTTTTACCCATTGCTTTTCTCAAGGTATCGGCTTCACCTTTTGTAAAGTTGGCCAATTTCTGAGATAAAAGCATTACCTGCTCCTGATACACCGTAATTCCGTAGGTTTCCTTTAAATATTCTTCGGTTTCAGGTAAATCATATACAATTTCTTCTATTCCGTGCTTTCTGTTGATAAAGTTCGGAATGTATTTGATAGGACCCGGACGATATAATGCGTTCATCGCAATAAGGTCGGCAAAAACAGTTGGTTTAAGTTCCCGCATGTACTTTTGCATTCCGGGACTTTCGTATTGGAAAATCCCAATGGTTCGACCTTCCTTAAACAACTGATACGTTTTAGCATCATCCAACGGAATTTCGTCGGGATCTATATCAACTCCGTGTCTTTCTTTAACGAGTTTAAGAGCATCTTTAATGATCGTCAGAGTTCTCAAACCCAGGAAGTCCATTTTAAGTAGACCGGCACTTTCTGCAACAGAGTTATCAAACTGGGAAACCAAAATATCCGCATCTTTTGCTGCAATCGTTACCGGAACAAGATTACTGACATCCTCCGGAGTAATAATCACTCCACAGGCATGAATTCCTGTATTCCGGATACATCCTTCCATTTTTCTTGCACTTGCAAGCACATCATGACGAGGATCAGAAGGGCTATCCAAGACCAGTCTCATCTCGTCAACGAGCATCTGTTCTTCCGGTTTTAATTTATCATATTTTGCCAAAGCTTTTGCAATATTCATCCCGGGCGTGGAAGGAATTAACTTCGCAATATTATTCGTATCAGGAATCGGAACATCCAACACCCTTCCGGCATCTTTAATAGCAGATTTACCTCCCAGTACAGAGTATGTAATGATCTGCGCAACCTGACTTTGCCCGTATTTGTCGATTACCCATTTAATAATTCGGTCACGGCCTTCATCATCAAAGTCAATATCAATATCCGGCATGGAAACCCTCTCCGGATTAAGGAATCTCTCAAAAAGGAGATCATATTTAATCGGGTCAACGTTTGTGATTCCGATACAGTAAGCAACGGCAGAACCCGCAGCAGATCCACGACCGGGACCAACCCAAACTCCCATTTTGCGGGCTTCGTTACAGAAATCCTGTACAATAAGGAAATATCCCGGATAACCTGTATTAGCAATTACTTCAAGTTCGAAATCCAGACGTTCTTTTATATCTTCTGTAATACCATCAGCTCCATATCTTCTTTTTGCCCCTTCATAGGTCAAATGTGTGAGATAAGCCATCTCACCACGTTTTCCTCCATCCGCTTCATCTTCTGCGTGAACGAATTCCTGAGGAATATCGAATTTAGGAAGAAGCACGTCCCTTTTCAGGGTATAAGGTTTAAATTTAGCGGTAAATTCTTCGTAAGCATCAAAAGCATCAGGATATGCTAGAAAAGCTTCTTTAATTTCCTCTGAATTTTTGATGTAATACTCTCCGGTAGCAAGCCCTCTCCTCTTACCAAACCCCTTCCCTACAGGTGTTGAGAGTTTTTCACCGTCTTTAATACAACTCACAATATCCTGAATATTAGAATCGTCTTTATTGGTGTAGAACGTTTCGTTCTGTGCTAAAATTTTAACATTATATTTATCTGCAAAATGAAGGAGAACGTCATTTAAATGCTCTTCTTCAGGCAGTTTATGATTCTGAATCTGAACATAAAAATCATCTTCAAAAGTATCTTTCCACCATTTGAAAAGTTCTTCCCCTTTTTGTTCTCCGGTATTTAAAATAGCATCAGGAATATCACCATGAATCCCTGAAGTCAGAGCAATAACCCCTTCTTTGTATTGTGCGATCAATTCCCGGCTCACCCTGGGAACACCAAAATAGAATCCTTTCAGAAAACCAATACTGGAGAGTTTTGCCAGGTTTTTATATCCGTTAAAATCTTTCGCCAACAGGACAACCTGAGTTCTTCGGTCAGGATCATCCTTGGTAAATTGCTTCTGTTCATATCGGTCCGATATATAAAACTCACAACCCACCACAGGAATAAGTGGCTGCGAAACCGGTTCTGCCTCATTAAAAACTTCACCTTTCTCTTCAGCTTCCTGTTTTTTGGCTAAATATTCTTTATGTTTTTTCGCACGATCACCATTTGCACTTTCTACCGCTGAAACAAATTTGAAAGCCCCCATCATATTGCCCAGGTCCACCATGCCGACAGCTGGGAAATTATCATCAGTCGCTTTTTTAATCAGATCATTAATGCTCGAAGTCGCTGATAATGTTGAAAAAACACTGTGATTATCAAAATTGAAGTATTTCCCGAGATCAATTTCATCAATACTTCCAAAATCCTGTTGTTTTTTCTTGTTATGAAAATCTGCAACCTGTCTTCTGATAACAATACTGAAAGGCCTGATCGGATCAGGATACAATGTTTTGAAGTATGTAAGCTGATCTTCAGAAATCTTTAAGACCTCAGCAGGAATTACTCCGATTCTCATCATTTCGAAGAAAACCTGAGCAGTAGCATTTACGTCGGCAGCAGCATTGTGAGCTTCATCAAACTTATGTCCATAAAGCTTTTCGTACAACTCTTCCAATTTTGGTGGCTTAAATCGACCTCCACGTCCTCCCCCAAGCTGACAAAAATCTGTTCCCAGAACCATCGTATCGGCTCTCGGTTTTTCCTGAAGGTTGTCTTTTATATTTTTCCGGAAAAATTCGGCTCCAACGATATTATAGTCAAACTCGACATTATGACCGGAAACAACTCTTACTTTTTCTAAAACTGTAGAAAATTCATTTAAAATTTCCGTAAGATCACGGCCTTCTTCATTGGCAATCTTTGTGGTGATACCATGAATTCTTGCCGCATTAAATGGAATATCATAGCCTTCCGGTTTAATGATATAATCCTGATTTTCAATTAAAGTCCCATCATCATCGTGCAACTGCCACGCAATCTGAACCATTCTAGGCCAGTTGTCTGAATCTGAAAGCGGAGCGTTGAAATTCTTTGGTAAACCTGTGGTTTCTGTGTCAAAAACTAAATACATGTAATTTTCTAGCTTTTATTTAAAAGAGAATGTAAAGTTACTTCATTTTTTCATGTTATGCATACATTTAAATCCATTAAATGGTCAATCAACTCAGACTTTATTATAAACTGTATTTAACGAACAAATAACAGTAATAAAAATTTAAGAGCAAAACAATGTTAAAACTTTTTTATATAACCACAAGCCGAAAGCTCAACGTAATCAATGTAAGAAAAGATGAATTCAGCTATAATTTAAAGTTCATCACTACAAATGAAATGAGTTTAATCAGATCATTATTTAAACATTCAAACCTGTAAAACACTAACGATTGTTAGTGTTTTGTTTTTTTGTTTATCTTTGCTTTCTATGGAAAATACACTTCACGAAAAAGTTTCTCAGGATATTCTGCTTAAAGCTTATAATCATATGATGCTTGCCAAAGCAATGGCTGACATTTATGAGGAAAACAGAAATGTTACCAAATATGTTCATAGTACATCCAGAGGTCATGAAGCTATTCAGTTGGCGACCGCCTACCAGTTGAAAAAAGAAGACTGGGTGTCTCCTTACTACAGAGACGAGAGTATTCTTTTGGGGATAGGCTTTGAACCTTATCAACTGATGCTTCAGCTATTGGCAAAAGCTGATGACCCTTTTTCAGGAGGAAGATCATATTATTCCCATCCTTCTAGCAGGGATGAGAACAAACCAAAAATTATTCACCAAAGCTCCGCAACAGGAATGCAGACGATTCCGACAGCCGGAGTCGCACAAGGGATAAAATATATTGAGGATTTCAATTTACAGCAATTTGAAAATAATCCGGTTGTTGTATGCAGCCTTGGTGACAATTCCGTAACAGAAGGTGAAGTGAGTGAAGCGCTTCAGTTTTCAGCATTACATCAGCTGCCGATCATTTTCCTGGTTCAGGATAATGAATGGGGAATTTCCGTAACGAAAGATGAAGCAAGAACTTCCGATGCCTATGATTTTGTAGCCGGATTTACAGGCTTAAACAGAATGAGAGTTGACGGAACAGATTTCGTAGAAAGCTTTGAGGTCATGAAAAAAGCGGTTGATTTTGTTCGTAATGAGAGAAAACCTGTTGTTGTCTGTGCAAAAACCGTTCTTATCGGCCACCATACTTCCGGAGTACGAAGAGAATTTTACAGAGATGAAGAAGATTTGGCAAAACACAGATCAAAGGATCCGGGAGAAATTCTTAGAAACCAACTACTGGATTCAGGCGTTGACGAAGAATTATTAAAGCAGATTACCAAGAAAGCCCGTCTTGAAGCAGAAGAAGCATTTGAGAAAGCTAAAAACGCTGAAGATCCAAAACCTGAAACCGTAATGGATCATGTTTTCGCACCTACTCCGATTACTCAAGAAGTAGGAACCCGTGAACCGCATGGCGGCGAAAAAATCGTTATGGTTGATGCGGCCATACATGCGATTCAGGAACTGATGTGGAAACATCCGGAAGCCTTGCTTTACGGACAGGATGTCGGCGAAAGAATCGGTGGTGTTTTCCGCGAAACAGTAACATTAGGAAAGAAGTTTGGAAGCAAAAGGGTTTTCAATACAGCCATTCAGGAAGCATATATTATCGGTTCTACAACAGGTATGAGTGCGGTAGGCTTAAAACCGATCGTAGAAGTACAGTTTGCCGATTATATTTATCCGGGAATCAATCAATTGATTACAGAAATTTCAAAATCAAGTTATTTAAGCCAGGGAAAATTTCCGGTAAGCAATATTATCCGTGTACCGATCGGCGCTTACGGCGGTGGCGGACCTTACCACAGTGGCAGCGTTGAAAGTATTTTAGCGAATATTAAAGGAATAAAAATTGCCTATCCCAGCAATGCCGCAGATTTTAAAGGATTGCTAAAAGCAGCTTACTACGACCCTAATCCTGTGATCATGCTGGAGCATAAAGGATTGTACTGGAGCAAAGTTCCCGGAACTGAAGATGCAAAAACAATTGAGCCTGCAGAAGATTATATTTTACCTTTTGGAAAAGGGAAAGTAATCATTGAAGCAGAAAAAGATGAAACAGAAAAAGGCAGGACTTTACTAGTGGTAACCTACGGAATGGGCGTTTACTGGGCAAAAGAAGCTGTGAAAAACTTTAACGGAAGAGTGGAAGTTATCGATTTAAGAACTCTAATTCCTCTAGATGAAGAACTTGTTTTCGAAAGAGTAAAAGCGCACGGAAGATGTATCGTTCTCACCGAAGAACAATTAACCAATTCATTTGCAGAAGCTTTTGCGCACAGAATTTCCAGAAACTGCTTTAAATACCTTGACGCACCGGTTGAAACGATGGGTTCTTTAGATACGCCCGCCGTACCTATCAACCTCGCTTTAGAGAAGGCCATGCTGCCCAATGCTGAAAAGCTGAGCGAAAAGATTAACAAAATGCTAAAATATTAATCAGAAAATGAATTCAACCTCTAAATTCTTTTTAGAGGTTTTTTTGTACGCTTTTTGTTACTTTGAATAAAAATTTCATAAAAAGCATACAAACCTATGATCACTACAAAATACGTCAATTACAAACAGATACTCAATTTATCCGGATTTCATGTTATTCTGATTTCTATTTGGTGTACGTTGATTGCTGTTCTTTTTCACTTCTTTAATTGGCATTGGATGATCATTCCATGGGTTCCGGTAGCACTTATCGGTACTGCAGAAGCTTTTTTGGTTGGTTTTAAAAACAATCAGGCCTACGACAGGTTGTGGGAAGCAAGAAAAATCTGGGGCGGAATCGTTAATTCCAGCCGCATGCTCGGCTCAATGGTATATGCTTTTGATGTTGAGAATGAACAGATAGGAAAATTTGAACTCGAAGATCGGAAAAGAAAGATCGTTTGCAGGCATATCGCATGGCTGTATGCGTTCCGGGATCAGCTTCTGATTCCGACAGAATGGGAACATATAAAAGTAGAAGAAGAGCTCCCCAAGAAAACAGACCATAAACGCAACCGGCTGATCAAAGCAGGATTTCCTGATTATACCAGGACTCCCCTCTTTTTAAACAAATATTTATCCGAAGAAGAAGCGGAACAAAAATCACATTACAAAAATTTCGCAACCTACCTTATTGCTCAGCAGTCAAAAGATGTCAATGAATTGAAGAATATAGGTGCCATTTCAGAATTCAACCAGATGCAGCTTCAGGAATGCCTGAATGAATTTTATACCCTGCAGGGACAGGCCGAAAGAATCAAAAAATTCCCCTTGCCGAGACAGTTTGCCAGTACAGCCTTTGTATTTAATGTTATTTTCATCATGCTGCTTCCGTTAGGTTTAGTAAGTGAATTTGCGCAGCTGGGCGACTGGGGAATCTGGGCTTCTATCCCATTTTGTATCATGATCGGCTGGATGTATATTATTATGGAGCTGGTGGGCGACTATTCTGAAAATCCTTTTGAAGGATTAATGTTTGATATCCCGATGCTTTCTATATGCAGAACAATTGAAATTGATCTCCTGCAAATGACCGGAGAAACCGAATTGCCGGATCCGATTGCCTCTAAAAATGGTGTTCTGGTTTAAAAAGAATAAGGACGGCTATTGTTAAAATTTATAAAACAATAGCCGTTGTATTTTTAACCTCAGAAATCATGAAAGAACTGTGGGTGCTGGCAATATGCTTTAGCGTAGTAAGTTTCGTCAACATGAAATTACGGTAATCTTCCATATCCCTGACTGCAATTTTTAAAATATAATCATAGTCCCCGCTTACATGAAAGCACTCCGTAACCTCATGCAAATTCATGATTTCCTTTTCAAACTGTAGCACATAATCCTTTTTATGCTGCGTCAATTTAACGTGGCACAGCACAATAAAATTCCTGTCGATTTTGTGCCGGTCGAGTATGGCTACATACTTTGAGATTACACCTGTATTCTCCAATTTTCTAATACGCTCATAAACAGCCGTTACGGACAATCCGAGTTTGTAGGACAGTTCTTTGGTGGTCTGCTTGGAATCTTCCTGCAAAAAAAGCAGCAGTTTTTTATCAATATCATCTAAAGCCATAGATAAATTTTTGTTAAAAATTTACATTTACCAAATATAATAAACTTTATTTCTATTAAATCAAATAATCATAGATTTATATTCCGTTAATTCAATTTTATGTTGTAAAAAACCTGGAATAAGTTCATTTTAGCAAAAAACTAAAAGGATATGAAAGATTTTAACGCCGCAAACGAAATTCAGGATTTACAGTACTTTGGTGAGTTCGGAGGAGTAAATCCATCCATCTCAGACAGTTCCACCTATACCTTCCTTTCTGCCAAAACGATGTTTGATACATTTGAAGGAAATGCAGACGGATGCTATCTGTACTCAAGACATTCATCACCGATGAATCTGTACCTTTCACAGGCTCTCGCCAAAATGGAAAATACGGAAGCGGCCAATGTGACGGCTTCAGGGATGGGAGCGATCACTTCAGTGCTTCTCCAGACCTGTAAAAGCGGGGATCATATTATTTCCAGCAGAACAATTTACGGCGGAACCTATGCCTTTATGAAAAATTTTCTGCCTCCCTTTAATATTGAAACAACCTTCGTCGACATCAATAATTTTGAGTCTGTCGAAAATTCTATACAGCCCAACACAAAGATTATATATTGCGAAAGTGTGAGCAACCCTCTTCTGGAAGTTGCCGACCTGAGAAAGTTGTCGGAAATCTGTAAAAAGTATAACTTAAAACTGATTGTTGATAATACTTTCTCACCACTTTCCATCTCACCTGCACTGCTGGGAGCGGATATTGTGATCCATTCCCTTACAAAATTTATCAATGGAAGCAGTGATACGGTAGGCGGCGTTTATTGTGGAACGCAAGAATTTATCAACGATACCAAGAACGTGAATACCGGCGCATGTATGCTTTTAGGCCCGACGATGGACAGCCTTCGCTCGGCAAGCATCCTAAAAAACCTCAGAACGCTTCACATCAGAATGAAACAGCACAGCCACAACGCGATGTATCTGGCTGAAAGATTTGAAAATGACGGACTAAAAGTTTCTTATCCCGGACTGAAATCCCATAGAAACCACGAACTGATGAAAAGTATGATGCACACGGAATACGGTTTTGGAGGATTACTGACACTGGATGCAGGAACTACTGAAAAAGCCAATGAATTAATGGAGTTAATGCAAAAAGAAAACCTGGGTTATCTTGCGGTAAGCCTTGGATTTTATAAAACCTTATTCTCTTGTTCAGGAAGCTCTACCTCTTCTGAAATCCCTGAAGAAGAACGGGCTGAAATGGGAATCTCCGACGGGTTGATACGATTTTCCATCGGCCTCGATCATGACATTGAAAGAACATACGAAAAGATGAGAGAATGCATGCTAAAAACAGGCGTTCTCAACCATGAAACCATCTCCATATCTTAATTATTATCTTAAAAGCTGTTGTTCATCCGACAGCTTTTTTTTATCACATTTTATGAAAATGTTTCGGAAAAGCATCTTCAGGCTTCATTTTGAAAATATTCAGCAACACCCAGGATTTTAAAAAGCCATATCCGTAAGAAAACATCTGGATATAAGTTGAAATCAAGGCCATTCCGGCAATGCTGATATTTTTAGTCACCCACAACGCATGGAAAAGCACCATAAAAGTATACAATCCGTAAAAAGCAAGAATGATCCCTTTTCCCATCATGAAATATTCAAGGAAGCCCATGATGTAACCTAATAAAAATAAAGTAGGAAAAGCGAAGGAGATCTTTACATAATTAGGGTGCCTTTGGTTCAGAATAGGACGTGCACAGCCAAACTGATACACCTGTTTGGAAAACTTTCCGAAGTCTACCCTTCTCTTGTGATAAACAGCAATATTGTCAAAAAAAGCTGTTGTAAAACCATTTTCCCAAAGCGTCATCGAAAGATCCGGATCCTCCCCGATTCTCATTTCCGAAAAGCCTCCAACCTTTTCAAATACTTCTTTCTTTACGCCCATATTAAAACTTCTCGGCTGAAATTTTGATACCGCTTTTTTACTGCCGCGGATTCCGCCAGTCGTAAAAACGGAGGTCATGGAATATGAAATTGCTTTCTGCATCAGGTTGAAACCTTTATGAGCCTTATCCGCACCACCGAAAGCATCACAGGGAATTTCAAGAATATCTTTTTTGATATTTTCGATATAATCTTTTTCTACGATAACATCACTGTCTACAAAAACCAGCCATTCATTTCCTGCTCTCCTGGATCCAAAATTTCGGGATAATCCCGGCCCGGAATTTTCTTTTCTGAAATATCTGATATTCAGAAAACTTTCAAAATTTTCGATTGTCGGACGCAGATCTACAAGCGAACCATCATCCACAATAATAATTTCAAAGTCTTTATCCGACTGTGAAGTAAGAGAATTCAGGAGCTCAAAAAGCTCATCTTTACGGTTGAAAATAGCAACGACAATGGAAATGGTAGGCTTCAAATCTGAAAATTTTTCAAAAATACTTATTCACGGAAGAATGCGCAAAGCATTTATGATAATTTATAAATTGAAAATTGATTTTGTTGATAGCATAACAGCTATGTAATTATTTTTACAAGAATATCCCGGATTTAAAATAAATCCACAAGATCACTGATATAAAAAACGATACTACCGACAAACTGAAAAACAACCATTGAAAAACACTTTTAAAATAGTACTTCTCAAGAACATGCAGAATGAAAAATATAATCAAGGAAACAGCCAGCCCCAAAACCGATCCAATAACAGCCGACTGCATGTAATTCTCTGAAACAAGTGGATTTCTAAATACCAGAAAGAAAAAAACTGCTGAAAAAAGATACAATATTAGACTTATCTTTTCCCTGACATATTTTGTTTTCCTTTTCTTATTTCTTGTAAATCTCGTTGTCCCTGAATTAAGCAGATTGCTACCAATATCTAATAAATCAAAAAAGTCGAAATTCATAGGTTGAATTTCGACAAATTTAAAAATTTATTCGGTACATCGGAAACTGTTGTCTCCGACACTTTTATTTAACGAGCTGAATATCTACTGCTGAAAAACCTTTTGGAGATTTCTCTTTTTCGTAAGATACTTTGTTTCCTTTTTTTACAGGTTCTGCGCAGTTATTACTGTGAAAGAAAATATTTTCCTTCGATTTGTCTTCCGTAATAAATCCGTACCCTTTTTCACTGAAAAAAGTAATGATTCCTGTTTTTCTGATTTCTTCCGCTTCGATGGGAGCTGCTCCCAAACGGATATCATCCACGTTGATCTCTGCTTTTTCCGCATGATCCGGTGGAGTTGAAGTCAATTGACCGTTGGCATCTACATACATCAACATCTCGTCAAGACTTTTACCTTTGTTGTTGCTCGTTTTACGCTCTTCACGCTTAAGAGCTTTTTCCTTTTGTTTTTGAATTTTCTTTTTGAAATTTTCTTTTTTAGAAAAAGAATCCGCCATATATTATTATAAAATTTAGTTGTTACTGAAATAAAAACTTTCCGCTATACGAAAAGAAATAAAAAGTTTTGAATAAGATCTCTGATTATGCCTCAATAAAGAGCTTAAAATGAAATAGTATTAAAATCTGTCAGCTGTAAAAGCAAAAAAACTGCTTGGAAATAGAAATTCTAACTTGTTACAGAGAAAGGTAATTACCTCTTATTAGGTACAAAGATACGAAAAAATGCCTAAACTTCCTAGTAATTAATTGGATCTCAATTTGTTTTTGTTGTAAATCTTTGTTTAGAGTACACCTACGCTTAGAAACGGTCACATCTCACCAAACTCAAAAATCTAATGAATTTTACACTCCCTGCCATTCCGAGGAACGAAGGAATCTCTTGTAAAATAGAATCAAGTGTACGGTTTTCCGTAATTTCATTTTATTAGTTAAAAATATATTTGATAAGTTAAAATTTTGATAAATTAGAAAAAAATTAACAACCATGAAGATAGAGTCTATTTATATAAAAAATTTTAGGCTACTCAAAGATTTTAAAATAGATCTGGAACAGTCTCTTTCCTTAGTTCTAGGTAAAAATAATACTGGAAAAACTTCACTTTTAACTTGTCTAGATAAATTCATCAACAATTCAGATAAGAAGAAAATTGTTTCTGAAGATTTTAATCTTGATTACAAAAAAGAAATTGAAGAATTAATTTCTACAACTATTGAACTTAATGAAGAAGATTATAATAAAGCTATTCACGGTATAAAATTAAGACTTGTAATTTCTTATGAAGAAGGAGAAAATACATGTAACATTTCAGATTTGATGATGGATTTGGAGCCTGATCAAAATAAAATTGTTTTAGGCTTCGAGTATTACTTAAACTATGACCAATATAAAGAGTTACGAAAAGAGTATAGATCTTTTATTCTCGCTGAAAATAAAAAAGTAAAAGAATGTGAAGAAAGAGAAAAGGATAAACCTGAAGAAGAAAGAAAAAAATATATTCCAAAAAACTTTGATTATTTTTTTTAAACTAAATGTAGAAAAATTTTTTAAACATAGATGGAAAAGCATTAATTATGATTATGAACATTCAGTAATTGATGAAAGTAATTTTAATGATTTAGAAGATTTTAAAGCTAAAAGTAATTTAAGCAATATCATCAATTTTAAATACATAAGCGCTAAGAGAAATGTAGCTAATAGAGAAAATGAGAAAACATTATCTACGCAAACATCTGAAATATATGAGCGAAGCGAAAAAAATGATGAGGATGAAAAGAAAATCGAAGAATTTAAATCTGTAATTGAAGATACTGACGAAATTTTAGGAAATGTTTATGAAGCTTTATTTAGTGATATTACTGAAAAAGTAAGTTTATTTGGAGGAGTAAGAAAAGATGAGTCTATAATAAAAGTAATTTCCACTTTACAACGAAAAGAATTATTAAAAGGAAATACAACTGTTATATATAAACACAGTAATGATTCTGAATTCCCTGAACATTATAATGGTTTGGGTTATATGAATCTTATAAGTATGATTTTTGAGATTGAAATTCTAATAAGTGAATTTAAAAAAGGAAAAGATGAAATTCCAGCTGATATTAATTTACTTTTTATTGAAGAACCAGAAGCTCATACTCATCCACAAATGCAATATGTTTTTATCAAAAACATTACTGAACTTTTAAAGAATGGGATTGTTCTTCAAAAGGATGCAAGTGGAAAGATTATAAAAAACCAACCTTTCCAGTATATCATTAGTACACATTCATCTCATATAGTTGCTAATTGTCAAGAATTTAATTGTATAAAATATTTAAAAAAAGAATCTATTAATGACATTAAAGCAAAAAATATAAAAGATTTAGAAAAAGAATATAATGATGCAGGAGAAGAAAAAAATTATCGTTTTTTAAAACAATATTTAACACTCAATAGAGCAGAATTATTTTTTGCTGATAAAGCTATTTTTATTGAAGGCGATACAGAAAGAATTCTATTACCTGCAATGATGAAAAAATTAGACTTAGAAGTTGAATTAGATATAAATGAACTTCCTTTATTATCGCAAAACATATCTGTTATAGAGGTTGGTAATTATGCAAATATCTTCGAAAAACTAATAAGCTTTGTTGGATTAAAATCTTTAATAATTACAGATTTAGATTCTGTAAAAAAAGATTTTATACGGAATAGCGACGGAACTATTAAAAAAACAAAAAAAGATAAAGAAAGAAAATCTGATTTTAGCTGTAGAGTTTCTGAAGCAGAAAAAACAAGTAATCCTACTTTGCTTTTCTTTTATCCTTCAGATGCAATTTCTTTTCGAAATATTTTGCTAAAAAGTTTTGAAGAAAAAAGATTTTCAAAAAATTCAGTATGGCGAGAACAAGTTGATGGATATTTACAAATTATTACGCAGACAGAAGAAGAAGGATATTGTGCCAGAAGTTTTGAAGATAGTTTTTTTCATTTAGCACAAAACAAAACTTTCATAAAAGATAATAGAAGTAAATTCATAGGTCTTAAAAATCTTAAATATTTTTACGACAATTCAAGAGACGCATACTTTTTAGCAGAAAAATGCGTAGATAGCAAAGGCTCTTTTGCAATTGATATATTGAGATGTACCAACGAAACATATTCTAATTGGCAAATTCCAGCCTACATTAAAGAAGGATTATTATGGTTAAGGAAAGACTAGATATAAAAGATCAGCCAGAAGTATTATCAATTTTTGAACACATTGATAATGGTCACAATTTTCTATTAAGTGGTGGTGCAGGAAGTGGTAAGACGTATTCTTTAGTCTCTGTAATCAGGCAAGTCATTAAAGAAAATCCTAACATTAAAATTGCCTGTATGACATATACAAATGCTGCAGTAAAAGAAATTGAGGATCGTGTAAACCATAAAAATCTAAAAGTATCTACAATTCACGATTTTCTCTGGGATAACATTAAAAACTTTCAATCAGAATTAAGGTCAACTTTAATACAATTAGCAAAAGACGATACTATTACTAATATTGTTATAGATAATCCTGAGGAAACTTTATCTGAAAACATTGAAATTCAATATAAAGAATATATAAGATTGAGAGAAGGGATTATCTCTCACGATGAAGTATTAACTATTTCTGAACATATGTTTGCAAATTATCCTAAATTATGTGATATTTTAAAGGATAAGTTCAAATTCATATTTATTGATGAATATCAGGATACAAATGAACAAGTAATTAGAATATTTTTAGACCATTTACAAATATCTAAAAGAGTATCTATCATAGGTTTATTTGGAGATGCAATGCAATCTATCTATGATGATGGAATTGGTACTATAAATTCTTATTTAGAAGAAGGTAGCGTAAAAGAGGTTATTAAAAGTCAAAACAGAAGAAATCCAAAAAAGATTTATGAACTCGCTAATAAGCTTCGCACTGATGGGATTACACAGGAACATTCTTCTGATTTAAATGCTCCAAACATTTTACCAAATGGAAATGTAAAAGATGGTAACATTTTATTTTTATACTCTGTAGATAGAGATATTGAAAAAATAAAATATTACTTAAAAAACCTTAATCAAGGTTGGGACTTTGATAATTCCAAAACAACTAAAGAATTAAATCTTACACATAATTTAATTTCTGCACAAGCTGGATTTTCAACGCTAATGGAGATTTATGATGAAGATCCCGTTATTAATCTAAAAAAAGACTTAGTTGAGAAAATTAAAATTGATAATTTAAACATTGAGGACGAGAAAACATTTGATGAAGTAGTTGATGAATTAGCATTACAATCTCGATCATACTTATTAGACGAAATAAAATTAGATGTATTAGCCAAAAAAGAATTTGACGAAATAAAAAATTTGCCTAAAGAAAATTTTTCAGATTTAGAATTTGAAAGCGAATTATTGATTGAACTAAAAGAAAAAACATTAAAGCAGAAAAAGATACCTAAAAAAAATCTATATAAATACAATACCATTGACGAATTTGTGGGAGAATTGAATTTTATAACTAGTGTTTTAAAGAAAGATAAAATACTATCGAATGAAACTCATAGATTATTCTATGAGAAAATTAAGGATAAATCTTTCAATGAAATAAGAAAAATTTATATTGATAAAGAAAATCTTATTGATGACAAAAGAGAATTAGATGATCAGGACTCAAAAAAAGGATCGAAGAGAGATAATTTTATTAAGCATTTGTTCAAAATTCAAAATGTATTAAGATTTTATTCTGATAAAAACTTCCCTGAGTTTTTTAGGGTGATGAAGAGAAATGGAATTACGATCAAAACAATTAATGATAAACGAGTTCTTAAAAATAATATTGAACAATTACTAACTAATCAAAATACAACTATAGGACAGGTAATAGATAAGGCAGACGAATTGGGAATTGTAAAAAAAGATGATAAAATAGATGAGTTTATTCATTCGTCAGAATACATCTACGACAGACTAAAAGAAGTTTCATATCAAGAGTTTATTAAACTATATGATTATTTAGAGGGCTTAACTCCTTTTTCTACTCAGCACAAAACTAAGGGAAATGAATTTGATAATGTCTTGGTAATATTAGATAATGGGAATTGGACAAAATATAATTTCAATTATTTATTTACCAATAGAATAGATAGAGCAAGTGTCTTTGAAAGAACTCAAAAATTATTCTATGTTTGTTGTACTCGTTCAAAAGAAAACTTAGCAGTTTTTTTTCAAAATCCTTCATCTCAGGTTCTTGAAACTGCAAAAAATTGGTTTGATGAAGTTGTTAATCTCGATCAATATACTCTATAACGTAGATTTACAATCGGCTTTATAAAAAAACTAAAACCCTCGCCCATTGGCCAATGTTTCCCCATTCCCTCATTTAACATAAAATAATGATTATCAATTATTCACTATAAAAAGACCCATCAATCAAAATAAATTTTATATTTGTCCGACTAATTAAAAACGCAAATGCCTATGTCTACAACATTTCCATCGGAAAGCAATCCGAATCCGACAAAAACAACAAAAAACAGCAAGCGAAGTAGGTCACGCCAGAAATGTCGCCAACCTGCATAAACTCATTCAGCAGGTTTCCGTGTATCCATTATACGATCCGCCAGTTCCTGAACTCAGCGTCGACAGTCTTCAGACCCTTTACAACACGGCCACTGCGAAATTGAACGAGGTCGAAGAAAAACGCATTGCCAACAAAAATGCCATCACCCTGCGCCAGACAGCATTTGAAAACCTCAAAACGACCTGTGAAAGTATCACCCTTTTTATCATCCACATAATGCAGCTCCACTTTTCCTATTTTGGGAATAGTTGAAGATTTAGGATTGATGATTAGGCCCCCACCTTCCGGCTTATGAAGATATGCTTCAAGACGGTAGGTATTTTGGATTGAAATTTCGCCAAATGTAAAAGTTCCATCTCCGATTTTTTTAATATTTGTTGAAGTAAACTTACCGTTGCTTCTCTTTTTGAAAAGCTCCCAGGTTACCCTTTCAGGATTTCTATCTGCATATGGAGTGTCCTCGTACCAGCCTGCAACGTGATAGGTATTTTTCTCTCCGACAACAGGAGTTGGGTTTCCCGAGATCATTGAAACGCCATGCTTACCCTTGTTTGCAAGCTGTCTTTTCACCTCTGCTTCACGCATTTTTTTCTCTTCTGCTAGTTCCTTTTGATATTAAGGTGATTAAAATTTGTTAATCCACTAACAAAAGATTTTTATTTCGAAAGAATTGAGTCAATATCCAATTGTACTATTGAAACATCTTGGAAGAATCTGCACTTTTTAGCGTTTTCCTTAAGACTAATCAAAAATTAAAATTTAAAACAGCTTCATTATTCCTCTCCTATTTTGTAAGACGTGATTTTGCTCTGCGTAGCTTATTTTTCTATAATTTCGTCTTATTTAATTTTATTTTATTTTTACTTGAAATTAGATTGTCTATGTATGTATTTTCTAATGTATAAATTTCATTTTCTTTATTTATTTTAAGGAGATTATTGTCCTCCATATTAAATATTATACTATTAACACTCTGTTCCTTAAATTTTAATCTAAAAGATTTTTCTTCCACATAACTTGAAATATTAAAAACTGCTGAATCTTTACTAATATTTATAGTAACCGTTGCCCATCCTCTTGGATCAGCTGATTCATCTTTTAATCTCAAAAAACTTCCTTCATAACTTCCATACCATTGGTTTTCTTTGGGATTGGTTTTTGTTGTTATATTTTTATTAAAATTCAAATAATCATCATTTAAAATGCTACTAATTAACAAATTACCATCTTTGTTTTTAGATAATAAAAGATCAATATCAGTTCTTTTTTCGCCTTTTTCTCCAAATAAATAAAAACTAACTCTATATTCATCTTTATTTTTTAAAGGTTGAATTTTCAGTGTTTTTTTAATGACATCTCCTGAATAATCCTGTGCTTTTATAAAAGGATCATAGTCTAAAACGAGATTATCATTGTCTCTAAGACTATCAATTATTTTAATAATTCTTTCAGAAACATATAATTTCATCTTATTTTTGTCCTGTATATTATTATCATTACCATAAAAATTGAGATAAAAATTTTTGATAATACTCATTGCTTTTGTATTGTCATTTTCTACATTTGTGGTAGAAGTATTTAAATTTTTATGAATAGTTACAGGCGTTTTTTTGCAGCTTATCATTATAAGCAAACCAAAAATTAATACGGTTATTTTTTTCATTTTTTTATTAGTTATTCCCATCTATATATTGCATATTTCTTTTCAATAGAATATTGTGTTGCTACCCAAAATGACTTTTGTGTAAAATCAGATATCCATTGCTCTCCATTGTACATCGCAATATGTCCATAAGGGTGACCATTTACAGCTCCAAAAGCTGCAATATCTCCTCTCTTTAATTGAATAGAGTTAATATCTGTACTTATTTTTTTAAATCCTTTTGATACAAGTGTATTTTTATCATAATATTCTTTAGCATGACCTGATATTCCACTAATTCCACCTGCATTAATAGCTTGTCGAACATATAATGCACATTTACCAATTGATTTAGATAAAGCATTAGCATTTATATGGTTTACAGCTTTATCAATGTCATAACCAGCTTTATTTATTTTATCTTTTAAATTAATTTTCTGTTTGCAACAATTATATCCAAATTCTTCTAAAAATCCGTCTTTAAGATATAATGGACTTTTATTGTTTAATTCTTCCTTATAAAATTGATTATAGTGTTCTAAAATAGTTTTCATAGGTGTTACTGGTTGTGGATTCCCATTAAATAGATAGCGACTATTATCACCTTTTTCAGGTAAACTGGCCCAAATTCTACTTGCACAGTTTCTTATTGCTTTTTCTAAATTATCATTTATAATTAAATCAATAAGATTTGAACAACCTGGATGATATTTAAGTAAAACAATTGCAAATCTGTCTTGATTCTCTTTACTAAAGGAAGTTATCTTATATTTTTTTCTTTGCAAAACAAAGTTTTCATCTTCCCATGTATATTTCATGGTTTGATATGCACCCGCTGCGGTAGAACCTCCATAATTCTTTTTAGGATGATCACTTAAATCGGTTATTACGTTTCCTCCAAATGCTGTTGTATAACCTCTATCGAAATTATGTTTTATATATATAATGTTTCCTTCTTTATCTTTTGATTTAATTAATTCTCCAGTTCCCTCACCTACACGTAACATTCTTAAAAACGCCCTAACCTTAGCCTCACACTCACAAACCCCATTTTTATCATTCTGTTTCACCGTCGGTGGAGCCTTCACCTCCACAGCACTCCTCCCAGACTTCTCCATAGCATCAACACCCACCTGCTTTTTATATTTCCCTTTTATAACAACTTCCTCAATCAATATTTCTTTACCGTAAATCTTATTGGGATCTATACTGCTGCTTACAGTTTGGGTAAAAATATAGTCAGGATTTTTTACCTCAGCATTTTTACTTACAGATTTATCTTGGGCGGTTTCTGCCACTACATAATATTCATGGATCTTGTCTTGGCTTCCATCCATGACTGCATTGGCAATTTTGGAAAATTCAACAGGCAGTTTAAACTCATGCCATAAAAATCCGTCCTTATTTAGATTTCGTGTAATGCTGGCTACCTTATTTTTCTCATTCTTGGTACTATGTCCGGGCCCGTTAACATCATCTTCATACAAGCTAAGCTTTATTTTTTCTCCCGGCATATTTTGGGTGTAAACCTTTACCTTAATGCTTTGTCCGTATTTGAGGACAGTATTTTCTTTGATAGGAGTATCATCACGCATAAACAATTCTACATTTTAAATTCTCTAATATCAATTAATTCAATACTGCTTGTTCCAACAATATTTAATTTATTTTTGTTGATTTACATTTTTTCTTATCATTATTAATTTTTCTATATCTTGTCTTTTCTGAAACCTTTTCATTAATAATTTCCTCACACTCTAATTTTTCAGTATATTCTTTTTTGTCAATTGTGGTACGAATAATTTTTTCGAGAATAATAGGATAAGTTTTTGATAGATAAATGTCTTCATACTGATTTGCATTATCTCCAATCTCAATGTTTATAACAATATTTTTTTTATCATATAAAACTTGTGCATAACTACTTTCACTTATTAACTGATTTTTAATCGGTTGAAAAAAATTGACAATCACCTTTTTTGGACGACTTAGTATTTCTAAATCATAATCTTTATTAATATTAATAGCTATTGTATCTAGCTTTTTCATACTATTTATTTCACAAAGACTCTCCTCGTGAGAAACTTTAAAACTTTCTTTTTTACAATTTGTAAATAGAAATATTATTGTTAAAAAAATTATATTTTTCATGCTTATAATTTATTATATTCATTTTTCATTTTTGTATGATAATGATTTTTTGCATAATCTTCACCATTGTACAACTCTGCAACTTTATTCCAGTTTTTATCTTTCATAGCTTTTATTATTGATGCTCCAGTAACATCTTTTAAAAAAACTTTAAAATATGCAAAGTGTTGTACCTCACATCTATTCATTGCTTCCTCTAATTCATTGGGAGAACTATATAAATAACTATAATATTTTCCCATAACCTGAAATTTTCCCCAAGAACAACTTTTTATTGCAGCATCATTATTTATTTTTTTGGCTTTACTAAGTTTCTCAAACTGTTCTGTTTCAGAACCATATTTAGCATTTGGATCTTTATAAGTTCCAACATTATGAACAAGATCTGGAGAAGCTTTCTTCAATTTTTCTAATTCGTCTTCAGATTTTATCTTTGTTAAGAAACGATACATATAATGTCTCTCATAAAGTATTTTAGCCCTTTGTTCTCCTTTATAATTAATAAATGACCTTCTTCCACCAGACTCTATAATTGCAACTGTTTTAAATACTTTAGCTTCTACTCCAATATCTTTTGCTAGGTTTTGATAATGTTCATCCGTAACTGAACTACCTTTTCCATTGCATGGCATTTTAGCTATGCCTTGTAAAAAGCAATAGCAATTCTTTGAATTTTTATTAATTTCCTGTTTTTGAGACGACTGAGCTGCTACCCCAACCATACTTCTCCCATGATTTCTATTCACCGTAATCTCCTTATCCTTCTGCGCTTTTCCCTTTACTTCCGCCCAATCATGGAGAAGATAGCCATCTGCATGATGGATCAGAAGATTCTTTTCCTCTCTTTTGGATGGAGGTTTTTGTTCTGCTGGTGAGCCTTGTGCTTTTGGATGGAATTTCTTCTTTTCCGGAGCTTTGTATAACGGATTGTGGACATTCACATTCTCAGAATCATGAATCTTTCCTTTGTAATACTCTACTGTTACATAAAACTCAAATTCTTTTGTGTCGGCTTCACCTTTCATGGCTTTTTGCATCAAACCTTTTGTTAGAGCAAATTCTGCGACGGCCAATCCGTTATGACCCACTTTTGCTGTTGTTGTTTCTATAGCCTGGTTGCCGGCGCTGTGTCCGCCTCCTTTTGCATCATCCTCCCAAAGCGTAAAAACCAGATACTTTCCGCGCATCCCCGTTGTATGCGCTTTTGCCCGAAGCTTGTCATAGAAACTGAAAGTATCACCCTTTTTATCATCCACATAATGCAGCTCCACTTTTCATATTTTGGGAATAGTTGAAGATTTAGGATTGATGTTCAGGCCCCCACCTTCCGGCTTATGAAGATATGCCTCAAGACGGTAGGTATTTGGATTGAAATTTCGCCAAATGTAAAAGTTCCATCTCCGATTTTTTTAATATTTGTTGAAGTAAACTTACCGTTGCTTCTCTTTTTGAAAAGCTCCCAGGTTACCTTTTCAGGATTTCTATCTGCATATGGAGTGTCCCCGTACCAGCCTGCAACGTGATAGGTATTTTTCTCTCCGATAACAGGAGTTGGGTTTCCCGCGACCATTGAAATGCCATGCTTACCCCTGTTTGCAAGCCGTCTTTTCGCCTCTGCTTCGCGTGTTTTTTTCTCTTCTGCTAATTCCTTTTGATATTAAGGTGATTAAAATTTGTTAATCCACTAACAAAAGATTTTTATTTCGAAAGAATTGAGTCAATATCCAATTGTTCTAGTGAAACATTTTCATTAATTTCTTTATTATGCCATTCCTCATCTCCTGTATTTGCACTTGTTCCTAAGCTAGCCACAAACAATTTTTTTATTAAAAAAATATTTTTATTATAAAAAACAGGAATAACTATTTTTCTAAAGGGTTTTCGATATTGATCAATATACTTTAAAATAAGGTTAAATGTTTGATTGTATTTCGTATTTGTGTCTATATCAATAAAATCGCAATCAAAACTTTTGGTTAACAAAGATGTATTTTTCGATTCTGATCCTAAAATAATTTGTATAGTATTGTTTTTAACAATTATCAAATCTTCAAATTTATCTTTATTAAGATTAATATTATAATTTTTAGTTTCAGAATTTAGATTTTCTGATATTAAGTTTTGATCAATATCTACCATTTCTTCCTTTGGTTGAAGAAAATATTTTTTACAAGCAGGAGAATCACAACCTAATAAAATATTGTTCTTCCCATCAAATAAGGAAATATATGAACCTCCATTTATTGACAAATTATAATTTTTACCTTTATATCGATATCCTTTTAGCTCGATATTGCAGGGAGTTAATGGATAAGAAAAATGCAGATCATTTTCTGTAATTTCTGACGATAATTTTATTATTTCATCAATATCTTTTTGACTTAAAGACCAATTTCCTTCTTTTTCTGTAATTTTTTTTCCTGTTGAATAATCCCCTACACATTTTGCAAGATAAAATTTATCTTCGAATTTTTGTTTGGATTTTATATTTTCATCTTTATCCTGCCCTTTACAAGAAATAAAAATACATATTGTTGATAGTAAGAAAAATATATTTTTCATAAGTATTGCTTAAATAAATACTTTACATTTTAAACAAAAATTCCGAGATTATGTATGCAAAAAGTCTTATCATTTTAATTACCAACAAGCTAATTATTGCATTTATTTAAAATTATTTCTTGTTTTGGATTTTTGTTATTTAAAAATGGATTTTCCAAAAGCTCTCTCTGATTGGTTTTTACATTATAAAATCCATACCATTTAAATACAATTTGTTTATTACTTATTACTTTAATTTCTGCTATTTTTTCTCTTGAAGAGTACTCTTCCCAATTAAGATCGGCATTTTTTCCGGAAACACCTGTAATGAAATCATATTTTATTTCATATATATTATTAAGTTTTTCGGATGAAGTAGATATTGATACCCAGTGTTTTTTTTGAGTATAAAAGCTTAATTGACCTTCATCATCTGCGATATAATATGAGGGCAAAGCATCATCACATGAATTGTAACGGTAATAGCCATTTATAACAGTCTCAGTACTATCATAATTTGTAGATAGACTATCTACATTAAAATTATTATAAGTTTCGTTATAATTTAAAATACTGGGTATGTCATTAACTTTTATATCTGTTATTTTAATAGTATTATCTATTTTTTTTAATGTTATATAAATGTAATTTTTAGAATTATCAAAACTATTACTTATAGAAATTTCAAACTTATTATTATCTTCAACAGATTTTGAAATGCTTAAATTTTTTCTCCAATCTGATTCTACATCTTGTGCATTTATTACAGGGTCATAATCTAGATTTAAATGCTTGATTTTATTATATAAATCAATTGTCATGTATTTTTTCCTTAATTGATCAAGTTTTGTTTCAACATCTTTATCACTTTTTTCCATTTCTGAAAAATAAGATGTATAAAATTTTTTTAATTCCTGTAATGCATTATCATCAATTTTTATTCTTTCTATTTTTTTCTCAGAGGAACTAGTCGTTTGACTACATGCTTGAAATGAAAAAAAAGCTACTAAAAGCAGAATTATTTTTTTATTTATCATTTTTAATTTTTTTATTTCCATCTAAAAATATTATATCTAGGGGGATTTTTTCTATATCCTGGTCCAGGCCACATATCTATTTGTTTAAAATCAGAAACCCATTGGCTTCCATTATACATACAAATATGACCATGTGGATGATTTGCTATACTTTGTATTACACTAATATCACCTTTTTTTGGTGTATAATTCTCAGTACTAATTTGTGTAAAGCCTAATTTTGGTAAAAATACATCATAATTTTTTGCTGAAATTGGCCTTCCATTTGTTGATAATCCTCCTGCCTCAATTGCAATTCTTACATATTTAGCACATGCGGAAATTGATTTAGGCTCTACATTAGAATTAATTTTTGCTACTGCTTTATCAATATCATATTTCTTCTTTGTTATTTGTTTACTATCATTATTTTCTTCACAGCAGTTATATCCAAAGTATTTTTTTAAAAAACCTGGTTTAATGTGTAATTTAGCAATACTTCCTTCCTGGCCAGTTAATTCTTCGTTTAAAAACTTATTATATAATTTTTTTACAGTCTCTATACTTTCTTCTCTTTGTCCATATCCTGCACCGGGTAAACTGGCCCATTCTTTAGCACATTTATTAATTGCTCCTTCAAGGTCATTGTTTTTAATATCATTAAAAGCTCTTTTCTTTTTAATTAGTAGATAAGCACAATAAATGTCTTGGCTTTCTGGTGAAAAATCTTCAACTTTATTATCACTTCTCCATTGTGAAAAATTTTCACTGTCCCAATTAGTTCGTGTTATTTGATAAGCTCCTGCTGCTGTTGAATTATGTTCTTTTATGTATATTTTTGGATGTGATTTAAAATTAGAAAATTTAGATCCTCCAACAATACGAGAATATCCTCCTTCGTCAATTGTTCCTTCTCCTTTTCTAATCATCCTCATAAACGCCCTAACCTTAGCCTCACACTCACAAACCTCATTTTTATCATCCTGTTTCACCGCCTGTGGAGCCTTCACCTCCACAGTACTCCTCCCAGACTTCTCCATAGCATCAACCCCCACCTGCTTTTTATATTTCCCTTTTATAACAACTTCTTCAATCAGTATTTCTTTACCGTAAATCTTATTGGGATCTATAGTGCTGCTTACAGTTTGGGTAAAAATATAATCAGGATTTTTTACCTCAGCATTTTTACTTACAGATTTATGTTGGGCGGTTTCTGCCACTACATAATATTCATGGATCTTGTCGTGGCTTCCATCCATCACGGCATTGGCTATTTTGGAAAATTCAACTGGCAGTTTAAACTCATGCCATAAGAATCCGTCCTTATTTAGATTTCGTGTAATGCTGGCTACCTTATTTTTCTCATTCTTGGTACTATGTCCGGAGCCGTTAACATCATCTTCATACAAGCTAAGCTTTATTTTTTCTCCCGGCATATTTTGGGTATAAACCTTTACCTTAATGCTTTGCCCATATTTGAGGACAGTATCTTCTTTGATAGGAGTATCGTCGCGCATAAACAATTCTACACGATCAATTTTCTTGTTTCTTCCCGGGAGTACTTTTACTTTCAATCCGGGAGGAGCGGACTTTTCAGGTTCGTACAGATAAGCTTCTATTAAGATTTCTTTACCTACAAGCTTTTGATTGTTAATGGTTAAAGGTATTTTATAACCTTTCTTAGGTGGCGTTCCCGGTTTCTGACGTAGCTCACGGAAGCTTCCTTTATCGCGTACATATATTTTCCAATTGGTAATACCTATCTTTTCTGTATCATTAATATCATAAAATCTACTTACTTCATAATAAACAGTTTCTCCCAGATGTATTTCTTCCGGACCTTTGATTTTTGAGATTCCTTTTTTTGCCATAATCTATTTTATTCAAAATCAATTGTATTATCATTTTCCATCTCATCAATAAAACTCCTCAAATCAACCAACGAATTGATATAGCTGTGGAAATTCCTGTCCGCATTCTTGAAGTTCTGTTTGGTCAGCTCTTCCCGCTGGCCGTGATCCATTACTTTTATTTTTCCGCCGATGGTGCATTGGAGCTCTGAGATTTCGGTAATAAGAGCGTTGTCCATAACTTTTACATTCTGGTAGAACTTCTGCCATTTATCTGCAGGAGAAAAAGTACAGGGCTTTCCGTTTTGAAGCGAACAATTTCCAAACGGTACTGCAGGAGGGTTGAATTGCACATCATTTTGGGTCACGGCAAGATAATCGTCGGAAGAACCATCGTCATTGATATAATGCTTCTTGTGGCTACTAACCTTAAATTGTGGAAACTTAGCCCCTTTGTCGCAGATGGCTTTCCCTTTCTGGATTACAAAAAGTTTTCCGTCGTGTTCACTCGCCGCTTTCTCTTTAGGTTCATTTTTATTTTCTTTTTCATGCTGATCTTCATTAGATTCTTTTTTGTTATTTCCGGAAATTTCCTTTGCATTTAATTTATCAGCATTTTTCGCTCTCTTACTTTCCATTTCACCGTTAATTTTCTCTACTTCATGGACATCAGGGATGGTAAGGATCATTCCTTCACGGATGTCATTTCCGATACCTTTCTCTATAGGACCATTAAAATTGTGAAATGTTTTCAGCGTATAGGGATCAGGTAATCCTATATCCCGGGCGATAGACGATAAAGTCTCGCCCTTTTTTACTTTATATTCTTTCATTTGTGTGTATTTGTGTCGAATTAATGTTTCAAACGTATCTGTATTTCTTTAAATTCCTTTGTGTGATAATCTAATGATTCTACTTTTATTTCGGCCTTTTGCAGTATTTTTTGGCTTTTATACAGATGGTATTTAGCCGTAATGGTAGATTCAGGCAATTCACATTCATCATTCTGCTCCTCTTTACTTTTTATATTCCCGAAGATTTCGTGCAGACTGCGGTTATCAATAGATTGAGATTCCTGCTTTATGGTGATCAGCTTATCATTGATGTCGATTTCATACACATTTTCGTGCAGTAATTCATCAAATAAGAAATGAGCTGAATTCTCAGATTTCCCTTCAGCATATATTTTAAAATAAACCGAAAAATAAAACTGAAGAAAAATTTCCTTCCTAAGACAAGAGGTCAGAGTATCCCTATCTTCTATAACAGTATTTATTTCATCAATATATCTTAGAGACAGAGCATCTTCATAAAGATTGTAAAGGTTCTCTTTTAAGGTTTTCCATTTATTATAAATCTCTTTGTAGTTATGAACATACGACAACAAACCATTTTTATTAATCCCTACCTCTACATAAGAAAACACAGATGCACATTTCAAGGCCAGATTATATACCTTTAATTCGGGGCTTTCACCATTTAATAAAAGCTTTTCTTTTTTGTATTTAAAAATATAATTAGAGTCATGCTTATCCAGATATTGTAATAAAACTTCAAATTGTACGTGATCTGTTCTATTTTCAAAAACATCTCTTATTTCAACGATATAAGTGTGATCAATAGATTGAAAATCAGGCAATAAATTTCCGTTTTCAATCTGATGGTGATTTTTTATATTATTTTCTTCACTATTTAAATTTCTTTTTCCTAAAATAGTGCGGATATCATTTTCATCAGGGATAAAAATTTCCTGTCCGGCAAAAAGAGTATTGCCCAGATGGTTGCTGTCTTTAGGTACATGCTGATAGTGGAAATATTTCAATAGCTCTATATCCGGAATCTGATACTGTTCAGCAATCTGTTCCAAAGTTTCTCCTTTTTTTGCAATATGGGATTTCAGATAAAGTCTCATACTGTAAAAATTGTTTTGGAAGTCAGCCTTGAAATTAATGCTGAAAGAATAAAAGTATCCCGAAAAGGAAAGTTTTGTGAAAGCATATTTTCCATGCGTTTGTGTTTATGTTTGGTCAAAAATATAAAAATTAATTTAAATTTTTTGCCGCAAACATAAAATCCGGTAAATTCAAGGGTATCAATGTTTTTTTGAATGTAAATAAAAACATAACTAAATATTTGCTTACGCATACATTTAAGCAGAGATAAAAAGACGTTTGATGAGGTTTGAATTAGAAAAATCTTTTAATTCCCAAAAGGGTAATAATTAATACACCAACTCAGAATTGCAATCCGAAACATCTTGGTCTTTACAGAGCGCAGGATCGATAACATCTTATATTCCTCCGAGATAAAGTTACATTCCTGCAATGTAACTTTACTTTTTTATGATATGGTTTTACTTTCTTGTAATGTGGTTTCACTTTCTTGCGATCCGGTTTCACTTTTTTGCCATCTGGTTTTACTTTTTTGCTTCATTGTTTCACTTTTTTGCCTTATTGTTTTACATTGGCACGATATAAAGTTACATTTTAGCAATACGGTAGAATATTCTTGCATGATAAACTCATATTCCTGCGTCCTAAAATGTAAAGACAGTAATAGACATTCAAATGCTAAAGCAATTCTTCCGGAGATTCTTCATTCCATCGCATTTCATTCAGCATGACACACCAGATAGCGCAGATTTACAATCCTTGCTTCTATACAATGCTAAACAAAAAACCACCGGAAATCCGGTGGTTTCAAATATCATAGATAAATACTAATCTTATGCTTCAGTTGAAGGATTGTTGTCCTCAGCAGGCTTTTCACCCTGTGGTTTTTGCCCTTCAGGTCTGTTTGGTCTTCCCTCACCTTCCTGTCTTGGTTTCCCTTCCGGCTTCGGAGGTCTTGGCAACAACACTTTTCTTGAAAGCTTCATTTTCTTACGGTCATCATATCCCATAAATTTCACTTCCACTTCATCTCCTTCTTTATAAGGTACTTTATCAAGACGCTTCCACTCGATCTCCGAGATGTGAAGAAGTCCTTCCGTACCTTTTGCAATCGCTACGAAAGCTCCGAAATCCATGATCTTCACCACCTTTCCGTTGTACACCTGTCCTACAACCGGTACAAAAGTGATTTCGTTGATTTTTGCCACCGCCGCATTGATCTTCTCTCTGTCGGTACCCGCAATTTCGATACGTCCGATCTCACCGATTTCTTCAATGGCAATAACTGTATCCGTATCTTTCTGCATCTGCTGAATGATTTTTCCACCAGGCCCGATTACCGCACCGATGAAGTCTTTCGGAATCTCCATTACGACCATTTTCGGAGCGTGTGGTTTTACATCAGCTCTTGGCTCAGCAATTGTTTCCGTGATTTTATTTAAGATATGTAATCTTCCTTCTTTAGCCTGCATTAAAGCTTTTTCCATGATATCCATAGAAAGTCCCTGGATCTTGATGTCCATCTGACAAGCAGTGATACCATCGGCAGTTCCCGTTACTTTAAAGTCCATATCCCCAAGGTGATCTTCATCTCCCAAAATATCAGAAAGTACGGTAAATTTACCTGATTTTGTATCAGTGATCAATCCCATGGCGATACCGGAAACAGGTTTTGTAATCTGTACCCCAGCATCCATTAATGCTAAAGTTCCCGCACAAACCGTGGCCATAGAAGACGAACCATTTGATTCAAGGATATCGGAAACGATTCTAATCGTATATGGATTTTCTTCAGGAATTACGGCCTGTAAAGCTCTCTGAGCTAAGTTTCCGTGTCCTACTTCTCTTCTTGAAGTTCCTCTCAAAGGTCTTGCTTCACCCGTAGAGAACGGAGGGAAGTTATAATGTAAAAAGAATTTTTCGTCATGTTGCGCGATAACGCTGTCGACCATGTTAGCATCTTTTACAGAACCCAACGTTACAGCCGTTAATGACTGCGTTTCACCTCTTGTAAAGATCGCAGAACCGTGGGCTCCCGGAAGATAATCGATCTCAGACCAGATCGGACGGATTGTTTTCGGATCACGGCCGTCAAGACGGATGTTATCTTCTAAGATCATCTGACGCATCGCTTCTTTTTCTACGTCATGATAATATACTTTTGCGAAAGGAGTTACTCTTTCAAGCTCCTCAGCATTATCTACATACTGAGCAAGGAACTCATCAAGAACAGCCTTGAATTTTTCTCCTCTTTCTTCTTTTGCAGATGGCGTTTTTGCTACTTCATATACTTTATCATAGCATTCTTTCCATACTTTTTCACGGATCGCTTCGTCGTGAACTTCATGCAAATATTCTCTTTTCGGGAAAGCTTTACCTACTTTTTCAGCTAATCTTTCCTGACCTTCAATTTGTTTTTTGATTTCAGCATGTGCGAAGATGATAGCTTCCAGCATTTCCTGCTCAGAAATCTCTTTCATCTCTCCTTCTACCATTACAATAGAATCTTTGGTAGCACCCACCATGATATCAAGCTCAGAATCTTTTAGCTGCTCATAACTTGGGTTAATAGCCAGCTGACCGTCAAATCTTACCACTCTTACTTCAGACATTGGTCCGTTGAAAGGAATATCGGTAATGGCAATTGCTGCAGAAGCGGCCAAACCTGCCAAATCATCAGGAATTGTCTTCCCGTCATAAGAGATCAATGAAATCATCACCTGAACTTCTGCGTGAAAATCTTCAGGGAAAAGCGGACGCAATACTCTGTCCACCAATCTCATTGTTAAAATTTCCTGATCAGAAGGCCTAGCTTCTCTACGGAAAAAGTTTCCGGGAATTCTTCCTCCTGCATAAAATTTTTCTCTGTAATCTACCGTTAATGGTAAAAAATCCACTCCTGGATTTGCTTCCTTATTGGCTACAACCGTTGCTAAAAGCATTGTTCCGCCACATTTTACAACTACGGATCCATCGGCCTGTTTTGCCAGCTTACCCGTTTCAATAATAATTTCTCTGCCGTCTGCAAGAGTAATCGTTTCTGTAAACGCTTGAGGTATACTCATAAAAATTGTCTTCTTGTACTCCGTATTGAGTACGATTAATATTTAAACTCTTTAAATTTTCGATGCAAATTTAATGTAATTATTTGGATATAACACTTTGTCGGCCTAAAATCCCTACTAAAATCAAGGCAAATTTATGTTTTTAGTAACGCAGCTTCTCTTGTACTTTAATGTGGTAATCTTAAAAACGATAAATGAGGTAAATAAAAAAGCAACTCCTTTCGAAGTTGCTTTTGAAAATCTTGTAGATTATTTTCTTAAACCTAGTTCAGCAATAATTGCTCTATATCTTTCGATATCTTTGTTTTTAAGATAATCCAGTAATCTTTTTCTTTTACCTACCAGTTTTACCAAAGATCTTTCAGTGTTGTAATCTTTGTGATTGCTCTTTAAGTGAGCAGATAAATGGTTGATTCTGAAAGTGAAAAGAGCTACTTGTCCTTCAGCACTTCCTGTGTCTTGTGCAGATTTTCCATGTTTTGCGAAAATTTCCTGCTTTTTTTCTGTATTTAAGTACATTCCAATATTATTTAAATGATTATTATGTAACGGCTGCAAAATTACGATTTATTTTGGATTCTGCAAACATTATTGATTTCGTAAATTGAAATTGATAGAAAAAAATGTTAAATATTTCTTAAAAAAATTATGCTATCCCATTAAAAGGCAGTAATTTTGCATAGGAATTAATGATGAGAAAATCTACTACTTTCGCCATATTCGCTATTCTTATTTTATCGGGCTTTTCTTTACTTAAAGCGCAGAAGAGTTATGACGCTAAAATAAAAAAAGTGTTGTACTTCAATCCACAGGTTGAGCCTGATATTGAAGAGATAAAAGAGCCTACCAATACCGCTTTTTTCAGTGCTGTTTCAGATAATTTAAGTGAAAGAAAAAACAAAATGCTGAAAACGGAAACCCAGATTTCTTTTGACAGTATCGACAAAAAGACAATTGCGGATTATTGTATTAATAATGATGCAGATTTTGCCATCGTGCCCAAAGTAAAATATTTCAAAGTTGGAATCGGAAAATATGTTTTTTCCAACCAGGTAATAGTAAGCATGAAACTTTTTGATGCTTCCGGAAATCTCATTACAGAAACCGATTATGATACGTATAAGAAAAACATGCGACTTCTGGGATCTACGGTAAATTCAGTGAAGATCGGTACAAACGGCGCCATTAAAGGAATTCTCAAGCAATTGCGAAAAATAAAACCTTCTGACGAAACCGGTTTTTAAATTTATTCTTCAATAAGCTTGCCGACAGAAACATCTCTTTATCAAGATATTATGCACACCATTGATTTTCATAAATTTATATTCATTCTAAAGTGAATAATTTAAAAAAAATTATTATTTTAGTTATAACAATTCATTCAAACTTATCTCAATTCAAATTCTTCTTACACTCGCATCATTGTGAGTGTTTTGTGTTTATTAATTTTCTACCTCTAAAAAAAATATCATCATAACGTGAATAATCCAAATATTTTGATTATCTTTATAATGAACACAATAAAACTTAATCATATGAAAAATTTAAAGAAACTTGACCGCAACAGTCAGAAATCAATCAATGGCGGTTCGCTGCAAAAATGTCAATATCATTTTGAATGTCCGGGAGGATCCTGTTGTCAGAATGTCTGTGTGTATTACAATTGTCCGGAAGTGTAAATTTAAACAATAATCACCATAATCCATTTACTATGAAAAATTTAAAAAAATTATCGAGGAAACAGCAAGAAATAATCAATGGAGGAGCCGTTACCAAATGTACGACCCATTCCGACTGTGTTATAGGATGGTGCTGCAACAGAACGTGCGCTCCGTATGCCTGTATAGAAGATTAAGCGTAAAACAAATTTTATTAGAGCATCTGTTTACAGGTGCTTTTTTTATTGATACCAGTTTAATTAATTCTTAAATTTATAGCAGCCATGGCTTGTTTTAAAAATTTGAACTATTTTTGCATAACCAAAATCTGAACGTTTGAATTCTAAAGACGAACTTATCTTTAATCCTGCCGATATTGCCGAAACTCTGAGCGAACTTCACGCTGACGAGAGGCTTTTGGCATTCCTGAAAGTTCCGAAAGAATACAAAGCAGAGGTTTTCTCACATCTAGACCCTGATTTCCAGGAAGAAACCATCCGAAGCATCGGAAGCGACGAAGTATCCGAAATTCTTAATGCGATGACGCCCGACGACAGAACGGCTCTGTTTGAAGATTTTCCGGATGAACTGATTAAATATTCTATTAACCATCTGAATCCTCAGGAAAGGAGGATTGCATTGAAATTATTAGGCTACGATTCTGATTCTATTGCACGTCTGATGACGCCTTATTACATCCAGATCCGGAAAGAATGGACAATCAAAAGATGCCTTCAGCAAATCAAAAAAGTCGGAAGCAAGGTAGAAACCATGAATTACCTGTATGTCGTGGATGAAAGAAACCGGTTGATCGACGATATTGCTCTTGGAAGCCTTCTTCTTGCGGAGGAAGACACTTTGGTTTCCGAAATCACTGATAATCATTTTGTTGCTATTACAACTACCACTTCAAAGGAAGACGCTGTTCAATATTTCGAAAAATATGACAGGGCCGCACTTCCAATTGTTACAGAATCCGGTGTGCTGGTAGGAATTGTAACGATTGATGACATTCTGGATCAAATTGAGCAACAAAACACTGAAGACATCCAGAAATTCGGGGGTCTTGAAGCATTGGACGTTCCGTATACCCAAACTTCGCTGATTGAAATGGTGAAAAAGAGAGGAATGTGGCTGATCATTCTTTTTTTCTCTGAAATGCTGACTGCTTCTGCGATGGGATATTTTGAAGATGAAATTCAAAAAGCGGTGGTATTGGCGCTGTTTGTTCCTTTAATCATATCCAGTGGCGGGAATTCCGGTTCGCAGGCTGCCACATTGATTATCAGGGCGATGGCACTCCAGGAAATCGGACTGAAAGACTGGTGGTACGTGATGCGAAAAGAGATATTCACCGGATTATTTCTTGGAGGAATTTTGGGAATTATCGGTTTCTTAAGAATTATGATCTGGCATCAGGCAGGTTTCTTTAATTATGGAATATACTGGCCGTTTGTTGGTTTAAGTGTCGGTGTTTCTTTAGTGATGATTGTTCTTTGGGGAACTCTTTCAGGTTCTATGGTTCCGTTTATTTTAAAGAAATTAAAACTTGACCCCGCTACCTCTTCTGCTCCTTTCGTGGCAACATTGGTTGATGTCACAGGACTTATCATTTATTTTTCAGTGGCCGGGCTTTTCTTAACCGGTAAACTTTTGTAATTTAGGCAATCACTAAAATATCAGAATGAAAGTTGTTTCTCTTGTCCCCTCAATTACTGAGGCTTTATTTGATTTAGGTTTAACGGAAAATAATGTGGTGGGAAGGACAAAATTCTGTATCCATCCTGCAGAAAAAGTGAAAAATGTAACGGCTATTGGCGGAACGAAAAATATTAATATTGATAAAATAAAAGCTTTACAACCCGATCTTATTCTGGCCAACAAGGAAGAAAATGTGAAAGAACAGGTTGAAGCTTTAATGACTGATTTTAAAGTAATGGTGACCAATGTCGAGACTATTGAAGATAATTATTATTTGCTTAAAAATTTAGGGCAAATTTTCAACAAACAGGATAAAGCGCAAATGTTCAATCTTAAAATTTATGATGTTTTACAACAAACCAAAATTAATAAGAAGATAAAAGCAGCTTACCTCATCTGGAAAAATCCTTATATGACCATAGGATCTGATACTTTCATCCATAGAATACTGGAAGAAATAGGTTTTGAAAATATTTTTAAAGGTAAGAAACGTTATCCTGCAATTGAAATTGAAGATCTTAATGATGCAGAAGTTATCATGCTTTCATCTGAACCGTTTCCTTTTAAAGAAAAGCATATTGAAGAACTAAAAGCTTTTTATCCTGATAAAAAAATCATGATTGTAGATGGGGAAGCTTTTTCATGGTACGGAACACATATCGCAAAATGCAGCGACTATTTTAAAGAACTAATTCATGTAGTTACCAAATAAAGGCCTGAAATTTAACCCACAAAATCACAAAAGATAGTTGTTGATTATTGAAGTAAGGTATTTTATTTTAATAAGCGCACAAAGTCAGTATGACCAATCTTTGAATACTTCCAAATTAGTGAAACTCCATACCAATACCTAGCCCGGATAGCAACGGTTACCCCACAGCAGACGTAGGCTTTGCGGCTGGGCGAGGAGTAAAAGTGGATAGCCGGAACAGCTTCTTACGAATACAACAAACTGATAAACAATACCATAAGATCTAAATATCGGTTTTAATGACCTTAGTACCGGAGAAATAAGACAAAAAAACTCCGGCTAAAAAACCGGAGCCGCATTCTTATTGAAATAGTGTTATTATAAAATTTTGGAGACTTCGTTGCAAAGCCATTCCAGCAATTCACGGTCTTCATCCGTAAAAGGATTGATCGTGTGAGAATCGATATCAATTTGTCCTATATTTTTTCCGTCTTTGAAGATAGGAACAACAATTTCTGCTTTTGTATCAATGGAGCAGCTCAGATAGTTGCTTTCTTCATGTACATCAGGAACTACAAATGTTTCGTTAGAAACGGCAACCTGCCCGCAAATTCCTTTTCCATAAGGGATAATCGTGTGATCCGTGGGAGCTCCAACATAAGGCCCCAATTTCAGTTCGTCTTTATCTCCATTTTTGAAGTAAAAACCGGTCCAGTTGAAATATGATATTTCCTGATCTAAAAGATGGCAAACTTTTTCAAGTTTCTCTTCGGTATTATGTTTTGGACTTTCTAATATTGATGAAAGTCTTTTTTTTAATTCTGACATTTTATATTGTTTTTAAGAGAATTGTTTTAACGAAAGTTCTTCTTTATAGCCGAACATTCCGCGTTCTTTAATCATTTCCGCGACGCCTTCAGGAAGCTGAGTTTCCCAGCCTTTGATGTTGCATCCGATCTTTTTCAAAATATCTCTTGAATAAATTTCCAGGAACTCCGGATTGTAGTTGGTAATGTCTACAATACGTTCGTTGTGCTTGAAATATTTATACAATTCTTTCAGGTTTTCTTCTACTTTTAATGTGGAAGAATCCAGCAGTTCATGGGTTTCAGGGTCTTTATACGGATACAGATATACCCTCATTCCGTTTCGGAAAAACTTACCAAAAGCTTCCAAAATTCCTCCGGAAAGATTTCTGTAATATTTTTCATCAAACACCATCAGGAGATTATTAACACCCATGGCCACTCCGATATTTCCGTTTGTATACGATGCAAAGTAATCAATAAGTCTATAATATTCTGAATAATTTGAAATAATAACAGTATAGCCCAATTTTCCTAATACATCAACCCTGTCTAGGAAATCTCTCTCATCGATATCTCCGTCTGCACGAAGATTCGAAATGGTGATCTCAATCAGAACCTCGGTTTCGTCAGGTGTACATAGGGCATCTTTAAGAAACATGTCAAGACCGTTTTTCAACATATCAATATTTACCTTCGTTACGGGCCTGAAGCTTCCTCTTACCGCAAAAATATTTTTTTTGTATAAAATATCTGCGGGAAGCATATTGTTTCCTTCTGAATTAAAAATTACAGCATCTGTCATTCCGTTTTTCACTAACTGAAGTGACATCAACCTGTTATCTACGTATGAGAAGGCCGGTCCGCTAAAATCAATCATGTCAATTTCAAGATTGTCTTTAGCAACATCATCGTATAAAGATTCAATTAAATTCCGCGGATTATCATAATAATGAAATGCCCCGAAAATAAGATTTACTCCAAGATTTCCTAAAGTTTCCTGCTGTAACGTGGCATCATTTTCTTTAAATTTTACATGAATAACAATTTCATTGTAATCTTCATTCTCCTTCACCTGAAAACGGATTCCTACCCAACCGTGACCTTTAACTGTCTTGTCAAAATTAATGGTTGTAACGGTATTTGCGTAAGAAAAAAACTTTCTGTTCGGGTTGTTTTCTCTGGAAATTCGCTCTTCAATTAAAGCTACTTCATAGCGAAGCATTTTTCGAAGTCTGTTTTGGGTAACGTATCTGTTTTTTACCTCTTTTCCATAGATCGCATCACTAAAATCCTTGTCGTAAGCAGACATAGCCTTAGCGATTGTACCGGAAGCTCCCCCTGCTCTAAAAAAGTGTCGAACAGTCTCCTGCCCTGCTCCAATTTCCGCGAAAGTACCATAAATAGTAGGATCTAGATTAATTGTTAATGCTTTTTGTTTAGGAGTTAGTTTCTGATACATTAGGACATTAAATTTTTCGTAAATTTACCAAAATTAAAACAACCTCAAAAGAAATGAAGTTGAAATTTTTAGGAACGGGAACTTCCCAGGGTGTACCCGTTATTGGATGCACCTGCGAGGTATGTACTTCAGAAAATCCCAAAGACAGTCGTCTCAGATCTTCTGTAATGGTGACCACCGATGAAAGTAAAAAAATACTGATCGACTGCGGTCCCGACTTCAGACAGCAAATGCTTGACAATAAAGAAAATACGGTTGACATCGCATTGCTTACCCACGAACACAACGACCATGTGATCGGTCTTGACGATATGCGTCCTCTGATTTTCAAAAGTGGAAATGATATGCCTCTTTACTGCTATTCGAGAGTGGGAAATGAGGTAAAGAAACGTTTTCCTTATGCCTTTACAGATGAGAGATATCCCGGAGCGCCTGCTTTTGAACTTCATGAAATTAAAAATAAGCCTTTTACTGTTTTAGATACTGAAATTACGCCTATTGAAGTAATCCATTTTAAAATTTCTGTGTTTGGATATAAGTTTAAAAATCTTGCTTACATTACCGATGCCGGCTTTATTTCAGATACGGAAAAGGAAAAACTTAAGAATCTGGATGTATTAATTTTGAATTGTATCAGAAAATTTGATCCGCATCCGGCTCATTTTATTCTTTCTGATGTCATTAAATTATTCGAAGAGCTAAAACCAAAGAAATTATTTTTAACACACATCAGTCATCATCTGGGGTTGCATGATGTTGAAGATAAATTACTTCCACCCGGTATGCATCTTGCCTACGATGGACTGGAAATAAATTTTTAATTTTTTCCTTAAAATATTTTTTGGGATTCATAAAAAGTTTCTATATTTGCACACCGATTCAAAGCACGGAACACTAGCCCAGGTGGCGGAATTGGTAGACGCGCTGGTCTCAAACACCAGTTCTTAGGAGTACCGGTTCGATCCCGGTCCTGGGTACAAGACCGGAAAGAGGTGATAATTCACTTTCTTTCCGGTTTTTTTTCGTTACTAACTCATTGTTTATCTGATTCGTAATTATGTTGGATCAGTTTCAAAAGTTGGGACTATGCAAAAAGTTTGGATAATCTGAACAGAAAAAACGATTTATCTTTTACCCCTCGCAGTTGTAATCTGAAGTTTTTGATTTTAGCATTAAAGGATTCGGCAGCAGCATTGGTGCTTCGGTTTTTAAAATAATTGAGGATGTCGTTGTAATGATGCGTAATTGTGTTTTTGAGGATAGAAAACGATTTAAAACCCGACTCTTCCACATCATTGAACCAATGAACCAGCTTCAACATGGCAACAGATTTAGGAATATTTTCTAAAACTCTTTCTTGATCCGTCATTTTTCTTTCACCATGAAGAAGCCATAATTTGTTTAGATTTAAAAAAATAAAAAAGATATATAAAATAATTTCATAGGTATTGCTTTCGATTCATTTTTTTACTACATTTGTCTCATAGGATTGCCTCGCCCTCGGGTGAGGTTGTCTTTTTTTATAAGGTTAGTATTTCCTCTCTGGTATAATGTGATATTACATTATTGATGACCAATCCTATTTTTTTCATTCCTTTATCATTTCCTGCCAATAAAGCCTGTTTAAATACTTCAATATTTTTAGAAATAAAAACAGCATCGTTTCCAAGATTGATGATACATTCTCTTGCTCCGGTCTTTCTGGCTTTTTTTACAGAATTCTTTAAGAAGTGATGTGAACTTCCAGGAATACTTCCATCCCACATTCTCGTATAGGAATAGTAACATCCGAACCCTTTAGTTCTTAAGTTATAAACATGAGGATTCTTCTTTATATCGGTATTGATTTCAGGAAGAACAAGATACTCATCCTGCATTTGTTTCCAAAAGCTCAAAGCTTCAGGATTATTCATATTAAATGCTCCGGTATTATCTTGATGACCACCTGTCGTATTGTAAAAAGTAAAAGGAGGCATCAATAGATTTTCATCCTTCGTCAGGTCTGAAGTGCCAAAATATGGTTTGTAACGGGCAAGATTGATATCGTCCTCAATAATATAAAGCAAATCATTCCCTATGGTAAAGATATTTTCCTGAATGCTCATCATTCCTGCCGTATTTTCTGTAATCACTTTGAAATGATGATAAATTGGATTTCCATCAGAATCCTGAACAGATAGATCTCCTGAACCCCAATTGGTATCAGCCAGACTTAATGATATCAGAGCATCATTGGTCTGAACATCAGCGATCTCTGTCCAGTTTCCCTGACTATTCATCTTATACAAATGATATTTTCCCTTATAGGCTTGTTTATCCCAATAAAATTTCACATCAGACAGTAAATGTTGGCTATTTTGGGGAAAAGCTGTATATGTTAATACGGGTGAGTTAGGAAGTACATTTTCGGTAATAGTGGTGACCATCAGTTTTGAAACTTCGGAAGGTGCGTAATCCGTTACAATAACAGGAGCTTGTCCATTATATTGCGGCTCCGCATATTCAATTTCTGCCTCTACTGTCACCCTGTAATACAAGGGATCACTGAAAGGAACTTCCGGCAGATCCGAAAAATCATCTAAAACGGTCCATAATTCATCTCCAATGATTCCTGCCTCCTCAAGATTTACTTCTTTAACCAATGTCATCGAACGAACTGATACCGCATCTGCCATATTCAATGCCCTATACAATTTTGCCTTTTTGATGTTATGGACACTATCATAGGAATTGATCTTCACATCCATTCCGGAAGAGATTCCTAAAACAGCATTTTCAAGTTTTGGAATAACACTTCTGATCTCAGGTGTTTTCACCGGATAGGAATTGACAAGTCTTACTGGTCCTACCGCAGGACTCAGCTCACTTTGTTCCATTTGGGAATTGGATTCCTTTACTGCGTAGAAATATACACTCTTAGAATTCCCGTCTAGGGTAAAGTCTACAAATAGTGTTTGATGCGGGTTGGTTCCCAAAACCTTTGCCATCGGTGCCATATCGAAGTCGGGAGAAGACGGATTCAAAAGTGTTCCGTTCCGATCTCTTATTACTTGCGTTTTTGGAATTGGCTTATAGTCTCCTGATTTGATATATTGATAAATAATTGGTATTTCAGTCAAAGGGACGTAGGTGTTCTGGACAGTTTGTTTTACAAAATCATAAAATTTCAATTCGCCATACCTTCCTTGAGAATCAACTGGAATCACAACCTTATCAAAATTATTAACATCCTGGATAGAAATATGTGGGACATTTACATTAAAGTAAATATTATGTTCATCAATAAAACGGTTAATATTTTCAAACAGGGCAAGGTTATTAGGAATCGGTAAACGGTATCCATTATATTCCTTAAACAGATGAGTAACAGCATCAATCGTTACATTCGCCAGGTCAAGCAAGCGGTCGTTGATGAATTCATCACTATTATTGTTTCTTATGTCCTCTACAGAATTTGCTTCTACATCTTCCCCGTATTTGGTTTGCTTGTAAAGCGAGCTTAGCAGAATATCATCATTCGTTCTTAAGAAATTTACACTGAAAGGCTTGTGCTCGTATTGGGTTGTAAAAGCATATGTAGAACGTCCGAAGTAATCAGGTCTGGTAGCATACAATGCTCCAATTGGTTGCTGAGGAGCTTGAGGAATCTGAATTTTCCTTGAAAACATCAGAGTCGGAGTAGAAATTTTAGATCTGTTATTACTCGTAATATCATTATCTAAACTTCTTAATCCGAAAATGGTATATTTCTCCAAAACATTTTCATCCTGCGAATAAATATTCTGTACATCTAAACGGCAAGGAGCATTATGATAGAGATATACTCTGTAACCAGGATAGAAGTTTACAAATGGCTCATAGATCGGTGTTATGGATGAATCAAATAGCTCGTCACTTTCATAACTTTCATCAAATGCATAAATGGTTAAATCCCCAGTTCCAATCGTATTCTGGTCAATTCTCAATACTTTTAAAATTTTTCTTTCCTCCGATGGCTTATCTTGTCGTGGAATTCGGATTGTTCCCTGATACCACTGCACGCTCACCTGTCCGGGAAGTGAATTATATTGAGGATGATTTTGTAAGGTATATCCAGGAAAAGTGATCTTATAAACTCCCTGAAAAACAGGTGTGATATTATCTGTAAATTCTACAATCTGAGCTTGTTTATATATTCCCCTGAACCTTCTGTAGTAGACATTTGTTGTGATATCAGGATCCTGACCTGAATAAGATACTACTTCTTCGGTATGCTCCGACCAGTCCGCAGCTCCGATTTTCACTTTTAACGGATGAGGATTTACATTTCCCCAAGTTGTTTCATTCTGCATATTTTCAACCACCATAAAAGATTGTCCGGCTGAAGGTGTAACAAAATTAGCAGGATCAAAAGGAATATTTCCACCTTGACCAAATGCATCAGCAACCTGTTTCTTTAAAATATGAATTATAGGAAGGTCAGGATTTGACCCCTGAATGATGTTTTGAATAATAAATTCGTCCGTTCCTACGGTAAGAACTCCACCTATATAATTAGGAATATCTGCTGATCCAATAGAGGGCGATAACACCTGTGAAGAATTTGGTGTATTTGGATCCCCTGTGCTGAATAAAGTTAGATTCCCTGTCTGGATCACAGATACCAAAGGGTTACCCGGCAGATCAGAAATACTTGAAATGGTTCCGAATATCTGTTTTGGAACTTGCGGACGGTAGAATAATTCCACTTCATCAGCAAACATTACCGGATTAGCGATCGTTTGATTGAAATCATTGACCTCCTGCCCATTGACTGATCTAAGATAGGAGATCATATCCTGAGAGGTGTCATAATCGAACGTAAGACGGATAAATGTCTTGTCCTGGATCGCTGTATTCGCAGTAATTATTTCAAGGATATCCTGTTCGTTCTGTGAAGTGAACAGTAAAGGATTTTCTTTTTGTATGAGAGTAGCATTAATATTTGATGGGGGTAATAGAATATTGGCCGGTCTTATTTCCGTTGTAACACCCCAGGTCTTGTACGAGGATCTTGATCTTGAAAACCAGTTAACCCCGTATGAACCATAGATATGGGTGGCCGTTTCCGTTTCCTTATGCACAAAGGCAGGTTGTCCTACATCTGGCAACGCAATCGAAACCGTTTCGTTGTGCGCAATGTTACCTAAAGAGTCCACATTCTGATATTGGATATCATTCGGTAATTCCGGAGATATCCATTGTGTCTCGCCCTCCCGTTTGTACTCTATACCCACAAATACCGGATAGGTAAATTTCGACATATCAAAGTTTTGGTTTGAAAAAAAGAACGGACTATCTTCTGGTTCATCAGGAGTCAATTCTTTCGCGAACAAGCTCAAAAATCTGGCCGTACCATCATGTGTGTATCCCTCATCATCCGTTATATTCTGCGTGTTTCCGGTACTTGGGTCAGAAGATATGATTCCCGGGACGGGTTCCAACAGGTCGACAGGAAGAGTAATTCGTTGGTCATTTAAAGATGTTGGCAAAGAGAGTGATAAATGTACTACGGTCTGTGCACCGTTTCCATCTTTTAAGTCTGCATCAGTAGTATACTGCGCAGCATAGACAAACTGAGTCCCATTATAAACTTCCGCAGAAAAATCCAAATGACCTAATCCAAGCATACGGGCAACGTGATAATCCAGGGAAGCCATCTGAAGGATGCTGAGATGTGAGATCTCCAGATTATTTTCATCATCAATAACTTCATTATTGTCATTCTCCAAATGGTATACCTCAATCGCAAGAGGATTGTTGGGATCATTGCTTCGTCCTATGTACTCTTTTACCGAATGTTTGATCTGATTTCTTTCGTCTTCCAGATTTCCATTCCATTTGGTAATATAATTTTTAATGTTTACAAATTCGCCATCATTATATCTTGGCCATACTGCGTGTATAGGATGATTATCGGGATCAGGATCCAGCCATTTCCTGATTTGATCGTCATCAAGAGATAAACTGTATTTTCCAATCTCCTGCCATCCGCCTGATCTGTTAGCAGAAAGAATAAAGTCATTATAGAATTCAAAGTCTATTGCTGTGATATAAGTTCCTGATGAGGAAAACCGGATGCTTCTTCCGTTTTCGGAAAATATTTTTTGCGATAGTCCATTTACGTCAAGATTTTGTCTATAAGTAGTATTTTTCGGAAGGTTGATCTGATTGGTTTCTACCGAGAGTATCTCGGTTTTAAATGTACCTGTGGAGCCGGTAGCATACATTCTCGTAGCGAAGAACAGATGTTCTTTTATTTCTATTTCAATCAGATGATTACCATATTGTTGAATAAACCCTGTCGGATTACCCAATGGATCTATCGAACTTCTGATTTGCTGGTATCGGGTCTGGTTCCTGAAATAAACATAGAATTTCTTATTATTTACCTGATACAGCCAGATCCCCATATTATCCACCGTTGCATTAGGCGGAACGGAAAAATCTAATCTGGTCGATACAGGGTTGTAAGGAACTCTGAATATTTTTACAAAATCATCCGCGCGGTTAAACCCTTCCGGAGCTCCGGAATAATGGTCTCCTTTTGGTAGATGCTCTGCAACAGCTCCTTTGAGCATCCATCTTAAATGAATCCCTGCCGAACTGTCCTGGCCTGTTGAACCGGCTGCCTGAAGATAAAGACAGGCAGATTGTTCCACCCCTTCTAAAATGGTTCCTTCAGATTTGCAAAGCTCGCTGACTTCCGGAGTTTCTACAGAATTTTCGTAAGAGATCTCTTTCTCCCTTGCTTCAACTTCCTGAGGCTTTCCTGTACGAAAATCCTCGGTATAACTTTGGCTAATAGTAAATTTATCTCGCTCTAATTCTTTTGTTACGCAGGTATTGGCATCTCTATCCATATAAATAGATAAACCGCTTCCTCCATCAGCAAAGGAACTTGCATACAACGAGGCCGTAAGGAAACCTGAAGATTCCAAAAACGACAACATATTAAAGGATGTACCTTCTAGATCTTCCGCAATTTGTTTTTTCCAAATAATATTTAAAGACAGATCTGTTTTATAAATGATATCCTCAATTGCAAAATAGAGATGGTCATTTGAAAGACAAAATGCATTTAAATCATTTCCCGTTATGATATAATTGGATGCCGATGCTGCGACGTTTTCCGCAACTTCCTGATTTTTATTTAAAAGTACTACACCGATTAAACCATCTCCATTTTCTACTTTTGCAGCCAATATACGATCATCATTCATCTCTATCCTAAAGATATTACGGAGATCTTCCCGCGCATTTAGGAAATAGATGTTCAGAACTGAAAAATCCCAACTGTACAATTCCGCAATTGCAGCTCTTCCCTCATAATTTCCGGCAAGATACAAAGTGTCTTTCTTAACCTGTAGATCATTCGCATTAATTATTTTGGATAGAGACACTTTTTGATGTAACTGACACGAACTGTCAAACCGTGATAAGGTTTGGAAAGTGATTCCGGAAGATTCATCGTATTCCAGACTAAGGACAAAAAAATAAGTATCGTTCTCCTTTGTGTTTGCAATTTTATGAATATGATATCCAACGTTCAAATGACTAAATGCCCTTGCTCTGTTAATATCACCATCACTATTGATTGTCAGGAGATTCAATGTACTGTTATCGGTACTTTTAGCCGTAATGATATATTGACCATAGAAAGCCGCTTTAACATCCGATTCCTTCGCAGGTATTGCCCCTACCTGGATCATTTCCAATTCTATTTCACCAAACGACATTTCGGAATGAAAAAATTCTTTTGACCACACCATTTTTCCATTGGTATCCGTTTTAGTGACATTGAAACGATCTCTTATTCTGCCCCCCGGGGAACCAATAGAATAAATATATGATTCACTATTCTCTACAAATTCTTTTGAGAATGACAGCGTGCGATTATATTGATTTACGAATGACATAGTCTTAGTTTATTTTAATGTTTTCTACGGTTATCGTCGAAGAGTTTATATATTCTGTCCCATTCCATGTTTTATAGATAAATTGGAAGTCAAGTTCTACATCATCGATCCATTTATTGTTATTCATAATAATTGCTTTGGCAAAATCTTTTGAATAAAGAAAATGGAAGTTTTGATTTACGGTAGCCGTACCATCTTGAAGCACTTCGATCATTCCCGGTTTAATACCGTTTCGGTTGACCTCACTCAATGGAATTTTCGGATGGTTGAACGGTTCAGGATTTCTGATCAGTAAAGCCACTACTTTTCCGGTATTGACGTCAATAATCTTATTAAATTCTGTGGTAACAGCATCTTGCAAAGGAGAGAACCCGAATAAACCTTCCATAATTCTATCAAACGGATGCTGATACTGCAATGCAATCTGCTCGCTTAGCGAATTACTTTGTCCTTTGATGGTATCAAATGCAGCCTGTATCTTATTCTGATCGATAGCTTTTTCCAATGGATAAACCGCCTGCTTGATCTGATCTTCACCATTTTCGTTCTTATAAGAGATAAAACAGCTTTTTACCTGCTCTTCAAATTTGCTGTACCGTGAAGTTTGAAATACAAATTTGTGTACTTCTTTAGCGTATTTTGCCTTCTCCTCTTCGTTAATATTTTGAATATCAAAAGCATTTTTCCCCCAATAGAAATTAAGTACCTGAACAGTATATAGCTTTTGTGGTTTCAGTTTTTTTGGAGTAATAATCCGATAGCTTGATTTAGGTTTTATAAGCTCTATATCTCCTATACAGGTATTATTTAAAAGCATATTAAAATACTGGTTATAAACCGGAGGTACAGGTGGATTATCATCCTCTTCCCAAGATTCTATAGTTTGAGGAATTTCTATGTCTTCCACAACCGTATCCAGCCTTGGCGGATTGATAATTTCCGTTCCCTCAACCGGATCCTTTATTATGATTTTCATCGTTCCACCAAGCTCAGGAAATAGTGTCATACCATTAGTATCTTTAATGGCCTTCCATCCTTCAAGTAGCTTTGAAACAAAGGTTTTGTTAAAATATAGTCTGATCTCAGTAGTTTCATCATTATAAAACAATGGTTTTGCATTGGCCACATTTCCGTCCGCATTAGGATAAGACCTTTCATAATCAATATAGTTTCTCAAATTGGTATGAGGATACAGATCTGGATGTGGTGTTTGAGTATCATCAATAATATTCCAGTTCTGATCGCGTATAACTCCTATGGTATCTTCAAGGATATTGCTTGAATTTTCAATAGGAATATCTCCATATGTTGACTGATGATCCAGATGGAAGAATCCCAATGGTCCTGCTGTACGGAATCCATAAGCATATTCATAATTACCCTGACCTTGACCATTATCAACTTCATCTTTTAATTTAAATTTTACATAGTATTTCGTATCCGGCCTCCAAATTGGCTGAACAGATTGAGTAATACTGGCTACTGTGCCCTGGACGTCTGAAGTAATTGCTCCTTGTCCCGGTATGTTAATATTGTAAGTATAATTATCTACAGTTAGCCATTGGATTTCATGGAAAAGTGTGATACATTTCTTATCTGGCTTACAATTCCCTAAATCTTTAATAATTGCAACCAATTCATCACATGCTTGATTATAGCTTACCTCATTGAGTGAATACAACATCCATCCTCCTTGGAGTATTGATTGAATATAAGTAATTTGCCTATCAAGTATTGAATTTAAATAGCTGTAGCTTGGATTCTGTTTTATAAAATCAAAGTATGCGCTCAAGAGAGGAGACTCGCTTATCGGAGGTTTGTCCGCGAAATGTCCATGGTTCTGATAAGAAAGATAATCGGCCAGATCACATAGCATCTGATCTTCGCAAGGACGAACAATTTTCAGCCAATTTAAAATTTGTTCATACTTAGATTTTAGTATTTCAAAGCGATCTATTATCCCATTATAATCATTTGGATATCCAGATATAAATCGTTCTAAATTTCTAAGATATCTTGCATATTGCTCCATATTAAGCACAAATAAAGATGAGTCAATACCGCTTCCGCTTAATATTTCAAGAACTACTCTAAAGACTTCCAGATTATTTTTTATAAATTCCGCATAGACTTCCTTCAATGTCTCAGGATCAGGCTGGTCACCACGATACGGATACATTTGATTAAAATTATTGTTATAATAGCTTATCAGATCAGGATAAATTCGACATGCGATCTCGTAGTACTCGTTCACTACGCCCTCACATCCAATCGATTGCAATTTTTGAAGCTGTCTGGATAAATTATTGTACAATTCTGGGTTACTTGGCTGTACATTATCAATATTTCCACCATGTTCCAAAGCAATTTGATAGCCTTCATCCATTAATATAGCCATTTGCTCCATAATTTTATTAATAGCTTGAACATCCGGCGTATCCGGTGTTATGACAACTCGTGTAATTCCTTGCTGAACGTCTGTTGTCTGGTACCAAACAGCATCCTGATCTGTGAGTTCGTCTTTAGTTCTGTAAACTTCCAGAAGATTGTTATACTGTGGATCATAAATCGGACTGTCCGGATCTTTTGCGTAAAATGCAATCGTTAAGCCTGTGCTGTAGGTGCTTAACTTTAGCTTAATATCCAAGGATGGAGCAGGAAGCATAATGATCAGTGGTGTCCTATTTGGAAATTCCAAAGACTGATTGAAACCGAAGACATTAGGCTCATCTGAAACTACTGCCGAATCCCCTTGCATGGTAACACTTCCATCAGCATTCACGATATACTGCACATCCCCCTGCAATTGATAGGAGGCTCCTTTACTGTGGAAGAAGTTAGAGGTCGATGCGTAATATACCGTACCCAGTGGTTTGTCCAAGAAATCGGAAATGGAATGTTCTATGGTCTGCCCTTGACAGAAAAGTGTTGAAGGCATTATGCCATATTGTTCAGGGATGAACCAACCCGGCTGCCCTTGCTCCGTATAAGAGAACGGCGTTGTTGCTAATAAACGGATTGCATTATACTGGTCATCCTTTTTCTGCCATTGTCCGACTTTAAGACCAACAAAAGTATTGGCATCTTCCGGATATAAAGCGACATATGGATTATAGTCTTTCCATTGTCCGGTCAGCTCGCTATAGGCTTTGATTTCGATACTTTCCACAGAATACTGGTGTTTCACCTGTCTTAGTTCCAAACCTTTCATTACTTTTTCAGGTGGAATCAGGTCTGTGTACAATCCTGCAGGATTGCTGTACCCCCCAATTATGTTGGCAGTCGCGGTATTAGGCAATAATCCTTTGGTGGTTTTGATATCAATATAAGTATCCAGTGGAACAACTTTAGTTATTAAATCCGGATTAATTGAATTTGGATTGGTAAATCTTACCAGATCAAAGGTCTCATTGGTTAGCATACTGACCCCTTTCACAAGACCATCTTCCTGTCCAGAAATTTCGGTGAATGGATTAACCGGAGTTCTGTCTACCTGTTTGTTGAACTCCCATTTCAGTTCTATCTGCGCTTTGAACTTGATCTTGAAGAACAGTACTTTTATTTTAAATTCTACCGTAAAGCGTCCATAGATCAGGAATGGTTTCGGAGATTCTACTGCCAGTAAAATTGTTACTGCAATATAGATCCTGAATATTTTTACGTTAATGTCAATCGCCAATCCAGCCTCAATATAAGCGCCCATTTGTGGTTTCTGGAAACTGATTCTTCCACCTAATTCGAGATATGCCAATACAAAGATTTTAACCGGACCAAATTTTCTGTCAAACCTGAATTCCCCTCTTGCTCCTGCTTTTATTCCTTTTCCGGAAATCATCAGATATGATTTCAAGGTGAAAAGCTCCATCAGTAGTTTTGCGGTAATAGGCTGTTGCTCTGTTCCGAAATTGATGTACCAAGCAGAAGGATTATTAAAGAAGAAGCCAGCCTGAATCTCCGCATAGAGCTTAATAATATCCCCGGAACTCTCAGGGAACTTATAATCTGCTCCGAAACCAAATTCCAGGGAATTATCACCGAAAATGAAGAATGCGAAGAACGGCGGATCATCAGAAAAGCTTACACGTTTGGAAAGAAGTTTCATACGTGCATCAACCATTACCATTGAAGGCAATGACAGTAGCAGCATCGCATTGGCGGAAATAATATTTCCCATTGCCATTGTGTCACCAATGATAGCACCTACTCCCAATGAGAAAGGAAAGCCATAATCCTCTGTCTGGTCGGGACGACTGAATTTTTTGACATTGACTCCTCTTGTTGGAGCGGTATAATATTGATACCATGTGTTGGTCTCGTTCATACCAATGGCTTTTTTCTCAGCTACGTAACGATAACCTAAAAGTCCCCGGAAACCATACAGCGAAACTGGTCCCAATGCGATGGGGTTTGGTAATTCTATAGCGGCATCAATAAGAAATGCAGGATATTTTGGAGCCAATCGCATATCCACTTTTCCATTGATCCTAGGTTTCTTTATTTTAAGGTCTACACCTCCCTGATATTCCTGTAGTGGATCACCAGGTTCAGGAATAGTTAGCCAACCTTTGATGGCAACACTTGGATCACCGGAATTGGCTGGAATAACCATATCGATATGAATGGTCTGGATATGAAGATAGGAGTCATGTGGTTTGTCAGGTCCGTCATCTATGGTGTAATAGTACTTAATACCATCTCCACGGGCATCGATACCCGCAACACCAATACTTACCCCGCCATCAAAACCGAAGTAGTTGTATTTCCTGATCTTTCCTTTATATTCTCTTTCGTGGGAACCAAAGTGAATGGCTGTCACGGAAAGCTCTGTGGGACCTATTTTTAATTTTACAGGCTTAGGAAGTGTGAGGTTCCCTCCGTTTACGCGGAAGTCTATACGCCCATCACTATAAATACGAAGAGCAGAAATACTGATGGTTTGTCCTTCCAGCAGATCGCCGAGGAAGTCTAAGAACTCTATTTCAGCAGTTGCTCCAATGAATAGGTCGTCTCCTTCTTTACCCAATTCTATTGAATTAAGATGTAATTTAAATACATTTAAAAAAGTTATGGTTGGATTAAAAGGTGGAACCGCGGATGCAGTTAAAAGAAAATCTCCATTTCCTTCCAAATGTCCTACCACATCTAAAACAGCCTGATCACCGTCTGCATCTTTAAATGTTGGAATTTCAAGACGCGCTCTGATATTGGAGGATACAATATCGCCTTGTGAAAATGTTATATCAAATGAATTAAATCCTAATTTCCATGCTTTGGCTTCATCTTTTCCTAAATTTATCCAAAAGAAATCACTTTCTCCCGGAGGATTTCCTGTGTTAATTGCCTCTAAGGCTATAGTTCCAGAAATGCCTCCAGTACCAATTAACAGTCTTTTACCAGAAATTTTTAATGTTTGAGAAGCATTAGGATCCTTAGAAAACCATTTTTTTGGAAGAATGATATCCGTCTGTTCCGTGTAGACTCCCATAAACTCAAGAGGTCGCCCGTCTGCGTTTGCCTCTGGAAAATTAGTTTTTGTACTGAGATCAATCTTCAGATTATGAATATTAACAATTAATCCTGTATTTCCTATTTGTACTGGAGTAATTGTATTGATAACAATATCCATGTTATATCCAAAACCTTGTGTCGTATCTGCATAAAAAAGCGCTTCAGCAAAAGTGAAGAGAGCTTTTGGTTCTTGCTCAATCGCCGGAGCACTGGGATTTGTAACTGGTATTGGTTCGTATGAAACATCTGTATTATTAATTATAGTCCCTTCCGGATAAACTGGCACCAACATATTACGAGGAAATTCTATCCCGGCAATTAAAGTAAGTGTGGCTCTGAACTTTGGAACTATTATATCTTTAATAAAATCATCTATGTTTTGTGGTACAAAACTTTGATAATAGCTTTTAATATTGGTAAATGTTTCATTGAGATCATTTGTGACCAAATAAGTTCCGCAGGCAATTATAGAACTATAATTATTCCCACTGATTGCATAAATTTGAGTAACAATTTCGCTTAACTTAGTATCGTCTTCTGGTGCAGGAATATTACTTCCTAAATAATCATTGATGTCAGAAACAAATTGTTGTAATGGAGTTACCGTATCGTTATCTGGTACTACAAATAAATTAATAAACTGAGCAAGCGCCTGCTCTTCAGTGATATTTAAAACACGAAGTGCTGTTTCGAAAAAAGCTTCTGGGGTAAAGGAAAAACTTCCCAAATCAAATGCACGAAGATATGCCAGTATTTTCCATTGATAATCAATTGTGATAGGAAAAGAAGAAATAGAAGAGTCTCCTCCTGTAAGGTCGGGATTAAGCACTAAATAAATACCTGTGCCGGGAAGCTCTATGTCTAATCTGTCGGATGACACAATAGACAAACTATAAGAAGCGGCATCACCTCTTGGGCTTTTACTATATTGCAGGTCTTTATAATGTATCTTATCAAATAGCCATAAGATACCATCCTTTACAAAGCCTAAAATTTCAGGAATATCATCCTGACTCATAACAGAAGATAATGAAGGATAATATCTTCTGGTTACTGGTGGTTGAGATGTTCCGTTTGGCATAGTCAGAGTTTTTATTATTACTTAATTCACTTTATTGTTGTAGGATTACAATGTATCCAAATAGTTTTTCAATGCCTGATTAAAATTTGCCATTTCTGTCAAATTATGTTGGTTATATAATGATATCTCGTTCTGCAAAAAAGTAGCATACGGAATGTTCAAGATTTTCATTATTATTGCCATTCTTGATGATGCAGGGTCATTATAAAAATCTATTTGGTCATCGTCGCTCAAGCTCTCTCCATAATTATATAAGCTTTGTAGTGTTGCATTTTGATTGACGAAATTAATAGCAGCATTCATTAATTGATTTAAGTAAGGATATGCCTCGTTGAATGAGGCAGTATCTGAAACAGGATTGTCTAATAGAAAATAATGACCACTTTGCCCAATTACAGTATCTCTATAGCTTTTATAAAAAGTTTTAGAATTTAAACTATGACCAAAATCCAAATTAGGAACTGTTTGCCAGACCTGATGAAATATTTGCTCTACTTGTTTAAAACAAATACCAACACTAATTCCATTAAAAGTTACATCAAAAGGATAATCTTCTTTCAGTCCAAAAAAGATAGTAATTTCTTTTGTAGAATCATTTTTTATATAATTACCACTACTATCCAAAGTAAATCCACCTGGAGTAAGGTTTGATAAATTAGATAATAAATTCTCCTTATTGTATGTTATATCGCTCATAATCATCATAATGTGTCCAGATAATTTTTTAATGCCTGAAAGAAAGCGGCTTCTTCTACATCTGATTGTTGATTATAATGATTTACCACATCTGTTGCATAACTTAAATAATTACTATTATTTAACAATTTCAAAATAATCATTTTTCTTGCAGGTAATGGTTGATTATAAAATTTTGCCTGCTCTTGTATGGTCATAGTTTCAGCGTAAGTAAATAAACTTTGTAATGTAGAATGTTGATTTACAAAGTTTAGAGCTGCGTTCATTAATTGATTCAAATATGGAAAGGCTTCGTTAAATGATGCAGTATCGGAAACAGGATTGTCCAATAGAAAATAATGACCACTTTGACCTATAACATTGTCCCTAAAACTTGTTTTAAATGTAGCTGATGATAAATCGTGACCAAAGTCTAAATTGGGGAAATTTTGCCATATTTGATGAAATATCTGTTCAACTTCTGGAAAAGACATTCCCACTCCAATAGCACTAAATGTTGCATCAAAAGGAAAATCCTCACGAATGCTGAAGTAAATGTCAATTCGTTTGTTATTTTCAACCTTAAAAAAATGACCTTCACTGTCCAAACTATAACCAGTTGGCTTTAGTAAATTTAAATGAACTAGTAAATCTTCTTTATTGTATGTTGTACTCATATTATTTCTACGGTGTTAATTTTATAATATCATTGATAGCATTACCTGTGGCATTATCATATAACTTTAAGAATGTTGGACTTCCATTAAATTTTAATCGCTTACTTTTATTTGTTAACTCAAATGCATTGTCGTAGGCTGAAAGCAACTTTTTATTTCTTACGACATATCCTTGAGCAGCACTTTGCAAAGCTTCCAACTGTCTTGCACTTAAGTTTGTAGTACTCTGTAATTTAGTTTCTAATACAATTATATCCTCAATAATCTCCTTACCAAATTGGTCTGTTCCGTATTTAACAAATAATTGGTCTGCTACGAAGAAATTTTCAGTATTGCCTATTTTTAGCTGTACGCTAGAAAACATTTGATATTCATCCAAATTCTTTCCGGTAAGCGTTAAAATCTTTGAACGCACAAGAGTATGTACGGGCGATCCAATTTTAGATAAGCCGGTGGTACATAATGTCTCAAACTTTTTACCTATGCCAAAAATATGCTTAGCAAATATACTTTTTCTCCAGTCTAGCCAGCGAGCATTGGTATTATCCCTTGCGGCATAGGCAAAAGCAGGATTTTCCAGCATTGGTTTCATAACATTATTAATGTCGCTTGGGCTTTGCTTAATGCGTGCCCTTACGCCCGGACCACGGTCTGAGTGTCTCATCTCGTGTAGTACGTTATCTATCATATCATCCGCCATATTATCAAACTGTCGCAGCACAGGAACATTGTTTGCAAACTCACCAAGAGTATCGCCGCTCATTTTCGTCCACGCCTTTATAAAACCTGGACCACCGGGAAGCGGAGACAAGGCTCCGTGTTGTTTTAAAAATTTTTCTCGTAATATTCTGTCCAGCCCTGCAACAGCTTCTTTAAGACTACTATTGCTGTAATAAGCAATATATCTCGGTGCCATTACCGCATCTGCCAGTAAATCTACATTAGTAATCTCATCTGTTATCTCAAGATTTCGGAACTGTTTCCAGTTATCCACCGCAGCTCCATTATTTGCCGTAAGTTTTGCCCAAAAAGCATTATCACGCTGCACCATCCCAAAATCGTTGAAAAAGTTGATTTTTTCTGCATCATTAGATAATCGGTTGACAATATTTGCGCTGTCTGGTATCTGATTCATCATATGAACGTAGTCATCCAAGACATTTACATCAGCCAGTTTATTAATGTCAGTTTTTAATCTGAGATATTGGTCGAGATCCCATTCTGCAGGATAACCCAAATCCTTAAGCTGTTTAGCTTTCTTTCGGATCATTTTGCTTGCAACCAAATCCATCCCGAGCGATCCCATCTGCATCCAAAAAAGAATATTGTCAATGGCTTTGCAACGCTGATATGCCACATTTGGATCTTCCGGAATTTGACCTTCAGGATTATTATCATTGATTTGACCTGTTACCGCTTGTTGATATATCTGACAGCCATTGGTGTAATATTGTAAAAAAATCTGAGTAAAAGAGGCAGATAATTCTACTGCACCGGCAACTCCCTGCAGTGCATAGTAACCGGACCTTACAGCAAAAACAGCCTCCTCTCCAACTAATGTCCCTCTGATAACTTTTCCTATCTTGCTTAAATGTCTTAAATGTCGAAGTTTACTTAGATTTCCAATACCTGTAAAAGTAAGAGCAATATCAAACGCCAGACCGATACCTGTCCAAAGATCTTCTTTATCTCCTTTGTCATCAATATATTTCAAAAAGAATAGCGGCAAGAGAGCCGTAGTTTCACCATTTGGTGAAGCATCTAAACCAATCATTGGGATTTTTATAGCAACATTATCTTCCTTATATTCATTGAGAGTTATTGCCTGATAAATATTATAGCTCCCTACAGTTACCCAAGACCTTCTTACACCAGATTGAAATTCTTTAGTTGTTGGTACTACCTCTATCTTCTCTTCCTGAGCATCGATATTTTGATTATTGAATATGAAATTCATATTATCCATATAAAAACCAAAAAAGAGCTCGGATTCGTATTTTATTGTAACGGGTTTATTGTTGTAGGTATTTGCTAGAGCTTCAGTGTTAGTGTCGGAATTTATTGGGTTGTATTCAGATACAAACCATAAGATATACATAGTCATCATAAAATCCTTTCGATTGTCTGAACCGAAAAGCAATATCTTATCATCAATTCTTCTGTATAGTGCTTCAAAAAGCGTAACATTGTTGTTGCTCCATTTTACCGACTCAGACAAAAGAAGTCCCAAAAACTCGTCTGCTTCTTGAAAAGTTATCGATTTTATAATCGTCAAAGCAATCAGCTCATCTTTATTATACAAAGCATTATTGACCAGCATTTTTAATATATCTATCCTAAAATGAACAGGTATGATTCCTATCGCGGAAGAAGGTAGGATACCAATAAGATATTTAATCCTTCTATTACTTCTTTCTACTAATGTTCCTGTATCGTCAGGAAATATCTGTGCAGACGTTCTGAAATAGACGTTGATGTAGAAATTAACTAATGCATTGTAATATTGATTTATTACACTTTCATAGTCCGAAGAATAAGTAGTAGGTAAGATTGGATCAATATCAAATTTTGTCTTGTCGGAATGAATATAAAAATATCCCCAATTCAATAAGATTTCTCCCACAATCTGATCACAAAGTGGTAAATTATTATAAGGGACACTGTTATTATTGTATTTTTTTTCATCAAATGCATTATAAATAGCTTGAAATGTATTGATTGCGATTTTCTCAATATGTTCTTTACATCTAACTATTCTCCAACAAATAAAAATATTGGCGATACACAAAGTATCCTTTTGTTCATCAGAAACGCCCCAACCTGAAATATGCTCTCCAAAATTTTTCACATAAAATCTTTCTGAGGCTTCACTCGACCGGTCTATTTTGATTTCATCGACTTTCGAATACTCGGGACTAGACAAATTATTATTTACAGGAGGATAATCACTTGGTGAATTATACCTTAGTGGTTGATTAATATCCGGGTCATTTTTTATCTTAAATTCATACTTTTTATTATAGTAGTATTCGTTGTAAGGCTTTTTGGGAAATAGTACATTTACTGTCAGTAAATCACCTTCATTACCTAATTTAAATCCCCATTTACTATTTTCTTCAAATAAATTAATTGGAAAATAATGTTTAAACCCCATTCCGATTTCTGTTCCTGATAAAAGCTGGTCTAATTGTAATGCTCCATTTTTATATTTATAAAAGGAATTAACCTGATAATATCCCGGTCTACAATTTTTTTTGTCTTCTTCTTTAAAATCAGATTTTCCAAAGTACGAAAATGATAAAGTTTTCGTGTCTATAACCAAATCAAATTCCCATAACATACCTGTATTGAAATAAGAATCATTAATTACCGAATACGATTCTGTAGATTTTTTTACCGGTAAACCATTATAAGTTAAAATAACATTTTCCATTATAAATCAGGCATTTCAAAGTTAGTATCTGGAATTGGTTCCAATGATTTTACATATTGGCTGTATGCTGCTGAAAAATAAACAAACTCATCAATCGTATAAACTGCTAGCTCTTGTATTGGAGCAAATATTTTCAAGTCGCCATCTGAATTTTCAGCAGTAATCATCAAAACGTATTTCTTAAAATTTATATTTTCAGGAGAAGAATATTGATCTTGTTCTGATTGCAGTAAATTTTTAAAAAAGATCTTACTATTTGATAAAGATTGCTGCAACATCAGATTTTTAAGACTTAAATATTCATCCTTTGAAATTCCTAAGATCTTTTTTGATGGTTTTGTCAGATCATTTGTATTTATTAGAAGCCCTTGGACTGCAAAATCGTTATCTGTAAAAGATTGCGAAAATAAATAATAGGGAGGTTCTGGCCGAAAGAAATTGTTTGTAATTTCTGGTTGATAGTTTATAGTTCCAGAGGAAACACTATCTATATTGGTACTTGTACTCTCAAAATTATTCCCTGTTTCTTGACGAATATAATCTAATAATGTTTCAAAAGTTACTCTTTCAAAATAATTTTGCCCATCAATATCTATTGCATCAAAAACTCTGCGTATTTTCACTAATCCAATGTCTTTAGTTTTTAGACTATTAGGGAAGTTTATAATTTGATTTAAATATTCCGTCACTATTGGCAATTCTAATCCAGAGCGGCTAACATTAAATGATTTTGCCGTCAACAATCCAAAATTATCATCAATATCTTTTACGAAATGAAATTGTTCACTGTCATTTTCTTTTATTATCAATTGGTTTCCTTCATAATTAATTTGTACTATCGACGACACAGTACTGCCACTTACTATAGGAAATTGAAGAGCAATAGGTTTAGTATATCTTATAATTTCTTGAATTTGATCTTTTTCAGAAAGCACAGGTTCCAGTATGTTTTGATTCCTAACGAAATTATCTTCATGATCTGAAATAAGCGAGCCTGTTTCAACATATATACAAGTTTCTTCTGATCCATCTGTCAAAAGTTCAAGATATAATTTATCGGAGATATTAGTTACTTTATGAATAGGCCAAGCATATGTATCAAAGGTTTTTTCAGTAAGATTTAGGATATCATTACCTATTTTTAGATTATTTGAATCAATTTCAGAAATCACATAATTGCCATAAAAATTATATGACCTTAATCGCTCGCTTTGTATGTAAAGATAAACAGTATTTTTTGTGTAAAAATTCTGTATTTGGCTATAAATCCCTTCAATAGATGTGATTGGAGATGATGAACTACCCACATATAACTTGCCATCCCCCCCTGCATGTAATCCATAAAATGAAGCTACATCAATAAACTGAGTGCATGTTTCTCTAATCAGTTTATTCTGAAAATCCGAATTAGAGGCTTGGGTTGTAAGTTTATGATTTGACGAACGAGCAAATTCTAAATTAAATTGAAAAGGGTTGGAGTCGTTCTCTATGTAAAAATCACCTTTATTTAATACAATATCTAATCCAATTTCGCCAGTAGCAGTTCCCAATTGCAGTCCTCTTGGTATTAAAGGAAGCTCGAACGCGAATTTTGGAATTTCATTTTCTGTATTGGTATCATATTCAGTAATCTTATAAAAATATTTATCTATCAGGTCAGAAAGTTGTTGAGAGCCACCAGGTGCTGGAAAGCCTATAAATTCCTCCAAAAAAACTGGTTGATTTGACGGATCGCTACTATAGAATTTATTAAACTCTTTCCAGATATACTTTACAAAATCACTTCCCGAGCTTTCGCTACCACTAATTTTTAACCTGTTAACCCCTTGTACAACAACATCACTAAAAAAATCGCTCTTATTGAGTCCTCTATATACAAAATACTTTATAGCTAACCCATTGATTGGTTGCTTAAAAGGTTTTAAAATAATATTGACCTTGTCATTATTTCCTATTTGTGGTTGAACGAATATTTGTCCTTGGCAAATTGCAAAGACCCTTTTTATTCCCGAAAATGTCACTTTAGATGTAGTAGTAAAATCTAAATTAGACATTGATGCAAAACTATTTGCTTCGACCTGTGAAAATAAATTATCTTCTAGAAAAAAATGAGAAATCATTTGAAGAGAAGCTCTTACATTTTTTCCTTCATTTGAAGTTGTTAATTTTTGATATTGGGGACTATTTTCGACTTGAGGAGGCATAAAAATACTATTTGTTACGGTTAAAAATTATTCAAAAACACCTTATTAACCAAGTTTTACATCAATCACAGTAAATAACTTATTAATAATATTCTTCAGAAGAAACATAATCAAAATACAAATCATCTTTATATTCTCCTGCAGCGGTGGCTGGAGTTACAAAATCAAATGCCTTTAATCCTTTTTCTTTAAATATTGGCGGTACAAAAATACTTGTGCGAATTCCTTTTACTTTAAAAAGCGGCGTAAGTCCGGCTTGCGCGATAACCTTCGTATCCATTCCTTTATAAGAAGTATAACCTAAATCTAAATTTGCATCAGCTATATCTAATTTTGGCAAATTGATATTAGCATTGGCTTTCAATTCTATTTTTGCATTTTTTGCATTGGAAATAAGTATGGTCGCGGTTTCAGCTTCTACAAGCTCCGTAATTACCACCCACTTCTTATTCCATTTACCGTCTTTATAAAGTTTCAAAACTTCTTCGCCAATTTTTATGGTGTTCTTTATAAGATTGGTTCTGGTTTTATTCGCCTTAAAAAGAATAGAATTTTGCCCAGAGAACTCAACAATGAATCCTGCATCAAGGTTTCCCAAACTGCTTCCTGGCGGAGTAACAGTTCCTGAAAGCTTGGTAGTAACCGATACGGATCCTTTTTGAAGAATATTCAAGATCTTCAGGAGTTTCATCTTCTCTGATTTCAAACTGGATATTAAAGTCATCAAAACCAGCAACTCTGGAAAAAACATTGTCGTGTATCACACCAATGTCTCCTAATTTCAACGGCGTTCCTGGTAACCATGTTGCCATGTAGCCGAACTTACGGTTCATTTCGTCTGTGTACTGTTCTTGTGGTCCTTTTGCACTCATATTAATAGCTTTTATGGTTAATTAGCAGATAAATCAATTATAGAAAATTGTTTCGTCTCAAAGAATCTGAGAAACGTGGCGTGCATCACAGGCAATGGAACTCTCTGCTAACTTTTAAAATAAAAAAACAGATCATCAGGACCTGCATCAAAGTTCAAATTTAATTTCCAGAAAAACAATACGTATTTCTACCTGATTTTCAGTCTTCAGAATATTTCATTTCCTTAGAAATCATATTGAGGTCCAGAGCTAAAAGAATAATGCCTAGAAAAGTTTTACAGCCTGTTTTTTTGATCAGGTTATTTTTGTGACCTTCTACTGTACGATAACTGATATTCAATTTATCAGCTATTTCTTTACTTTTAAGTTCCATAGCAGACCAATAAATTATTTCCAGTTCACGTTTGGAAAAATCCAGTTTTATCTCGCTTTTATCAGAAGAAGAAGAAGAAGAAGACGCCAAGTCATTCATTAGTCTTTGGATACAGTTTTTTAACCTGCCTTCGAAATAGAAGCCTCCCTGTTTTATTTCCCTGATGGCGCGCAATAATTCATCAGGATCAGAAGCTTTTGTAAAATAACCATGAACCCCATTTATAAGAGCTTGTTTCAAATAATGCTCGCCTGATAAATGTGATAAAATAATAACATTGATATGCGGATAACTTTTCTGAAGTAATTGAAGGCATTGCAGACCATCCATATTGGGCATTTGGATATCCAGTAATATAATATCTATCTGACATTGATAGGAATTGAGTTTTTCTAACAATTCGGAGCCATCTCCAGCATCCAAAACTACCCTGATATCTGAAGTATCGTGGATAAGTCTTACCAGACTCCTTCTAAATATAAGATGATCATCTGCAATTGCAATATTAATCTCCATTTTTTATAAATATTATAAAATGATTACCAGTATCTACATCCACTTGATGCAAATTACCGTGTAGATTCTCTATTCGGGTTAGAATATTTTTTAGACCATATCCCGAGGAATACTGTATTTCATTATAAAAATCGTACTTCTGACCATCATCTATATACGTCATTATATTATAGTTCTTGGCCGAACTAAGGGTTATTTTAATATTTTTCGATTTTCCGTGCCTACAACTATTGGTAACAAATTCCCGTAAAATCAGCAAAGCTTCATATGATGCCTGCTGAGAAAGCTCAACAAATCCCAAATTATGAACTGTATAAATAAATTCATTACGGCCACTTCTCCTGCGAAGATAATCTTCCAGGGAAGGGACAAAACCAGATCTAACCAATATAGGCGGCATAAGGTTATACGTGATTCGTTTGATTTTTTCTTGAGTACCTTTCAATTCATCTGCCGCCTCATTAATAATCGCTAAAACTTCAGGGTCGTTGATCCTGTTTTTTAATAAGCTAAAATAAATATTGATGGATGATAAATTTCCCGAAACGGTATCATGTAGATCGGCTGCGATTCTTGCTCTCTCTTCCTGCTCTCTGCTAAGAATCGCTCTTACCCTAAGAAAAGCTTCACTTTTCTTTAGTTTGAACATCCTGTTTTGATAAAATAATGCTAACAGAATTACTCCAATGGCTAGTAGAACCATTGTCGCTGTACCCAGCCAAAAAAATAACTTTATCTGCGAGGAGTTTTCCAAACACCAATTATTAGTAAAATTCTTAAAATTAATGTAGCAATAATATTCAGTAGCCAATAATCCATAAACTTTTCAGCATCAATGTTCAGAATAATATCGCTAAGTAAAAATAAGAAAAATGTTGTGGCGTGGTATATAAAGAGAGCAGAAATATAATAAAAATAAGGATTATTCCATAAGCTTGGAATTTCCATTTTCCTAAAAACATCTCTAAACCACAAAAAAGTCATCATAAAAATGAATGTTGTAATTGCTCCGGAAAATATTGCCTGTACATTTAAAAAATGATGAATGCTTTTATTGACAAATAAAATGTTAGGAATAATTAATATTGTAAATAGGATGATCAGCACTAAGAAGAATATCTTGTATTTCGGAAAATTAAGTTTGTAAAAGAAATAAAATATAAGAAGGAATTCGAGTATATCGTAAAGAGTGAACCAAATCGTAACGTCTTTTCTGAGGATGATGGAAAAAATGATCTCGTAAAGAGAACTGACTGCTGTTAAATACAAAAAGAGCTTTATAGGCCCAATTTTGTCTCTTTTATTTTTTAATAAAAGTAACTGAATGACAGGAACGATTCCCAGGAATAAAGTGATATATAATAATATAATCATATTTACATTAGTCCACCAATGCCTCCGCTACATATTGGAGGACAAGGTACTAATTTTTCAAGTATAATATCTTCGGTCATATCATCACCGTTCGAATTAACTCCGATCAAAACTTTGTTCGATTGAGAATCTTCATTATTAAATCCATTATAGATACGGATTCCCATACAGTCAGAATTTTCTAATATTTTCATTAACTGGTCTCTTCCTACGTAAAAAGCTTTTTTCTCGTTAGGATAAAGTTTTTGAAAAGAATGCGTATAGTTTCTAGCTTCTTCCAGCGTAATAACTTCTCCTGATGTTTTGTTGATTTCCATGGTGTACTTTATTTGTAAAATTATGTCATTTAAATATTTAAATCAATAGGTATTTCTACTTGGTTTTATTAATAATTGATCAGATATATACATTTAATACCGAAATAAAGCTGTCGAGTTCCTAGTTATGTCTCTCTTTTTTTCTAAAAGGCAAGATCCGCTTTTGAAATCAATTTGAAAAAATGGACGTCCAAAAGTACATCAATTACTAAATCTTTCAGAAACCGCCCACATTTTATAGTTATATAAAGGTATAACTAAATATCTATTTATATATGATAATATTTCTGTTCGCAATTCAATTAGCCTTCTTATATCTTTGTCTTGCGGTTATGATAAATAAAGATATAATACCCGTTCTTTGGTGATAGTAGCCAGTCATAATTGTGACTAATCCAGGTATAAAAAGTAATAATCCTTCAGTTGCTATGTATTTGTGAAACATTAAAGCCGATATAGTGAAGAGCCACCCTGCCAGGAAATAGTAATTTGCCAAATGAAAATTCCGGTATTTGGGATCATTCTTGCGGTAAGGGACAATGATAAAGCTGACATGGGCAAGAATGGCTCCGGTTACAATATCAATGACATGATGCTGGTAGGTGGTCAATGTTGAAATTCCCAAAAGAATCAGCCAGATCAGTAAGAATGTCCGCCACTTTGTGATATCTTTAAACACCGACCAGAAAATAAAGGCAAATGCAATATGCAGGGATGGCGATTGGTTGAACGGCGAATCAAAAGTATTTAAAAAAGAGAAAGGAAGTTTGAGGATACTGTTGGACACTTCCGGTTTTGCCAATGAAAATCGTAAAGGAATCATGATAAAAAATATTCCCGCAATGATAATTACAAAAAGCATCCTCCATGTTAATGTTTTTAATTGATTCTTGTTTTTACATAAGAAAAATACGATACAGAAAAAAAGCCCGCTTGCCATATACGGAATGATCGACAGAGGCACGAATGGAATTGATCTTTCGAAGTCAAAGGTAAACGATGGCACACTCTCTAAGGAGCTTGCATACCAGGTGCACAAATTGTAAACAGTCATGAATACAACTGTACATACGGTTAATGCAAATGCCTGTTGCCGGATTTTCAGCTGCTTTTCAGTCATTGATTCTTAACATAATTATAGTAGGGATAATGACATAGAATAGCGTACCAAACGCGCAGCGGATAAAATAATCTGGTTAAAAAACAATCGAAAAACAAAGCAACTAATAACATTTTATACATCCTAACTAACAACTTAGTTAAAATTTATTGCCCAGCGCCTTTCCAGATGACAATATGACAATATATTTTCTCTAAGATTATTTGTCCTGATCTTTGACCTATAAATGATAAATAATAATTCCAGATATAGTGAAGAGATTCAGAAATAATACAAACGTATAGACATACCTGTCCATGAAATAATAAAAAGGTCGGAATTTCTTCCGACCATGAATAGATTAATCGTTATTTTTCTTCCTCGAGTTTACCAAGGCTACAGCAACGCCTGTTACCGCCACTGCTGCTGCAATCTTCAGAAGAAAATTCTTTCTATTGTACCTCCACTCCGCTCCCCAGCCGCGTTCGGCAAAAATGTTCGGCAAATGACCATTTTTTAAGTCATCAACAATCCCCTCCAATGCACCTACACGGTCTGCCAGCACAAGAGGAAGCCATCTCCCGTAGCTCGATTCACTGTATTTAAAGGCAAATTTCCTGATTTCTCCGTTGAGACCTTTCGGTGGCGATGCAGTTCCGAAAGCAGCAGTTAAATTGGGCCGCTCTACGGATTTTAAAATTTCAACATTTTCAGGTTGCTGTTCCGGCCTTTCCCAGGAATAGCCCTCATGTTCTGCATTGTTACGTTTCTTCATGGGATAAACGGGATCATTTTCAGGATCAGCATCTATTCCCCAGCCTTTTATATGGGTGTAATCCGCCTGTTCACTTTTTTTAAAGTCTGAAGGCTTTGTTTCGTCTGTAAGCATATCGTAATATTTTTGGTTAACTTTTTTAAGCATTTGGTGGAATAAGGACGGTCTTTATACATCCGTCGAGCTTCCGCGAGAATATATGATAGGCATCAGCTACCTCTTCCAGCGGCACCCGGTGAGTGATGATTTGTTTCGGATCAAGAATTCCGTTTTTTACATGTTCAATGAGCTTAGGCAGGTGGCGTTTCACGGCAGCCTGGTTAGCCCGAATTGTAATTCCTTTATTAACTACATTTCCTATAGGTACTAAAGCATCTGTAGGGCCGTAAACACCTACAATAGAAACAATTCCACCTTTCTTCACAGAATTAATGGCCCAATGAAGCGCTGTGGTAGAACCACCTTGTAAAAGCAGTTTTGTTCCCATAACCGTATTCATTAAATTTCCCTTCGCCTCGCAGCCTACAGCATCTATGCAGACATCTGCACCGAGAGAATCAGTTTGTGTTTTTACAAAGACCACCGGGTCGCCAATGCTATTAAAATTATAAGCTTCACATTGTGCATATTTTGCTACAAAATCAAGTCTGTATTCCAGCTCATCGATGACGATTACTCTTCCTGCTCCAAAAAGCCATGCACTCTTGGCCGCCATAATACCGATAGGTCCCGCACCAAAAACCACTACTGTATCCCCTTTTTGAATACCTGCCATTTCTGCTGCCTGATAGCCTGTAGGCACCACATCGGTAAGCAGCACCGCATCATCGGGATCCATCCAGTCGGGAATGACAGTCGGGCCTACATCTGCATAAGGTACACGGGCATATTCTGCCTGCCCGCCCTGATAACCACCCGCCGTGTGTGAGTAACCAAAAATACCGCCTACCGCCGTGGCCATGGGATTAGATTCGTGACAATTGCCATAAAGTTCCTGCTTACAAAAGGCACATTTACCACAGGAAATATTAAACGGTACCATAACCTTATCGCCCACTTTCAGTTTTTGTACAGAAGAGCCTATTTCAACGACTTCTCCAATAAACTCATGTCCAAAGGTACTGCCTGTACGTGTATCGGGAACAAGACCATGGTAAAGATGCAGATCAGATCCGCAGATGCAGGATCTTAATACCCGCACAATGGCATCTTCAGGATGTTCTATTTGCGGCTCGGGCATGTTGCGATCGGCACGCACGCGAAAAGGTCCGCGAAAATTCATTGCTAACATATATATATATATTTTGTTGGTGATGAGATATGTAAAGCAAAACAGAGACCGCCTTAAGGGCCTTGGCCATAATTTATGATTTTTATTCACCTATGTGGTACATAAAATTTTAAAGGCTTATAAGCATAACAAGCCTCTCAGATTAGAAAGTTTGCCGGAAAGATTATGCTAAAGTAATATTCAACCTCTCTCTTAGAGTGATTCTACAGCATGTTACGGCCCAAATTATATATGTTTGAGAGAATCTAATAAGAAAATCAAAAATTATAAATATGTTTTATATAAGAATAAGTACAATTTTTTGATCGATTGTTATTTTGTCAATAATTAATGGTTTCATTTCAATTGTCACGTATCTATTGGCTTATGACCTGAGTCATAGGTGTGATATTTTTCAAAGACTACATTTACATTTCACAATGGCTCTTTAATTTGATCAAATCACATTTTCTATTAGCAGAGCTCAAAAAAAATTCCCTTCCTATAATTAAATAACAAACTTAAGCATATGCAAAACATTTTATGTTTCAGCCATCTCCATTGGGATTTCGTTTACCAGCGCCCCCAGCATCTATTAACAAGATTTGCCAAAAAAGATCAGGTCTTCTATTTTGAGGAACCCCGAAGAAGTGATTCTGACTTCTATGAAATTGATGTACAGGACGGTATTTTTATCGTTAAAATATTCATCAACGATCAGGAAGTTAATCGCAAACAAAGACTGGAAAAATTAGTAAACAAATTTTTGACAGATCAAAATATCAACATTTATTCCTGCTGGTACTATACACCGATGGCTTTAGAATACACTTCACATCTTACGCCTCAGGTAATCATTTATGATTCCATGGATGAGCTTTCTGCGTTTCGTTTTGCACCGCCGCAATTGCTGGAATTGGAAGAGCAATTGTTCAAAAAAGCCGATGTCGTTTTTACAGGCGGTCATACCCTTTATCAGGCAAAAAAGAATCGTCACCATAATATCCATCCTTTTCCAAGCAGTATCGATAAACATCATTTCAAAGCTGCACGATATTACACTAAAGACCCTCAAGACCAGAAGCACATTCCAAGTCCAAGGTTTGGTTTTTTTGGCGTTATTGATGAGAGATTCGATATTGAATTGTTACGAGAGGTTTCAGCAAAAAAGCAGGACTGGCAGTTTGTGATTATTGGTCCTGTAGTGAAAATTGATGCCAATGAACTTCCGGGAGCAGGAAATATTCATTATCTCGGTTCTAAGAAATATGACGAGCTTCCGAAATACATCAGCCAATGGGATATTGCAATGGTCATGTTTGCCATCAATGAGTCCACGGAATTTATTAGTCCTACAAAAACGCCGGAATATCTTGCAGCAGGACTTCCTGTGATTTCTACACCTATCAAAGATGTGGTAAGACCTTATGGCGAGGAAAATCTGGTTTATATCGCCAAAGACGCTGAAAGTTTTATTAAGTACGGAGAAGAAGAACTTGCAAAAACATCCCGTAAGGACTGGATGAAAAAAGTCGACAATTTCCTTGCGAATGAATCCTGGGACAACACGTTTGAAAAGATGAATCTATTGATTAATAACGTTAAAAAAAACAACGGCATCTATGTATGATTTTTTAATTACAGGCTGCGGTTTTGCCGGAGCTGTCCTGGCAGAAAGATTGGCTAATGAAGGAAAAAAGATTCTGATTGTTGATAAACGAGATCACATCGCCGGAAATGCTTATGACTACTATAATAATGAAGGAATATTAATTCACAAATACGGGCCGCATATTTTCCACACCAACTCGGAAGAAGTTTTTAAATATTTAAGTAAATTCACAGAATGGCGCCCCTATGAACACCGGGTCTTAGGAAGTGTCGACGGACAATTGGTACCGATTCCGATCAATCTGACCACAATCAATAAATTATACGGAAAAAATCTGACGTCTGATGAAGTAGTAGACTTCTTAGCCTCAAAAGCAGAACTCCGTAAACCCGTTCTGACTTCTGAAGATGTCGTTCTAAATGTTGTCGGAAAAGAACTTTATGAGAAATTTTTCCGTGGTTACACTAAAAAACAATGGGACCTGGATCCATCAGAACTGGATGCTTCGGTAACTGCAAGAGTTCCGACGAGAACGAACAGCGACGACCGCTATTTTACTGATTCTCTGCAGGCAATGCCGAAAAATGGCTATACTGAAATGTTTCAGAAAATGCTTTCTCATGAGAACATTCACATTATGCTGAATACAAACTACAAAGACATTGTGGATATTATCCCTCATAAAAAGCTGATCTACACAGGACCCATTGACGGTTATTTCGATTATCGGTTTGGAAAATTGCCTTACCGTTCCATTGATTTTAAATTTGAAACGCTGGACCAGGAAAATTATCAGCAAACCGGCACGATCAATTACCCGACCTCCAATCTTTATACAAGAATCACGGAATTCAAACATCTGACCGGGCAAAAACATCATAAAACGGCAATTGTTTACGAGTATCCAACGGCAGAAGGTGACCCTTATTATCCTATTCCGAGAAAAGAAAACCAGGAAGTGTATAACCAATACAAAAAATTGGCTGACGAAACTCCTGATGTTTATTTCACAGGCCGCCTGGGAACTTACAAATATTACAATATGGATCAGGTGGTAGCGCAGTCATTGGCGCTATTCCGAAAGATCATCAAAGAAGAAAATGCAGCACAACAATAATTATCTCAAGTTCGAAAATCCTTTTCAATCATTTCTGATGGCTGGTTTTGAATGTGCAGATCATCAGAATGCTTTTGGTGAACGTATTGATCTTGTTGAACTGACAGGCCACGACCGTTTCATTAATGAAGATTATCAAAGATTAACAGAAATCGGAATCACAACAGTTCGTGAAGGAATTCGCTGGAGTTTTGTTGAAAAAATACCATTCAACTACGATTGGGCACAGGTTGAAGAGATCATTCTCAATGCAAAAAACTGTGGTATCCAAGTTATTTGGGACATCTGCCATTTTGGATTCCCGGATGATCTTACGCCTTTACATCCCATGTTTGCAAGAAGGTTCTCCCATTTGTGCAGGGCTTTTGTTATTAAATATCGAAGCCTGGTTCCTGATGGCGAATTGATCATCACGCCCATCAATGAGGTCAGTTTTTTATCCTGGCTTGGTGGTGATGCCAGGGGGACCAGTCCGTACTGTGTTAACCAAGGCTGGGAAGTAAAATATATGTTGATGAAAGCCTATATCGAAGGAATCGAAATGATGAAAGAAGTAGATCCTACAGTCAAAATCATGACAACGGAGCCTTTGATCAATATTACTTCACAAGATCCGACAGATCCAATTTCAGTACTGGAAGCAAACGAAAAACATCGGGAACAATTTCAGGTTCTGGAGATCCTGACAGGGAAAATGTGTCCGGAACTGAGAGGAAAACCGGAATATCTCGATATTATTGGTGTTAATTTCTATTTCAATAATCAATGGACATTTCCTGATCATCAGTTTATACCATGGAATGGAACACCCGCGAATCCATATTGGCGCAACCTTCATTCTTTGATCGAGGAAGTCTTTACCAGCTACGGAAGGCCAGTTGTGCTATCGGAGACCAGCATTCCTGAAGATGACAGATACCATTGGCTAAAGATGATCATGGAAGAATGCCTGACAATTCTTAAAAGTGGTTTGCCATTGTACGGCTGCTGCATCTACCCTATTATCGACCGCCCGGACTGGGATTTTCCACATTATTGGCACCACAGCGGGCTTTGGGACATTACCGATACCACCACCTTAGAGAGAGAAGTTCATCAAGAAAGTCTTTCGGTTTTGAAGGAATTTCAGAATAACATCAAAATGATAAATTCTAAAGTCTGTATGATGCCCGAATAAAGTATACTTTTTTGGGGATAATGTGCGTTGCTTATTTTTAAGATGAATATTAAACATCATTTGACAATCAACCAAACGACTGCCTGAACTCCACCGGCGAAACACTGGTCTTGGTCTTGAAAAGTTTACTGAATGACTGAGAATGTTCAAAGCCCAGCTCATAAGCAATTTCTGAAATTGAAAGATTCGTTGTTGATAATTTTTCTTTGGCTTTCTCAATGATGGCATTTTGAATGTACTGTTGTGTATTGAGTCCCGTCAATGAACGCAACATATCACTCAGATAACGCTGCGAAAGCTGTAATTCAGTACTGATATATTTCACGGACGGCAAGCCGTTTTTCAAACTGTTCCCCTCCTCAAAATAGTCATTTAAAAGCTTGTCCAGAGAAGTGATAATATCATGATTGATTGCTTTTCTGGTAATAAACTGCCTGTTGTAAAAACGATTGCTGTAATTTAACAACAATTCTAACTGTGATACCAGAACATCCTGACTAAAACTGTCGATATTGCTGTTCAGCTCATCAGCTATAGAAGCAAATAAACCGGCTATTATTTCTTTTTCTTTTGCAGACAGAAACAAAGCTTCCGAAACATCATAAGAGAAAAAGCCATACTGTTGTATGGTTTTTCCTAATGGATAATTGCGGATGAAATCAGGATGGAAATACAACGCAATTCCTTCATAACTTCCCATATCTTCTGGTGGGGAAACGATCTGTTTCGGCTTTAAAAACGCCAGGCCGCCTTCTTCAAAATCGTAAAAGCCTTGTCCGTATTTTATTTGTCCTTTAAATATTGTTTTAAAGGAAACTTTATAAAAATCAAGACTTACTTTTTGACCTTTTGGAAATGTTTCCATTGGTACATTTTGGTAATCGACCAGCGCGACCAGCGGATGCAATGGCGCAGGAAGTTCCAATAGCCGCATCAGTTGTGATATACTTTTGATGTTATGAATTTCAGATGGTGTTTGCATTTCTTTTACGAATGTAGTTAATTTTGTTTTGACGGACGAATCACAATGTCACCAACTTCAACGTCGTCTGGCTGACTAACTGCATAAATCACCGCATTTGCAATGGCGATAGGATCAATGGCCATTTGCTCCATTCCTTGCTGGATGGCGGCCTTCATTTCTTCGTTCCTGATGTTGATTGCAAAGTCTGTATTCACGTAGCCCGGCGATATTCCTGTAATACGGATCTTCCCGTCCGATTCCTGACGAAACGCTTCTCCTATAGTGCGAATGGCATTTTTTGTTCCTGCATAAACGCCCATCATGGGAGTAATCTTTATACCCGCCGTTGAAATAATATTGACGATATGCCCCGCTTGCTGTTGTTTGAAGACCGGAATTGCAGCCGCCATTCCATATAAAACGCCTTTGAGATTAATATCGATCATTTCTTCCCATCCTTCGATATCTAAATCGTCGATACGATTTAACTGACTAATGCCGGCATTATTTATCATTACATCGAGTTTTCCGTATTGCTCGACGGCTTTAGTAACGAGTTGAACCAGATCAGCTTTATTCTTTACGTCGATTGTGGTAAAAGAGGCTTCACCGCCTTTACTTTTTATTTCTTCTACCAGTTGTTGCAATCGTTCTGTGCGTCTTGCACCCAGCATAACCTTTGCGCCATTTTTTGCGAGTTCTATAGCGATGGCCTTACCCATTCCGCTGCTTGCCCCGGTAATGGCAATTACCTTTCCTTTAATATTTTGCATTTTTAATTTTTTATCGGTCTATCTGCTTTTCTAAAAATTCAGGGTAACGGTCACCCTTCAATGTGATTCCACTGACTGTTTTGTCGATTTTTGCCAGTTCATCGGCTGTTAATATTACATCTGTGCTGGCAATGTTCTCTTCCAGACGATGTAATTTTGTCGTTCCCGGAATGGGTGCTATCCAAGGTTTTTGTGCCAGAAGCCAAGCCAACGCTAACTGTCCGGTTGTAATACCTTTTGCTTTGGCAATTTCGGAAAGCGCATCCACTAAAACCAGATTGACCTTTATGTTTTCTTCACTGAAACGGGGAAGAATATTTCTTCGGTCGATATCCTTCAGTTTTTTGTTTATGACACCTATAAGGAAGCCTTTGCCTAAGGGGCTGAACGGAACGAAACCAATTCCTAATTCCTCTAAAGTGGGAATAATCTCATCTTCCGGTTCACGCCAGAATAATGAATATTCGCTTTGCAATGCGGATACCGGCTGAACTGAATGTGCTCTTCGAATCGTCTTAGCGCTGGCTTCGGACAATCCGAAATATTTTACCTTACCCTCTTGTATCAAGTCTTTTACAGTTCCTGCCACCTCTTCTATCGGAATACTGGGATCTACCCTGTGCTGATACAACAGATCGATGTAATCTGTTTTCAGTCTTTTCAAAGACGCTTCGGTAACTGCTCTTATTGTTTCAGGCCTGCTGTCCAGTCCTACTGCCGGCCTGGCATCTTTACAGCCAAATTTAGTGGCAATCACCACGTCTTTTCTAAAAGGCTCTAATGCTTCACCAACAAGTTCTTCGTTGGTATACGGTCCATAAGCTTCTGCTGTATCGAAAAATGTAACACCCATTCCAACAGCACTGTGTAATAGAGATATGGCTTCTTTTTTTTCAAGTCCTTTTCCATCCAAAAAATTTAATCCCATACAGCCAAAGCCCAATTCTGAAACTTCTAATCCGCTGGTTCCTAATTTTCTCTTTTGCATAATTGTTTTTAATTATTTCTAAAATTGACTTCATTTTCATTGACAAATTTCCTGCTTGTTGTTTGGTAAAAAGTAGTTCAATTGGTAATTGTTGTAGTCAGATTTTCAAGCATTTTTGCAGATTGAATCTTAAGTGCCGGATGATTTAAAAAGTATAAAGCTGCTTTCATGCCTCCTCATTTTCACCGTTTTCGGACGGGGTACCCTTTTACAACTGTAGTAATACAAAACTCCCAAGTTTGACATTGAGTTGAATTGTAATTATCATGAGAAAGAGGCTGCCCATACTTTTGGACAGCCTCTTCATTTGAGTTTATAAACTATATCTATAAAAAGCCTCAGCTTTTATAGCAATGTAGTCGGTGCTGAATAAGCAGTTCTTGGGAGATCACTTTTCTTTATTTCTGTAAAACCTCCTGTAACATCAGCAAAATTTTCAAATCCTTTCTGTTTTAGAATAGATGCGGCAATCATACTTCTGTAGCCACCGGCACAATATATGACAAATGGTTGGTCCCTTGGGAAAGAATCAAAATGAAAACTTATTTTATTTAAAGGAACATTAACAGCTTCTGCAACATGCTCAGATTCGAATTCACTATTTTTTCTTACATCAATAATGATGAGTTCTTCATCATAGATATCTTTCAACCTTTCAACTGGGATTCTCTCTACAGTTTCAGTTTTTCTCCCTGAGTTCTTCCAGGCGTCAAAACCACCTTTAAGACAACCTATCGTATTGTCGTATCCCACTCTTGATAATCTTACTATACTTTCTTCCTCTCTGCCCGGATCAGTTACCAAAATTATTTTTTGATTAATATCGCTGATCATTTCTCCGACCCAATTAGCAAAACTCCCGTCCAACCCAACGTTGAGGCTGCCCGGGATAAAACCCTTTGCAAATACAGCCGCATCTCGGGTATCCAAAATTAATACATCAGCATCATCGGTCATCTTTAGAAACTCATCAACAGTAATTGGTTTTTTTCCCTGAATGAGTATAGAATCAAGATGATTATAGCCGTTGATATTAAGCAAAACATTTTTTGGAAAATATCCGGGTGGGTCGGTTAAGCCGGCAAGTAATTCTGAAACAAATTCATCCTCGGTCATATCTTTTCTTAATGCATAATTAGTTTCTTTCTGATGGCCCAGCGTATCGGTTGTTTCTTTGCTCATCATCTTACCACAGGCACTTCCAGCTCCATGATTTGGATAAACGATCAGATTATCATCAAGAGGCATTATTTTTTCTCTTAAAGAATGAAATAACAACCTGGCTAATTTATCCTGTGTAAGCTGACTGTTAACATGCTGCGCAAGATCCGGCCGGCCGACATCACCTATAAATAAAGTATCTCCGGTGATGATGGAATTCTGGTTGCCATTTTCGTCAAATATCAGGTACGTTGTACTCTCCATGGTATGCCCAGGGGTATGAATTACTTTTACCATGCATTTGCCCACGTAGAAAACATCTCCGTCATTCGCTACTATCGCATCATAAGAAGGTTTCGCTGTCGGTCCGAAAACAATATCAGCTTCGGTTTTAGCTTTCAGCTCAAGATGTCCGCTTACAAAATCAGCATGAAAGTGTGTCTCAAAAATGTATTTTATTTTGGCTTGTCCGGCTTCTGCTTTTAAAATGTAGGAATCCACATCGCGTAAGGGATCAAAAACAGCAACTTCTCCATTGCTTTCCAAAAAATAAGCTGCATGAGAAAGACACCCAGTATAAATTTGCTCGATCTTCATTTTTTAATTTTTAATAAAATTATACACTTCCTAGAAAAACAGGCATGATAACCGTCATTAAAATGCAATTTATAAAATACTTTTATCCATAATGACTGCTGTGTGAAGATGGATATTGAAAGAAATTGTTTCCTTAAAAAGCGAAAACATGCTGTAACGAATATAGACGTTAATGAGCAAATAACAGGTTTACTGGTTTATATAGAGAAAACTGCTTTAGAAAAACAGCCGTTCCATTATTATGTAAAAATTCTCAATAGATCAAAGTAGTTTTTTATAAAATAATACCTCAAATCCTAAATATTTAGTAGCATACCAGGAAAAGCCTCTCTTTTCAAAAAAAGGAATATTTACCAACGTTGATGTTTCCAGGCATATTGCTTCCTTAAATGTTTTGTAGTATTCAGTCAGATCATTTAAAAGTACAGACCCCTTTCCTTCATGCTGCATTTCCGGAGATACTCCTAAAAAGCATAAATGAATATAATCCAGACCCTTAGGATGAGTTTCCTTTATAATATTTTCTTTTTTTAATAATTTTTTCACCACTATTGATCCGAAAGTCTGAAATTTTATATCAATCCAGATTGATCTTAAATTAAAGCTTTTCTTTTTCGGGTCAATCAAAATTGCACAGGCACTTTGATCTTTTTTGATCCAAACATCACCAAAAAGAAAACCTTTTGCAATGGAATAATGAAATAATTTAGGAAGTGATTTTTTGCTTTTTAAAACATAGTTTACAGATTGATCTTCTTTAAAAGACTCTGTCAATATCTCTATTAATCTAGGGATGTCATTCTTGGTTGCTTTTCTCATTTTATTTTACAAAAGACTATTTAACAGTATATTATAAAACTCTTAGTGTTTTTTATTGTTAGGAGTAAATTCACCTGGCCGAATTTACAAAATAATTCTGATCTTTAGTTTAATAAATTACACAGCAAAAGTATTCAAAAAAATTAAACATCTCATTTCAGATTTGTTAACATTTATTAACTATTTAAAAAGTTATGGAGCCAAAATAATACAAGACCTATGGATACAGCTTTATATTAGAAAAACAAAATTAAAGATAGAATTAGACAACACTAAATCAGCAAGTTTAAATTAATAAAAAAAGCTGCCTCAAATTGAGACAGCTGAATTAAATAATTATTTATTAACTATTAATCTTTTAATATCTTTTGAGAAACAGGCTGATTATTAACTGTTCCGGTAACAATGTAATTTCCTTTTTGCAGATCGGCAACATTGAATGTCTCATTGTTTCCTCCCTTAAAAGTTTTAATTAATTGTCCTGATAAACTGTAAACCTTAACGTCTTTTACGTCAGCATCAAAAATAATTTCATCGTCCTTTACGAAACTATTTTTAATGAAACCTGCTCTTTTGGAAGCTCCTGAAATATCACTTACTGCCAACACTCCTGAAGAAGATTGCGGAGTTGGCAAAGTTACAGTGAAATCTACATTATTGTTATTGGTGTCCGCATTATTCGTTCTGGTAATTGAATTCAAAATGGTTGGCGATGGAGCGGGGCCGGCACCTTCATATTGATTAGCGGATCCGTATCCTACGAAGTCCAGTACATTTGCTGAGGTAGGGCTGGTAACCTGCGTTGCGTTACTTGCCAGTGCCACTTTTCCCGAAGTAAGTGAAAGGCCTACACCGACTCCTACAGCTGGTGAACCATCAAAATTCAGTACCACACTTACAATAAGATTTGGATTGAGTAAGTTGATAAGTCCTCCTAACCCACTGGAACCCTGCTGAATTAAGTACGTGTCGCCGGGGGCCAATGTAATGGAAGGAATGGGATAATACTGATCTAAACCTCCAGTTGCGGAACCAAACTGAAGCGTTGCACCGTTAAGGGTCTGTGCCGTTGTACCGATGTTTCTTAGCTCAACGAAATCATTCGTAATCGCTGCGCCAAGTAAACCACCTCCGGTGTAAATTTCATTAATCACAATTTGCGCATGGGATAATGCAGCCATCGAGACAAGCCCGATAAAAGTAAATACTTTTTTCATAATTCAATATTTGTTGATTTAATTCTAAAAATACAAATTTAATACCAAACCGATAAAATTCACTCCTTTAACCCCATGATTGGCAGATAACTATGAATATTTCACACAAAAAAGATATTATTACCCATCAGTAGAACTGTCGGATCACATTATGTCATTAATAAATTTATTATCATATGTAGGTAGTCGATACGCCAAAAATAGCCCTATCAATAAATATGTATTTATGCGTCTGGTCATTTTTTATTCTTTTGACAGAAAAAATTTGATATATTATAATTAAAATACTGAAAAAATAAAAGGAAATCATGTCAACCTGTGTTCTTAGATATCTTGATCTGACAGATTAAATCATTCAGTAATATTAAAGATTGTGACAATTCAATAACTTTATAACTTAAATAACGTATAACATAATCTGTATAGATTAAAGAGTATAATTAAACCATGACAAACATAAAATCAATAATTGACCATATCATTCAGATAGAACATGGCTTTAAGCACATTATAGAAGCCGGTGATCAAATCCTGAATGATAAAAATGAGAATCATTTTGAGCAGGCTTTGGATTTTCTGAAGCAAAATGATTACCAGGTAAAAATGCTGGGCACTTACATTCTCGGACAGCTTTCTACAAACCATCCTGAGGCTCTGAAAATTCTAGAAAATGAAGTATCGCTGGAACCAAACTGGCGTGTACAGGAAATGCTTGCCAAGGCGTTTGATCATTATTGCAGCGTCATAGGCTATGAGCAAAGCTTACCCAAAATAAAAAATTGGCTGTCTAGCCCTAATCCGAATGTTAAAAGAGCAGTTATTGAAGGACTCCGAATCTGGACAGGAAGAGCTTATTTTAAAGATCATCCTGAAGTGGCTGTTGATCTTATTGCTAAATACAGATCAGAAGACAGTGAATATGTAAGAAAATCGGTAGGCAATTCTCTTCGTGATATCAGCAAAAAAAATCCTGATTTGATAGATAAAGAAGTATCAACATGGAATCTTCAGGATAAAAATACCCTGTTTACCTACAAACTTATCAAAGAAAAAAAATAATTCTCACGATTCAATTAAAATCCGCTTAAGCTTTTATATAACAACAAAAGATTCAAAAAACGAGTTCAATTATTTAAAGTTGATGACTAAAAATGAAAAAGGTCACAATAGCTTAAAAAACCTTCGATTTCATTCTTTTGAGAACTTTGAATGTATTCCATAGCCATGACTGAAAATAATCACTTCAGGATTCCGGATCCGGGATTATCTAATGCCACAGTAATTTTCTGTTTCTGGTCTGGTCTTAAAAAGTGACTGTGCCGGCTTTAACATTATATGCCTTGCCGCCATCTGTTTTCTTATGAAGATTGTAACTCATAAGACCTACAATAATTAGCATAAAGAAAATATATTTTTCATCCAATTAAATTCATTTATATAGTTGGAGGTTCGCTGATGTCCATTTATTCAATTATTTCTTATTCTTTTAAGAAACACTGACTCCAAAAATATGCCCTATCAATGCAGTTATACCCATCGCGACGGTTCCCCAGAAACATATTCTCATAACTGCAATTCCGGTTTTTGAACCACCGGTCCTGGCCGAAATAGCTCCCAAAATCATCAGAAAAACGATTGAAAAACCATATTGAAAATAGACCATCTGTTTGATTGGCGCCAAAAGCGAAACCATAAACGGCAACAAAGCCCCCAGCGCAAATGAACCGAATGAAGCAATCGCAGCCTGCAACGGTTTTGCCTGAGTAATTTCATTGATTCCCAATTCGTCGTGCGCATGAGCAGCCAAAGCATCATGTTCGGTAAGTTCAGTAGCTACGCGTAAAGCCGTTTCTTTACTGACACCGCGTTTTTCATAAATTTTGGCAAGTTCCTGAAGTTCTATTTCGGGCATTTCTTCCAGCTCACGCTTTTCCCTAAGAAGATCAGCTTTTTCAGTATCTTCCTGAGAGCTCACGGAAACATATTCTCCGGCAGCCATGGACATTGCACCGGCAATCATTCCGGCAAGGGCGGCAAGGACGATCGTATTCCTGTCCGGTGAAGCGGCGGCAACCCCTATAACGATACTTGTGGTGGAAAGCAATCCGTCATTAGCTCCTAAAACCGCTGCCCGAAGCCAGCCTACTCTATTTACATAATGTTTTTCTAACTGATGATGCATAATTAAAAGTTTAAAACCATTCCGGCTCCAAAATTTTTAGAATCTAAAACAGGATAGATCATTGTAAAACTTTTGGAATCTTTTTTATTAAAAAATGTATTAATCCAGGGAAAAAGCCAATAAGCCAATTCTGTACTTAAAATTCCGAATCCGGCACCTGCAACCACATCCCCCACCCAATGTTTATCATTCAGGGTACGGTAAACTCCTGTGAATAAAGCAATAGGATATCCTGAAAGCGAAAGCCAGAAATTTTCATCTTTATATTCTCTGAAAAGAAAATGAGCTGATGAAAAAGCCGCCGCTGTATGCCCCGAAGGAAACGAAAGGTTATTAGAACCGTCCGGACGTTCTTCTTTCACCAAATGTTTCAACGGAAGCACAAATGCCGCTGAAATCAGTTGCGAAGTTCCGTAGATAATGGTCCTTTCCTTGAAATTATGTTTACCCTTTATCCCTACAAGATTATAGCCATACACCATAGCAGCAGGAAGATACTGCGTATAATTATCGAGTTTAATATGTTTCGGCTGATGCTCACCAATTTCATATTTTGTAGATCTGTTCAGATCTTTCAGAGCGTCAGAAGTAAGACTTATCACCCCATATCCAATCAAAACCGTTGGAACGATGAGCTTTTTATAACTGGGTCTGTAACTACGATCCTGGTATTCAAGCTTTTCAAAATACATGGAAGAATCTGCTCTGGTCTGCCCATTCATAGAATAAGAAAAGATCAAAGCGGCTATAAATGGGATTAATACTTTCATGGATTATTATCTGAACCTTAAATTTAAGGAAATAATATCAGATTTCACACCCACAGATTTTATAAATATCTACATTGATTTCCAGCATATTAAGTCGCTCTACCCAATAATCTATTTTTCGGACCGGTCCAGCTTCCGCCACCGCAGAATGACAAGTAAATTTAGAACCCCGCAACATCTACGGGATTCATTAACTGTTCTTATTCCGATTTTTCTAAGATTGATTTTTTTACCGGCTGCAATTGTGGGATTGAGAGTGTGCTGAGATATGTAATGGTTGTTCTGTTACCATTTTCATCTACTTTTACAATGATAGATTTGCAGCATGGGGAAGCCTTGAAGTGATTTTTGTAGCGTGTTCCACATTTAAAGCATTCGGTGATTACCGTTTTATTTTTTTCCATAGTTATTGTGTTAATTTCTTTACCTTAAAGATAAAGTTATCAATTTTTTTGAAATAATATTAGCAAAATTGTTTTTCGATCTGCAGCTTATTAAATATTGATAATTTGTAAAGTGCATCCAGAACGTTATCATCTTTTAATTTTCTGTTTTTTACCTTTCGTATATATACAGCATCTTTTGGCTCTTCTTGTAGAAGTATATTTACTGAAGTTGTGTAACGCGCCGGTAACCATTGCTCTATAAAATCAAGTTTTTCATCAGATTTTCTCTGCTGATTGGGATATTTTGATTTGCCCATACAAATGAATAAATTTTTGTTAAACCTTTTTTCGTAATTTTGTGTTGTCTCAACAGACAATTTTAAGAACAAATATACGATTTTATATTTATAAACAATACTATATTGAGAATTTATCAATTTATTATTGCTAATTATTTAACACAAAGAAGCTACTCAATATGAAAATTTACGAGAAGATCCGTGAGTACAGCAAGCAAAAAGGCGAAACGATGAGAGAAATCGCAACCAAGTATGGTGTGACGCCACAGTCTATTCAACTTTATTTTTCGGGGAAAAATGCAATGCCCCTGACTTTTTTGGTATGGTACGTAGAACACCATCCGGACATAGATCTTTATGCGCTTTTCAGTAAAGATCATGATCATATTGTTGCCGAGCCAAGAGCCGAATACCATAAGAAATACAGAAAGCAGCATGTTATCGACAGTATTGTCAAAATTCTTGAGGATGAGCTGTAAACGATCAATAATATGTAAAAGGTATCTATGAATGTTAAATTTTAACAAATTAGATTCATTTATAGCTGTTTTTATTTTAAATCAACTACCTTTATACTGATATAGAATTAAAAATATAATTTTTTTTAATTGATTTATTACTATTTGTATTCTATTGTCTTAATGATCCCATCATATATATCATAGGATTTTTGATGGGATTCAATACGATTGAGCGATATAATGTCGCAGAACGTGTTTTATAAACTTTACGGCCATGGTCATGAGGTTTATTGACGAAGGCTGAACATTTGTTCGGCTGATTTCATTTTATTTAAGGATTAGAATTATTTTAGTATGACAAGCAAAATCATAGGTGTAGGAAACTATATACCTTCAGAAACCATTAACAATTTATTTTTCGATAACCATGTATTCCTGAATGAAGAGGGAAATCTTTTACAAGACAGTAATGCGTCCATTACAAAAAAACTACAAAAAATTACAGGTATCGAAGAGAGAAGATATGCCAACAGCTCGCAGGTAGCCTCTGATCTGGGTTTCATAGCAGCGCAGTCTGCAATCGAAGACTCTGGGATAGATCCTGAAACGCTGGATTATATTATATTTGCCCACAATTTCGGTGATGTGCGATTTGGGACCATCCAGTCAGATACGGTTCCGAGCCTGGCTTCAAGGGTAAAACATTCATTAAAAATAAAAAATAATTTCTGCGTTGCATATGATGTGCTTTTCGGATGTCCGGGATGGATTGAGGGAGTGATTCAGGCTCATGCCTTTATCAGATCCGGAATAGCAAAAAGATGCCTGGTGATCGGTGCCGAAACACTTTCGCGGGTAGTTGATATCCACGACAGAGACAGCATGATCTATGCAGACGGAGCCGGAGCCGTAATTGTTGAGACCAATGAAACCGATGATTCAGGAATAAAATCCCATTTATCAGCTTCTTATACACTTAACGAAAAAGATTTTCTGTATTTCGGAAAATCATACAACAATGAAAGCTGCCCCGATACCAAATATATTAAAATGGACGGAAGAAAAATCTATGAATTTGCGCTTTCCAATGTTCCTGACGCTATGAAAAAATGCTTCGACAGCAGTGGATATCCCATCAATGATCTGAGTAAAATAATCATCCACCAGGCCAATGAGAAAATGGATGAGGCCATTGTAGAACGTTTCTATCAGCTGTACGAAAAAGATGTTCCTTCCGGTATAATGCCTATGGTAATCAGCAAATTGGGAAACAGCAGTGTAGCAACCATACCTTCTTTGCTCACCATGATCCTGAAAGATGAGCTGGAATCTCACACGATAAAAAAAGATGATATTATTCTCTTTGCGTCGGTAGGAGCAGGCATGAACATCAATGCACTCGTTTATAAATTTTAGAGCAAGCTATAAAGAGATCGGTTTAAAAGATACAAATATATTTTTGATAATCAACTACTTAAAATATATTTAATCTGTTTATTTTGTTCTATCTTTGCAATACAAAACAGGCCACTGCCTTGTTATTCTGTAGATTTTACATCTTATTTTCTTTCAGTTTACCTTTCCAGATGCCATTTTAGTTGAACAACAAGTCTTTGCACAAGGCATTAGACTTAACAATAATTTTTTTAACAATATTACAATGCAAGAAGGCACCGTAAAATTTTTTAATGAAGCAAAAGGCTTCGGTTTTATCTCTCCAACAGACGGAAGCAGAGATATTTTTGTACATTCTTCAGGATTAATTTCAAGATCTATCCAGGAAAATGACAAAGTAGTTTTTGAAGTACAGCAGGGCCAGAAAGGCTTAAATGCTGTGAATGTAAAATTGGCATAATACCAAGTCTTCAGGTATCAAAAGTAAGAATATCAATATTTTACTACGTATCTGAAAAGACATTATTGAATTGATATTTATCTTATTTATATATGTCATCAGCCTCTCGCAGAAAATGTGGGAGGTTTGTTTTTTTATAATCATGAGCATGATTAGCATTAAATTTGTTTCATTGTTTTTAACAATTTATTTATCTTCGTTTCCAATTAAATAATTTGATTTTGCCTGTAGAAACAGTATATATGCCAGTCAGCTCCTCTCACAAATTAATTCCTATGACCGATTTCGTCATAGAATATTATTCACATGAAGGATATGCAGATCTTCAGACCTTAAAGCTGATGAATAATTATGCGAATTTCCTGAAAAAGCCTCTGACACTGGGGATGTTTGTACCGGTTGATACGAAAGGAAATATTCTTAAGGAACCCAGAAACTATACCTCCTGGAAATCTCTTGAGCACAACAAGAAAGGCTATGATACCAAAGTCGACAGCAACCCATTTGAAGAATATAAAATATACCAAAAAGCTGAAAAAAAATGTCTTTTTGAAGGGTTTAAAATTGCCTATAACGGATATTCAGTGGTAAGAATAACAGCAATCTATAATGATTCGATAGAGCTTTCATTCAATAAAAATGAAAAAGCTTTTCAAAATTTCAGAGATGTAGAATCCCTGACGCATTTTCCGGACATCTACCTGAATGCTAATGCTTTAAAAAAATTAGGACTAAGAAAATAATTTTAAACTTACTAAAATTATCCGTTTTTAACTGCTTTTCCATACACTTCGAGCGCTCTTTTCCAGGCAAAAACATGCTCTACAATCTGATCAGCATTTATTTCTTCTTCGGTAAGCCATTTTTTGATGTATTTCTGGTCAGCATCAAACTTTTTAGCCTGTTCGGAAGGATTAAAAACCCTGAAATAAGGTGCTGCATCACATCCGCAGCCTGCTGCCCATTGCCAGTTACCGTTGTTGGATGAAAGTTCATAGTCCAGAAGCTTTTCTGCAAAGTAAGCTTCACCCCACCTCCAGTCGATGAGCAGGTGTTTGGTGAGAAAACTTGCTACGACCATTCTCACCCTGTTGTGCATAAATCCGGTTTGGTTCAGTTGTCGCATTCCGGCATCAACAATGGGATAGCCTGTTTTTCCTTTGCACCAGAGATCAAACTCTTTTTCATTATTTCTCCATTCTATATTTTCATATTTTTCTTTAAATGAATGATGCACTACTTTCGGAAAATGATAAAGAATCTGCATAAAGAACTCACGCCAGATTAACTCATTCAGCCAGGTTTCATTATGTTCAACAGCAAACTGTACACATTTACGAACCGAGATTGTTCCGAATCGTAGGGCAACACCCAAATGGGTTGTGTGATCCATTCCCGGAAAATCTCTGTATTGACCATAATCATCAATGATTGATTTGTTAAGAACAGGCTGTTTAAATTCAACTTCCGTTTTTTTAAAGCCGATATCATCAAGTTCAGGAAATTCTGGTGCCTGATATGGTAAGAAATTCGAAAAATCTGCTTTATAGTTTTCAATACTGTTTTTTTTCAGAAGCGCTTTCCATTGTTTCGAATAAGGTGTATAAACGGTATAGGGTGTTCCGTCTTTTTTTAGAACTTCGTCCTTTTCAAAAATCAGCTGATCTTTAAAGCTTTTAAAATCAATATCATTTTTTTTAAGATAAGCTTCCACCTCCTGATCACGTTTTATCGCATCAGGCTCGTAATCGGAATTACAGAATACGGTATCAATATCGAATTCGTTGATTAATTTTTTGAATGCATCCAAAGGTTTTTCATGAAAAACTTTAATTCCTGAGGTATACTTTTTTAGTTCCTGATGAATTTCTTTCAACGCCTGGTGGAAATAATCTATTCTTTTATCCGATTTGTTTTCAAGTTTTCCTAAAATCTCTTTATCGAAAATAAAAACAGGCAGCACTTTAAAATCTCCATTTAAGGCATGGTAAAGACCACAATTATCCTGCAATCGCATATCTCTCCGGAACCAAAAAATATTTATTTTGTTTTTAATGACAGACATGAAAAATCAGTTGTGTTGATTAAAAAGTTTTTCCAATACATTAAACCGATAATCGAAAATATGCTGGAGCTTATTTTTAACAAAAATTTTATGAGCAATTTCTCCTAAAAGACCAAAAGGAAGTTCATAATCGACAGTATCTTTCATCAGTACACCGTTTTCATTTTCTATAAATTCATGGTGATGATGCCAGAGTTTGTAAGGTCCTTTTTTTTGAAAATCAGTAAAGCTCTTTCTGAAACTGACCTGAATAATCTCGGTTTTCCATTTCAATTTAATTCCAAAAAGTGGAGAAACAAAATAGTCGATGATCATGCCTTCATAGATTTCATCATTCTCAAACTTTGTCAGGACAATGAATTTCATATTTTCCGGAGTAATCTTGGAGAGATTTTTAGCAGAAGAAAAAAATTTCCACGCAGTGTCTATATCACAATTCAGCTGTTGCTCGCGAAAGAGTTTGTGTTTCATTATTTTTTCACATTGAAATACAATAAAGATACCACATTTGTGTTTTTTTTGATGCACTAATATAAAAATTATTTTACAAAAATATTTCTGTTAAATATAAAAATAATTTAATGTATTATTTATAATGCAGAAATATTCCGTAATCAGTAGGGGTCCACAGGGCCGCTTTTTGTCCGGCAACTTTTAAAGCATTATTAGCCCAGGTATTGCAGGTATCAAGAAAACTGTATCTTCCTTTTGCATCGTAGAATGCGTCATTATTTCCATAGACCGCATTGGTAGGAATAAGAATAAAATTTCCGTTGTGATCTCTGTCAAATTTATTTTCTACAAATTCTACCAGTTTTTTATATTGACTTCTGCTGATCATAATCATTTTACAGTCATCGCCTTCTTTCATTGTTTCATAATAGGTACAGTGCATCGCAGATTCACTTAGCCAGAAAGCAGCTTTAAAGGCTGTGGAAAATTTGAGATCGGCCCAGGTAGGAGTATCAAGATAAAAGCCTTTATCACCCCACCCGATTCCTATATAATTATAATCTGTTTTTTTTGATTTTGTATTGGCAAACGGAACTGTAGCACTCCAGTCGTAAAGATTGTTTTTTACAGGCATTACAATATCTGTATGCACTCCGTTGGTGTAAATATAAATGGGAATTTCTTTCTTTTGGCCATCATCTTTCGCCGAAATTTCAATAAACGGCAGAAGATATCCTAAAGCAACATAAAGTGCGATAATTCCAACAACAATGCCTAAAGCTTTAAGAATAATAAATAACATTTTTTTGACAGCCATCTTTTAAATATAATGAATAAAATTTAATAATAATTTTCTTAAAAGTATTTGTTTTAAACGAATTTTTCTTTAAATTTAAATACAAAATTGTTCACAAATATGCAGAAAAACACTAAATCAAACAAAAGATTTAAAATCAGAGTAAAAGTTGCTCCAAAAAGAATACAGAAAAAACGTTGATTTTCGGTGAGAAATATTCTCCTGAAAATCTTTTTTTTGAAGTAACCCGATACCTGTAAAATCTTACCTCTTTAAATAAATTTAAGGAATGGTCGTTTATCCTTTTGATTTTGGAACCTAAAAATTCCAGACAGGAAATTATCCCCTAAAAATTCAACTTGTTTGATGACTTGCCTAGAAATTCTATATTTCGTTTAAGACCTGCAAATTTTGTCCTTTTAACGGGAGATTTCCTAAATATTTCCGAAAACAGCTCCTGAGTAAGTTCTTTCCATTCGCCTTTTTTAAAGTTTTTTAATGCCTGGTTGGGTGAAAACTTTTTTTGATGTGTCGGCGCTGAAAACCTGTTCCACGGACAAACATCCTGACAGACATCACATCCGAACATCCAGTCATCCATTTTATCCTTAAAATAATCGGGAATATCATTTTTAAGCTCAATAGTAGCATAAGAAATACACTTGCTTCCGTCGATCAGCTTTTCAGAAACAATAGCATCTGTAGGACAGGCATCTATACATTTCCTGCATGTCCCGCAATGATCGGTTGTTTCGTGATCGGGAATCAGTTCAAGATCGCAGATGATCTCGGCCAGAAAATAAAATGAGCCGTTATGCTTAGTAATAAGATTTGCATTTTTACCTACCCAACCAATTCCGGATTTACGGGCCCAGCTTCTTTCCAGAACCGGTGCAGAATCAACAAAAACCCGAAAACCAAACGCTCCGATATCTTCCTGAAGCCCTGCAACCATCTCTCTGAGAATATCTTTGATTACTTCATGGTAATCTTCGGCATAGGCATATTTTGAGATTTTAAAATTATCCAATGTAGAAATTTTCTCTTCGGGAAAGTAATTATAGGAAAGGGAAATCACTGATTTTGAACCTTCTACCAATAACCTCGGATCCAGTCTTTTATCGAAATGATTTTCCATATATTTCATTTCGCCATGAAAATTATTCTTCAGCCATTCTTCCAGTGGTCTTGCATCTTCTTCCAGAAAATCAGCTTTGGAAATACCACAGCTCTGAAAGCCAAAACTTTTTGCCCTGGCCTTGATCAACTGCGAATATTTTTCTGCGTTCGAATTCATTATTTACCTTGCAAAACTAAGATTATTTTATAAATTTGCGGCTTTAATAATTAATATCTCATAAAGAGAAATTTATAATAACCATGAATAAAATAATTTTATTAGCCTGTATTTCCTCAGTTAGCCTATTCAATGCGCAAATCAAATTCGAAAAAGGATATTTTATTAATAACTCGGGTAAAAAGAGTGAAGTTTTAATTAAAAATCTTGACTGGAAGAATAACCCTACAGAATTTGAATATAAAACCGATGGATCGACGGATATTAAAAGACAAAACATCGCAAACATTCAGGAATTCGGAATCGGTAATGAAAGCAAATATGTCAGAAAAAAAGTGATGATCGATAATTCATCCGAACAGTTATCCGATATGTCCTATGAAAGAAAACCCCAGTTTGAAGAGCGTACAGTATTTCTTAAATACATCATCGACGGAAAGGCTGATCTTTTATATTATGAAAATTCAGAAATCCAAAAGTTTTTTTTCAACATTAACAACTCTGAACCAAAGCAGTTAATCCACAAATCCTATTATATTAACACTAACCAAATTGCGTATAATGAAGATTATAAAAAGCAGCTTGCCGAAATTTTAAATTGCGGAGTTGAAAACAAAAAAATTGATGCGGCAAAATACGAGACAAAAGACCTTGCTAACTTATTTATAAGCTATAACGCTTGTAGCGATGGTAATACTGCAATAAACTATAATCAACCGGCAGAAAAGGCTGATCTTTTCAATTTAAATATCAGACCTGGAATTAATTTTTCTTCATTTGAAGTTAATAATTCAACTTATTTAGCCAATGAGACAACTAAATTTGACCGCGAGGCATCTTTCAGAATAGGAATTGAAGCTGAGTTTATATTACCATTCAATAAAAATAAATGGGCTTTGTTTGTTGAACCAACTTATCAATACTATAAGACTGAAAAAGAATCGATTGTATATGCTGGTCAGTATTTTGAAACAAAATCGACAAGAGAGGTGGATTATAAATCCATAGAAGTTCCGTTTGGAGTGAGATATTATTTCTTTCTGAATAACAAATCAAAGATTTTTTTAAACGCAGCTTACGTGATAGATCTTGAGCTTAATTCTAAACTTAAAATGGATTTTGCAGAAATCAAGATTGACTCCGGCAGTAATCTTGCATTTGGTGCCGGATATAAATATAATGACAGATTTTTGGTCGAATTGCGCGCAACAACGCAAAGAAATCTTCTACAAAATTATCTTTATATGACTTCAAAATATCAGACCATTTCCCTTATTTTAGGGTACACATTATTCTAAACGTGTAGTTAATTATCATTAATTTTACGTATTTTCGTTTAGTATTTAATAAATCAAATCATTATGTCTTTATCAGAAGTTTTAAAATCAGGAAATTATGAATTAATCGACGTTCGCGAGCCTATGGAGCTTGAGATGGACGGAAATATAGAAGGAGCTAAAAATATTCCTCTGGGCGAAGTAGAAGAAAGACAAGATGAGATTTTGTCTATTGAAAAACCGGTAATTATTTTCTGCAGAAGTGGAAACAGAAGCGGAAAAGCTTTGGAATACCTAAACACTCAAGGCCTGAAAGAAGGCTATAACGGCGGTGGCTGGGCTGAACTTAAACAAGCTATAGAAGCAAATCAGGGAACTTTTTAAAGTTCCTTTTTTTATTTAAAAAATCGTAAAATGGATCTTCAAGAAAGATTTTCAAGAAATTGTATTCAAATCTCAGATAATATTAAGCTTATTAATGATCTATGGCTTGAGATAGAGAAGAAATATTCCGAAAAAGGAAGACACTATCACAACTTTGAACATCTGCAAAATATGTTTATTGAACTGAGTCAGGTAACGCCTACAATAACAGATCTTACAGCAATTACATTTTCTGTATTTTATCATGATGTGATTTATAATGTTTCTTCAAAAACTAATGAAGAAAAAAGCGCTGAGTTTGCCAGAAAACATCTTCGAAAATTGTGTACAGACACCGATCTTGCTGAAAAAGTTTCACAACAGATCATTGCTACAAAACTTCATATATCTGAGGACAGTGACACCAATTATCTTTTGGATGCAGATCTTTCGGTCTTGGGACAGAAATCTGAAAAATACATAGAATACACTCAAAAAATCAGAAAAGAATACTCAATATATCCCGATTTACTATATAAACCCGGAAGAAAAAAAGTATTACATCATTTTCTGGAATCTGAAAGTATCTTTAAAACGAATTATTTTAGAGAAAAATATGAAGATCAGGCCAGAAAAAATATACTGTTAGAAATTGAATCTTTAAATTTTGGCTAAAGCCAACTTGTATATTAAAATTAAAGTGGGCTAAAGCCCGCTCCTATTGATATTGCTGATTTAATTTTTTTATTAAAATAGTAATTTAAATTTTACGGCTATTCACTATTTGACCTAAGAATTCAATTGATTTTGCTAAAACCAGTTCCGGAACCTCTTTATGAGGAGTATGCCCGACACCTTTAATAATAAACTTTTCAGCAGCTCCGCCTACTTGGGAAATCGTTTTCTCGACCTGCATCAATGTTCCGTATTCATCATTTTCACCCTGAATAAATAACAGCGGTGAATTGATATCTTTCAAAAGGCATTCTATATTCCAGCTTCGAAATCGATCACTTAACCAAATCTCTGTCCATGCCTTAATGATCATTTCCACCTTGTCACCGTGATATTTCGCCAACCGTTCAGGAAGATTTGTCGTCTGATAAGTATGCAATGCGTCTGCAACACCTTTTACGGTAATATCTTCCACGAAAATGTGGCCGGCTTCACAGATAACTGCTTTTATTTTTTCGGGATATTTTGCGGCAGCAATTAAAGCGATTGTCCCTCCATCACTGTGACCAAAAAGAATAATCTCCTGTATATCTAATTGATCCAGTAAGGCGTTCAGAACATCTGCTTCGGTTTCCATATAATCGATTTTACGTTCATGAGTAAACATAGGAAAAGATTTTCCATAACCTAAACGATCATATATCAACGTATTACATTGGGTTTCCTTTGACAGTTTATCCGGGAAGTCTCTCCAAAGCTGAGAACTGCCTAAAGAATCATGTAAAAAAACAACAGTCGGCCTGTTTTCAAATAAATTTTTGTACTCAACATAAAGCTTTTTCCCTTTTACATCGATAATCCCTACTTCCATTATCTTTAAATTCCTTATAAAACCGGGGTATCCGTATTTCTGAATTCTTCCAGCAAATTTTTAAACACAGTTTCTGCAGGAAGTATCTCATCAATTAAAGCGGAAACCTGGCCTATTTCAAGCTCACCTTCATCCAAATCACCCTCAAACATTCCTTTTTTTGCTCTTGCGCGGCCTAAAGAAGCAATCAGGGATTCTTTATTTCTACCTGTATTATAGATTTCTTCGAGTTCATTAAAAAACTTATTTTTAACCATCCTTACCGGCGCAAGTTCTTTCAGGGTAAGATGAGTATCACCTTCCTGAAGTTCGGTTATTTTTTTCTTCCAGTTTTCATGAGCACTTGCTTCTGTCGTTGCGGCAAACCGGGAGCCAATCTGTACACCGTCTGCCCCGAGGATCATGGCTGCTTTTATTTGTGATCCCAAAGCAATTCCTCCTGCTGCAATCAGCGGTTTTGTAATGTGTTTTTTGACATTCGGAATCAGACAGAATGTTGTCGTTTCATCTCTTCCGTTGTGACCGCCAGCCTCAAAGCCTTCTGCAACGATAGCGTCAACTCCTGCATCTTCGCATTTCATGGCAAATTTTGTAGAGGAAACGACGTGAGCCACTTTTATTCCTTCTTTTTGAAGAGTTTCGGTATAAGCTTTAGGACTTCCGGCAGATGTGAAAACAATCTTCACCTCTTCTTCCAAAATAATATTGATAATTTCTTCTAAATTGGGATAAAGGAGTGCTACATTTACGCCAAAAGGCTTATCAGTAGCTTTCTTACACTTCTGAATGTTTTCACGCAAAATGTCAGGATACATACTTGCGGAACCAATCAATCCCAATCCTCCACAATTTGAAACTGCCGAAGCCAGTCTCCATCCGGAATGCCAGATCATGCCCGCCTGGATGATGGGATATTGAATATTAAAAAGTTGTGTAATTCTATTTTGACTTTGCTGCATATCGTGAAGTTTTTTAGCCGAACTAAAATCTATAAAATTGCTCATGCTGTAAAAATAATAAAAACTAATGTTAACGGCAGTTTTAAGCATAAAAAAACCTCCAGAAATTCTGAAGGTTTAGTATATCTACTTTTTGATTGAATCTTTTTTCCAGCTTCCTTTAAAAGCACAGCTGTCATATCGGCCGTCTATCGAAATGAATGTCGTCGGTAATTTTGAATTAACAAACTTTTCCACCATTTCATTTCTTCTTTTGTTAAGTGCCATTTGCTTGATTCTGTCATAGTCAGTTTCCAGCGTAATCTGGTGCGCAGGAATCACATCTTCCATTTTGATGATCTTTACTACTTTTCTGTCTCTTTCATCTTTATCATCAAAAGCATTCGTGATATCTCCTTTATTAAGACCTGCTAACTCATAACTGATTGTTCCTGGAACACTTTCTCTTTCTATTTTATTAGAGCCATCAGCACCGGGAATAACACCGGCATTGAATTTTGTTCTTTTATCATCAGAAAATCTGAACGCGGCATCTTTAAAAGTCATTTTACCATCCATAATCAAACCTCTGATGCTGTCTAATTTTGTTTTTGCGGTTTTAATTTCTTCATCAGTAGGTGTTGCCATTAAAAGAATATGTCTTGCATCATATATCTTTCCTGATTTTTTTACCAGCTGTATGATATGATAACCGAATTCGGATTCTATCGGGTCTGAAATTTCTCCTTCTTGAAGGTTAAGGGCAGCAGCTTCGAAAGGTTTTACCATCTGACCTTTAGAGATATTTTTCATTAAACCACCGTTTGCCGCAGAACCCGGATCTTCTGAATAGATCCTTGCCTGGCTTTCAAAAGTTTCTCCTCCCTGAATATCCTGCTTTATTTTCTTCAATCTGTTAATCAGTTCATCTTTATGAGCTTCAGTAAGCTTAGGATACATCATAATCTGCGATAATGAAACCTCATCTTTAATTTCCGGAAGCTGAGTTTTGTACGTATTGTAGAAATCAGTTACCTCATTAGGCGTAACGTCAGCTTTTTCCGTAATTCTCTGGTATTTTGCCTGTCCGTAATATTGATCCGTATCGATTTTCTCGATCGCATTTTTCATTTCATATCCGTTTCTGAACTTGTAGGCAGCCAGCATTGTTTTCTCATCCGGAAACTGGGACAATAACTGCTGATATTTTGAATTCGCCTGTTCTTTAATTGCCGCAGAACGGTTTTCAATTAAGGTATCTTTTCTTGCTTCGTATACCAGGAGTTTGTTGTTTAGAAAACTCTCTAAAAACTCACATTTATCGATATTAGAAGCTCCCTGCTGTTTTGCATAGTTCATCTGCTCATTCACGTCAGATTCCAAAACAATTTCATCACCGATTACAGCAGCAATACCATCCACTAAATCTCCTTGTTTCAGCTGAGCATTCATCATATTTGTACCCAACAACATGATGAAAATTCCAAAAAGAAAAGTGATCTTAAGTTTATTTATCATTTTACTATTTTAAACAAGTTGCAAATTTAGAATTCTTAATGAATTACACTAAATTTTTTATTATAAATATTTCTTAAAAAAGAAGTATTTACTGTAGTTCCACGTCAAATGTTGTTAATTCTTTAAATTGTTTTAATCTTGCGAACATATCAGATTCATTTACCTCCTCAATTCTTTCTGTCCCGAATTTTTCAACTGTGAAAGAAGCCATTGCAGAAGCTACTATTAAAGCAGATTTCATGGTTTCAAAATCAGTTTTTCCTTTTTTAGCAAGATAAGCTGCAAAACCTCCCGCAAAAGTATCTCCGGCTCCGGTTGGATCGAAAACCTCCTCCAGCGGCAGTGCAGGGATCGCAAATACTTTACCGTCGTGGAAAAGTAAAGCTCCGTGTTCACCTTTTTTGATAATGACATATTTAGGACCCATCTCGTGAATTTTTTTAGCTGCTTTCACCAAAGAATATTCTCCGGAAAGCTGTCTTGCCTCTTCATCATTGATGGTGATAACATCCGTTTTTGCGATCATGTCCATTAAAATATCCCAGGCGGTATTCATCCAGAAATTCATTGTATCAAGAATAACCAATTTCGGACGATTATGCATTTTTTCAAGAACTGATAGCTGTACTCCCGGATGAAGATTTCCCAATAATAAAATCTCCGCATCCTGCATAGAATCAGGAATTTTCGGATCAAAGTTTTCCAGAACATTTACTTCCGTTGCCAATGTATCTCTGGTATTCAGGTCGTTATGGTATTTACCGGCCCAGAAAAAAGTTTTGCCTTCTTTTACAATTTCAATCCCTTCGATGTTTACACCTCTATTGGTAAACATATCCAGATATTCCTGGGGGAAATCGCCTCCCACAACGGAAACGATTCCTGATTTTACACCCAAAATAGATGAAGTAATCCCGATATATGTTGCTGCACCTCCCAAAATTTTATCTGTTTTACCAAATGGGGTTTCAATTGCATCGAATGCAACACTTCCTACAACTAAAAGTTTCATATTATTATCAAAGTATGTTAAACGTAATTAATTTTTCCATTCAAATGTGTCTAGCAGATGTTTCATATCATTTTTGATATAATCTACTGCAGGAGCCAAAGAGTCAGGTTTTGGCCTTGTGTTAAAATATAAGTAAGCAGTTACAAAATGTTTTGTACTGTCTGTAATGTAAAACTGAAGATTTGAAGCACTTTGACCTTTAAGCTCATAAAAATTACCATACACCTTCTTTTCCGGGTATTCGAATGATTTGGTGTCAATAGCACTTGCTTTTATCGTATGTTCGTAAACCATTTTTTCCGCTTCCTGGATGTGTGCCGCAAAATCGTTTTTTATCGGGTAATAAGTTACGAATACTTTCGCTTTCATTTTCGGATAATTCAGGTAATACCAGCAGGGCCTTTTAGCATCCGCTATTTTGGCAAAATCTGAATATTCAAAAGTATAGGCACAGTTATTTTCAAACTTCTGGTATTTCGGCGCAGGATATTCCAGGCGAAGCTCTCCATAAGGCTTTGGAACAGGATCTTTGCCACAAGACACCAAAAGCAAAGCTGCAAAAATAAAAATGGCGTTTTTAAACATTTTGCAAAAATACAAATTCCATTTAGATTTGAGAATACAAATTTCAGGATTTCAATAGGTTTTGGATTTGAAATTGAATTTTATTGGGATGGCTTTATTTTAACGCAAAGATCGCAAAGATTTTTTGACCATTACCCGCTTTTAAGTTCGCAAAGGCGTTTCACTCAGCAAAAGATATCAAAATTTATAATTTTGGGTGAATAGCACATTTTGTCATTCTGTAGAAATCCAGACTATTGATTTTTCATTTTTTGAGATTGCTTCGTCGCTTCGCTGCTCGCAATGACATCACAGAATTCTGTATGCCGCATCATAATTTTGGATATAATTTTCCAAAGGTTTTGGAAATGATCTTTCGTGAGAACCTTCAACATTGGTTATGATGTAATTATTCTCAGCGATAAAACTTTGCCAGATTTCTTCAGAATCTACTTCAACATTGTAAATTTCTATACTTAAATTTTTGTGTGTCAGTTTATGGCTTACTGTTTTTACGCCTACGATGAATGGTACCAGTTTATCGGAAATTTCAGGTACAAATTCGAACAGTTTTTTCCAGATGAAGTCGTCTTTTCTCTGCTGAATCAGGAATTGTCCGTTTCTGTGGACAAAATAATATTTTAATTCGAGATCTTTTGCTTTTGTTTTTTTGGCTTTAACGGGGAATTCAGCTACTTTGTTCATTGAAAAAGCAAGACAATCATTATTTAGCGGACATTCTCCACACAAAGGATTTTTTGGTTTACAAATTTCAGATCCCAGATCCATCATGGCCTGATTAAAATCACCGACATTATCCGGTAAAATTAAATGTGCAAGCTCAGAAAAATAATTGAAAGCTCTTGAGTTTGAAATATCAAAATCATCTGCAAAAATCCGACTGAGAACACGGTAAAAATTTCCGTCCACCGCAGGAATTTTACCATTGAAACAAATACTGGAAACCGCAGCAGCAGTATATTTCCCGACTCCTTTTAATTTTAAAATTTCTTCATATTCATGGGGGAAAATTCCATGATAGTCGTTCATAATCTGCTGTGCCGCCTTATGAACATTTATAGCCCTTGAATAATATCCCAATCCTTTCCAGTACAGTAAAACTTCATTTTCATCAGCTTCAGCCAGTGTTTTAACGTCCGGAAACCTTGCAATAAAATTATTGTAGTGATTCAATCCCTGATTGATCCTTGTCTGCTGAAAAACGATCTCACATATCCATATTTTATACGGATCTTTTGTCTGGCGGAAAGGAAGATCTCTGGCGTTTGTCCTGTACCAGGTTAGAAGTTTATTGCCAATAGGTTTTAAATCTGAATTTTTAATATTTTCCAAAAGTTCTTCTTCATTAATGCTGCAAAGATAATTTAATTTTCCCTTTTTACCGGGTAAACGGGGGCGGCTTTAAGCCATTGATATTTCAGGTGTTTGTCTTTTGCAATAAAGCGGTAGCCTTCAAGTTTTTTAAGGTAAGCATACATCGAAGATTTAAGTTCCAATCTTTGATTTGATAAAATCTGTATAGGAAAAGTAACGATTGAGTCTATTGTTGTTTTAAGCACCTCACCTGATTGAATTTTATAGATGAAAACTGCCCGTCCGCGACCTGTAGAACTGTCTGTCAGTTTAATATCTGATGTTGAAATTACGAGATTACTGGCATCAAAGCATTCCTGTTCACTCATAATATAAGCTTTACCTTCCTGTCTTTCATCCGCAAAAAGATCTATTGTATGCTCCTGCTGAATCTTTTTTTCTTCACAGCTGAACACAAGAAGAATTAATGGCAAAAAATAAAGTAATCTGCCTTTCATAAGAAATATTTTAAGGATTTGATAGAAAAAAACCGATGTATTTTCATCGGTTTTTAAGATATATTTTTTATTCCTGAGCGTATTCAGCATCCCATTCGTTTCCGTCATCACCTTTGTGCCCGTCAAGCTTTATTACAAAACTTTTTGTTGGGAAATAAGGTGTCAGGCGGATGTCAAGCCACACTCTGTCTTTATTTACTCTGTCCTGTTCGAAACGAACAATTTTAAATTTCTCGATCAGTTTGTCCGGACCTTTAATATTATCCAGAAACTGAACAATCTGTCTTCTTAAATCATCTTCATTTTTGGCATTCCAGTTTTCGAAAGCCCTTCTGTTCAGGAAGTCTAATAAAACTTTAGTAACATAGTCGAATACACGAACAACAGAATACGTCTGCAAACCGATATTATCGCCGGTGAATAGTGTTTTTGCAGAAAATGCCATGATCTTTCCGTATTCATTGACCATAGGAACAAGTCCCATTTTTTCAAGCTGTGAAATCTCGCTTTTCTTTAATTCGAATTTTACGGCGTCTACTTCATTGATGTTTCCATGCTTTTTACCTGCTGCCACCTGAGACATCAGCGTTTTATGGATTTTTCCTGCCAGTGAAGTTGATGGCGGAAGTTCGACGTTTTCTTCCTCCCCTACTTCTTCAGCTTTTCCGCGGCCTACCAGCCAGTTGCATGTCATGATCACATTACTTCTGTGCAGTTCTCCACCCGTAAGATTCGCAGAGTGAAAAAGATCGACCACATCATCCGGCTTGTCGAGATTGGCAAAATCGGTAACCATCATCACTTTGTTTTCGTTACAGATTTTCGCCCATTTTTCGATCACTTTATTCGATCCTAAATATCCCGGAATTGCTAAGATAGAATAGTTATCTCTAAGATCCAGGCGATCGTAATAATTCTTGAATTCTTCTGCGATGGCATCGATAAACAAAGGATTATCAAGATCGGAAACCTGATCCAGGCTTGCATTGACAATGCTTACATTGTCAACTTTATCAAGCTCGGTATTTTTATAAAACTGGGCCACCGTTCTATAGTTTGTTTCAAGCATGCGAACGGCGTCAAGTGTATTTTTAAGATTTGATTTCAGGCTCTGTTCTGCTGCCTGTGCCTTCGATTTGCATGTTTCTGCCATTTTATCGGCAGAATCATTGCCTTCCAGAAGATTTACCCAAAGGTTTATTTTTTGAAGAAGCTCTTTTCGTTCCTCTTCTTTATTGCTATCATTAAGGAAGATTTCTTTCCTTGCTTTTCTTGTGGGGTTCATATTGGCAATACCATCCACAACGGATTCTACAAAACCAAAACCTCCGATTTTATTGAGCTCGGCAAGCGGATTAGCCTTCGGCTGACCTGCGTGTTGCTGCTGTTGTCCCTGTTGTTGGTTTTCAGCTGCCTGTAATTTACTATCCATGATTAATGTAAAGTCTTTAGATTATTTTTCAAGTTCTTGTGCCACGTCCTTCAATACTTCGATAAATGCAGCTCTGGTCTGATCATTTTCGAGCATATTCCGCAAAATTTTGTTGGTTTTCAGCTGACGTACGATTTTGTTGTACTGTTCCTGCTCCATGCTGAGCTGCTGAAGGTACGCTGATTTCTGGGTAAGATTTTTCGGGGTGAAGTCCGCAAGATTTTGAAAACGGAATTCTTCTTCTACTACATTGCCGTCTTCCGTTTCGTGCTGCACGTGTACAGAAGGCTGGAAATGTTTGAAGACGTCATCCACAGTCTTTAGACCTGTTACAATTTCAGGAACATAAGATTCATCTGTAGTAAGCTGGCTCACGATGAGTGACTTGTTTTCCTGTATGTTCTGAATAGCTTCATTAGCATCCACTTTCACTTCGTTTCCGCCAACGCCATAATTAAACATTGCCATATTATTGTTATTTTGAGATTTTCTATTTTGGTGTGAATCGTATTTATCAGCATCAAATAACTGACCAATCCAATGTTTAAATTTAAAAAAAAACTGTAACATACAAAATTTTGTTAAGATTTTTCTTGAAATATTTAATTTAAATACTAAATATTAATCAAAAATCAACATTTTACGATAATACTAAGCTAGGAAAAATTAAATAAAAAACGCACCATTTCTGATGCGTTTTTCGTTTTCTAACAATTTTTGGCTTGTTTACCAAATTTTTATCCTGTCTTCAGGTGCCTTGTACATTTTGTCGCCTGGCTTGATATCAAAAGCTTTAATAAATGCATCCTGATTTACCAGCGGACCATACGCCCTGAATATTCCAGGAGAATGCGGGTCGGTCTTCACCTGGTTGGTCATATACTGATCCGTAGATTTTGTTCTCCATACGGTTGCCCAGCTCATGAAGAATCTCTGATCCTGTGTAAAGCCACTGATCAATCCCGGATTTCCGTGATCTTTAAGATACATCTGAAGCGCATCATAAGCAACTGCTACTCCACCTAAATCTCCGATGTTTTCACCGCTGGTAAATTTACCGTTGACAAAGCTGCCTTTCACCGGCTCATAAGCGCTGTACTGGGCCGCCAGTTGAGCGACCTTTGTATCGAAATTCTTACGGTCTTCATCGGTCCACCAGTTATTCAGGTTTCCGTCACCATCGAATCTGGAACCACTATCGTCGAATCCGTGAGAGATTTCATGCCCGATCACTGCTCCGATTCCACCAAAATTAACAGCGGCATCTGCTTTCGGATTGTAGAATGGCGGCTGAAGGATGGCTGCAGGGAATACGATCTCATTGTTCGAACCACTGTAATAAGCATTTACCGTTTGGGGAGTCATGCCCCATTCTGTTTTGTCGACCGGTTTTCCTACTTTATCGAGGTTTCTCTGATACTGCCATGCAGAAACATTCTGAAGATTGGAATATAATGTAGCACCTGCTTTAGGAGATTCTACCTTTAATTGAGTATAATCTTTCCATTTATCCGGATAGGCGATCTTTACCGTGAATTTGGATAGCTTTTCCTGGGCCTTTACTTTCGTTGCAGGCGACATCCAGTCCATATCGTTGATGTGCTGCTTAAATGATTTTAAGATATAATCAATATACGTTTCCATCTGCGCTTTGGCTTCCGGAGTGAAATATTTTTCTACATACAGCTTACCGAAGGCTTCTCCAAGAACACCGTTGACCAGAGAAAGACCTCTTTTGTTCATCGGACGCTGCTCTTTTTGCCCCTGAAGATATTTAGAATAGAAATCAAATCTGATCTGTTCCAGCTTTTCATCCAGATTGCTGGCATTACCATTAATTAAGTGATATTTAAGATAATCTTTTACCAACGGAAGATTTTTCTGGGTAAGGAAAGAATCCATATTCTGATAATATTTCAGTTCACCGATAATCACTCTGTCGGTATTAACTCCCGCTTCCTTAAGGTATTTCTGAAGATTTATATTTTTAACCAATCCTGATAATTCAGAAACATTTTTGGGGTTGTATCTTAAATTAGCATCCCTGTTTTGCTCTAGCGTTAATAAATAATTAGCAAGCTGCTTTTCAAAATCAACTACATTTTTTGCTGCTGCTTCAGAGTTTTTGTATCCCAGAACACCGAATAATTTTCCTACGTAAGATTGGTATTCTGCCAAGGTTTTGGTATTGGCTTCGTTTACTTTCTGATAATAATCTCTTCCTAAACCAAGATCCGGACCGCCAAGATACACCGCATTCATTTTAGAATTCTTCATATCTGCTCCTACTCTCCAGCCATAGAACGAGTTGTCACCTAACTTTGTAGCTTCCAGTAAATATTTCTGAAGATCGTTCAGGTTTTTAATGGCGTCGATCTTAGCCAGATCTCCTTTTATTGGTGTCAACCCTTCTGCATTTCTTTTATCCGTATCCATAAATGAAGCATAAAGGTTCTGGATTTTCTGCCCCTCGGAACCTTCCGAATAAGATTCAGATAAAATTTTATTTAAAATATCCAGAGAAGCGTCATCTACATTTTCCCTCAATGCATTAAAGGATCCCCAGCTCGCTTTATCTGAAGGAATCTGTGTGGTTTTCACCCAATTTCCGTTCACATAGCTAAAAAAATCGTCCTGCGGGCGTACAGATTTATCCATGTAAGACAAATTGATCCCTTCTTCTTTTACCTCTTCTTTCGCAGGTTCTGCTGCAACTTCTTTTACAGCTTCAGGTTTTTGTGTGTCTGCAGTTTTTGCCGTACCACATGAATTTAAAAATACAAGCCCGGAGAAAGCCAGTATCCCGATATTTAACTTTTTCATTAAAAATATTTTTTGATTTTACACAAACTTATCAAATATACAAATTTTAGTGATAAATGTTTATGGTTTAGAATTTAGAGATTGAGGTTAAGGTTAAGATTGAGGTTGAGGTTGAAGTAGTGAGATTTAACAATGTGGCTTGTATGAGTAATCTTTAAATCAGATTGATTATTTTCTGATTTATAATTTTTCATTTATCAATAACAAAAAAACCGCTCATTGCTGAACGGTTTTGGTATTTTTTCGGTAATGATTACCAAATTTTAATTCTTTCTGCTGGAGCTTTATACAATTTATCTCCCGGCTTCACGTCGAATGCTTTGTAGAAGGCATCAACATTGATGATAGGCCCAAAACTTCTGAAATATCCGGGAGAGTGCGGATCTGTTTTTACCTGGTTTACCATATATTTTTCACTGGATAATGTTCTCCAAACGGTTGCCCAGCTCAGGAAGAATCTCTGATCCTGTGTATATCCGCTGATCAATCCAGGGTTTCCTTTGTCTTTAAGATACATTTGAAGAGCATCATAAGCGATGTTTACCCCACCTAAGTCGGCGATATTTTCACCGTTTGTAAAGGTTCCGTTTACGAAAGTTCCTTTTACAGGCTCGTATTTATCATATTGAGCAGCAAGCGCTTTAGTCGCTTTTTCAAAGTTTGCTTTGTCTTCCGGAGTCCACCAGTCTACCAAGTTTCCGTCTGCATCGAACTGTGCGCCGGAATCATCAAATCCGTGGCTCATTTCGTGACCGATAACAGCACCGATTCCTCCGAAGTTTACGGCTGCATCTGCCTGAGGATTGAAGAAAGGCGGCTGAAGAATCGCGGCAGGGAATACAATCTCGTTGTTTACCGGGTTGTAATAAGCGTTTACCGTTTGTGGAGTCATTCCCCATTCAGATTTATCAACCGGTTTTCCGATTTTTGCTAAATCCTTATTGTACTGCCATTCGGTGATATTCTGAAGGTTTGAGTAAAGATTTCCACCTTTAGATTCAGGAACGATGGTTAATTTAGAATAATCTTTCCATTTGTCAGGATAAGCAACTTTTACAGTGAATTTGTTCAGCTTCTGCATTGCTTTTTCCTTTGTTGTAGAAGACATCCACGCTAAATTATTGATATGTACCGCGAAGCTTTTCTTTAAATAGTCGATGAGTTCAACCATCTGCGCTTTTGCTTCTGCAGGGAAATATTTCTCTACATACAGTTTTCCGAAAGCTTCACCCAACGTTCCGTTGATCAGCTCATATCCTCTTTTGTTTAATGCTCTCTGTTCCTGCTGACCTCTTAGATATTTACCATAGAAAGCAAATCTCATGTCACCCAGTTTTTCGCTTAAGTAAGAGGCACTTCCGTTGATCATGTGGAATTTAAGATAATCCTTGATCACAGGAAGATTCTGTGCATTGATGAATTTGTCTAAATTTTTATAATATCCCAATTCACCGATGATCACTTTATCTGTATTTACCCCTACTTTATTAAGATAAGAAGGAAGGTCTACATTTTTTACAAGCGTCTTAAGCTCAGCCATTGTTTCAGGGTTGTACTGAAGCGTATTATCGCGACTCTGCTCGTTTGTAAGATATGTTTTAGCGATACTTTTTTCGTAATCAACAATACCTTTCGCTGCTGCGTCGGCATTTTTGTATCCTAATTCTTTCAGCATGGAAGCCACATATTTTGTGTATTCGTTAAGAGCTTCCGTATTTTTTTCGTTTACTTTCTGGTAGTAATCTCTTCCTAAACCTAATGATGCATTTCCTAAATAAACCGCGTTCATTTTAGAGTCTTTCAGGTCTGCATCTACACCCCATCCGTAAAAGGTATTTTCACCTTCTTTTGTTACGGAAATCAGGTAATTCTGAAGATCGTTAACGTTTTTGATGGCATCGATCTTATTCAGGTTTGCCTGGATTGGTTTAATTCCGTCTGCATTTCTCTTCTGAATATTCATGTAAGTTGCATACAGATCCTGAATTTTTTTACCTTCTGTTCCATCTGCGAATTTATCTTTCAGCAAAGAGTTCAGGATAGTCATTGAATTGTTATCTGTATCTTCAGCCAATTTGTTGAAGCTTCCCCAAGTTGGTTTATCAGAAGGAATTTTAGCGGTTTTCATCCACGTTCCGCTCACATAGTTGTAAAAGTCATCCTGCGGACGTACTGATTTATCCATCAGGCTAAGATCCAGACCTTTGTCAGAAGTCTGTGCGTTCACATTCTGTGAACAAATCCCTGCTAGTAAAAGCAAAGAAAGCGTAAGTTTTTTCATTATAATTACAATTTATACAATAAGTGTAACTTTTTTTTAATTCGTTACTTTTTAGTGAAGACAAATTTAATTAAATATTAAGATCTGTCTACATTTATTTTTTTAACTTGATTCATGCTTGTTTATGAACATTTTTAACATTAAATCTGTTTAAACCAATTCAGAATTAACCACAAAAAATCACAAAAGATGAGTTCAAATTTTATTTAAAGATGATGGTTATAAATGAAAAAGATCACGATAGCTTTAAAAAATCTTCGATTTTTTCTTTTGAGAACTCTGAATATCTAATTATTGCTTTATTATTATCTTTTGAAACTTTTGTGGTTAAATAAAAGTTTAATAAACACCTTTATTAAATTCACTTTAAAACATATCGAGAATTTTTTATAAAACATCAGTTCTCGATACAAAATTCTTTCAGAATTTCACTCGAACCGATGTTACCTTTCTTTTAATCTCTGAATAATTGTATCATAATTTATTATTCCGGATTCTAAGACGCTGCAAATTCTTTCACATTTCCTGTACGTTTAAGGAATCCCCATGATTGCATTTCTCCCTTTAAAGCCCGTCTCAGACTTCTGAACAAAACAATATACATCAGCCATCTGTAGCCGAACCGCTGCGGAATAATATACAGAAGATTAACCATTTTCTCTCTCTGCATGACAAAAGCAATTAAAGCCAGTAAAGCGTCGACCAGAAGAAAGATTAAATAATAACCTAATATTTTACCTCCGTTTCCTGATAATATTCCGAAAAACATAATAAGATCGGCTAGCGGTGAGAAAAATGGAATGATATACTGAAACAGTAAAATATTCGGCATTGCCCACAATCCGAGGCCTTTGTATTTCGGATTGAGGAAAGTATGTTTCTGTTTCCAGAACATCTGCATAATCCCGTACGTCCATCTGAACCGCTGTTTTAAAAACTGCTTTACACTTTCCGGAGCTTCCGTTACGGCAACTGCACGGTTTTCATTGGCAACGGTATATCCTTTTTTCAGAATCTTAACCGTAATATCGCAATCTTCCGCCAACGTATCGGACGAGTAGCCTCCAACCTCAACAACCGCAGATTTCTTAAACGCACCAATAGCTCCCGGGATCACCGTAATGGCATTGATATTAGCATAAGCAAGACGATCAAAATTCTGGCTGGTTGTGTATTCTATGGATTGCCATTTCGTCAGCCAGTTGACTTTATTTCCTACTTTTACATTTCCGGCCACCGCGGCAATTTTCTCATCGGGATCTGAATTTAAAAATCGGGCAATTAAATATTTTACCGCATCTTTTTCCAGTTTGGTGTCTGCATCTATACAGACCACATATTCTGCATCAGACTGAGCAATACCGTAGTTCAGAGCGGTTGCTTTTCCACCGTTTGTTTTAGTGAAAATTTTAAGTTTCGGGTGACCGGAAAATTCCGCCTTTGCCTTTTCGTACGTTAAATCTTTACTGCCATCATCAACCAGAATGATATCAAAATCCGGATAGGTCTGCCTTAATAAATTGTGCAGGGAAGAAACAATATTCACTTCTTCATTATATGCCGGAACAATGATCGAGACTTTGGGATACGATTCCAGCACAAGAAAATCTCCTAACTTTTTCTCTTTTTTTCTTTCCTTAAATGCCCAGTAGAGCATAATAATTAATCGTATCAACCCTAACCCGATAAAAATGGTAAAAAGTGCCACAAGGAAATGACTTATTCCGTAGATGATGGTTGCCAAAATTAAATTAAGCTGCATCACGTAGTATGACCTTGTTTTAGGAACAGCGGGCATCAATTCCGCTTTATTTTTATGTAAAATTGTCGAAAGATTGGTAAAATGATAGCCTTCTTTCTGTAATGTAGGAATTAAAATTTTTAAAGCTTTTACGGTTTCTTCACGAGTGTCACCGCCTGCATCATGAAGAAGGATAATATTACCTTTTCTCTGTTGTAAACCTGTCAGAACACGTTTTACAATTTCATCAGCTTTTATTCCGGGTTGCCAGTCTTCCGGGTCGATATTTTCACCAATATCCAGATAATTCTGCTGTCTTGCCAACGCTACGGGAACGATTTCCTCAGAAGTTGTCGGTTCAGAATCGGCATTATAAGGAGCCCTGAAAAGAATAGTGCTGTGTCCCGTAATGCATTCGATCAGCAATCTTGTCAGCTTCATCTCAAGCAAAGCCCGCTCGGGACTAACTTTTGCTACATTTTCGTGGGTAAAAGTATGGTTTCCTATTTCATGACCTTCCCGATAAATTCTTTTAACCAAAGGAAGATTTTTCTCCGCATTAAGCCCGACCAGAAAGAAAGCTGCGGGAACATGATATTTTGAAAGAACATCCAACACTTGAGGAGTGTAGGTTTCATCAGGTCCGTCATCAAAAGTCAGGACAAGCTCTTTCTGCGGTGCTTCCCCATATTTTTTTACTTCATAAGAACTTGGGTAGGTGATATAGTTTTCATCTGTGATGATTTTTTCTTTAGGATCAATTTCTATGTCAATTTTACCGTCATGAGGCGTATTCAAAACATCTAAAACTTCACCATCACCGATATAATCAACCATGGTCTGCCCTTTTACATTTTCCAGAGATTTTAAATTTAATTTTGATAATCCTGCAAATGTCAGATCTTTATCATAGAAATTCCAGATCCGGCTGTCTTCGCTTCCCAGTCTCCAGAGCGCTGTTCCTGCCAGAGGATATTCTGAGGAAAAACGCATCGTATTGAAAATGGACGCCGCATCGTTGAAGAACACAGTATGTGTATTATTTTTGGAATCTTTATAAGAATAATTTAAATTAAAAGTATTGTCATCAAAATTAATATTTGCCTTACTGGCACTTGCTTTTGTGAGAGCCTGCATATACGTCACAGAACCATTGTCATTTTGATCCGTACTCCAGTCGTAGCCGTATGCACCCAGTCCTAAAATAATTTTATTTGGAGATGTTTTCGTCAACATTTTTCCTGTCTGCGCTTCAATCCATTTCTGAGAAGAAACCGGCCCGGCATCACTTTCATCAGAGTATTCGTCATAGGCCATCAGTATGAAATAATCTACGTAAGGATCTAATTGTTTGATATTATAGTCGTCATTATCGGTCGTGATATCCATGGATACCAACAAATTATTCTGTCTGAAAGTTCCCGAAAGTTCTTTCATAAAAGTCATCAGAATCGAGATTTATATTTTCAAAGTCAATATTAATTCCTCTGAAATTAAGTTTCTGACATTGCTGCTTTAATTTCTGAATAAGCTGAACCCTTTTCTGCGGATCTTTTAAAACTTTTCCTAACCCTTCAGAATGAAATTCCTGCTCAAAATTATTACTCAGAATCGGCATAGCAGCAACTCCTGTTCTTTTAATGAGTTTATAACCTTCAGGATCGACATTTGTTTTTAGTTCTCCTGTTTTAGGATCAAGAAAAAACCACTCTGGGAAAACCAGATTGATATGTTTGATATTTCTTTTCAGGGACATCAAAGATTGAGGATCCCATGCCACATAAAATGCAGAACGGATTCCTCCGGGAAACTGTTCCCAGTTGCGGTTTTGATTTTTAAGTCTGTCGGCTCTTGCTTTTTCAATTTTAGCAAGATTGGTATGCATGGTTTTTTCAGAAATAAAACTTCGGAAGCCTTTATATTCTTTAGAAATTCTATTCTCCTGAAGATAAGGTTTGCTTGCAGTAATGACCGCTTTATAATCTTCTTTAAAAGGAATTTTCGGATTCTTATCCAATTTCATCATTAAGCCTAAGGCCAGAATCAGTAAGATGCCTATAAAAATGAAAATACGACTCCCCCACTGTACGTTTCTCCAGCGTTTTTTGCTGTCGGTCTGAAAAATCTGTTTTGAGTTTTCCACAATTTTGATATTTCCTCATCGACGTCAAAAACTGTGAAAAACCACTTCAGAATTAATTAAAAAAAAATTAAAAAATCAACTGATTATGAATTAATTACTTACCAAAATTCCTATAAGATCCTGGATCACTTTTTGTGACACAAAATACATGAAATCCAGCCTTTCCAGATGTGGCATATACAATTTGGAAGTGACTTCTTGGTCATGGATTCTGATCGTGTAAAAAACGGTGCCTACTTCTTTTCCATCCTCTCCTTTTCCCGGGCCTGCAACTCCTGTAGTGGATAATGAAATGTCTGTATCAAATAATTTTTGACAGCCTTCCGCCATTTCGGCCGCCACCTGTTCGCTGACTACTGTAAATTGTTCTACTGTCTCTTTTTTAACTTTTAAAATTTCAGTCTTTTTTTCTGTCGCATAGGCAATGATTCCGCCAAGAAAATACTTTGAGCTGCCGGAATTTGAGGTGATCATTTTTGCAAGCTCTCCTCCCGTACAGCTTTCTGCCGTGGAAATGGTCATCTTCCGTTCATTCAGAATTTCAGCCAGTATCTTTTCAATTTTATCTTCTGAAGTTGCGATAACATGATCTTTTATTAAAGGCAACAATTTTTGGATTTCTTCTTCCAATTGCTGTTGGAGCAGCGATTCATTTTCTCCTGTTGCGGTCAGTCGCAATTTTACACGAGTCCCGACCGGAAGATAAGACAGCGCTATATTTTGAGGCAATGCCAGTTCCCAATTTTCGATGGTGTCTGCCAAGATACTTTCGGGAATTCCCACAACGGAAACGATTCTTGTGGAAATATAATTGAGGTTAAATTTTTCCTGCAGATACGGAACAATCTGATCTTTGATCAGGGGTTTTACCTCGTAAGGAACTCCGGGAAGGCTGAATAACAGTTTTCCGTCCTGCTCCATCATCATGCAGGGCGCCGTTCCGTAATGATTCTGAAAAACTTTTGATTTTGTAGGAACGAAAGCCTGCTCGCGGTTTCTTTCGAGGATTTCCAGCCGGCCGCGTCTTTCCATATAAGCTTTTAAATGATTGAAAGTTGTCTCGTCCAGAGCAATTTCATCATTGAAAAATTCAGCGATCGCTTTCTTGGTTTTATCATCTCTTGTAGGTCCCAAGCCTCCTGTAGTGATGATTAAATCGCCAATCTTAAATGCAGATTCAATGGCAGCCTTGATGGTTTCAATTTCATCTGAAATGGTAATGATCTGTGAAACCTGTATTCCAATATTTTTAAGTTCAGTTGCGATGAAATTAGAGTTGGTATCCACCGTATTTCCGGAAAGGATTTCGTCACCAATCGTAATCAGAACAGCATTTTTCATATGTAGGTCGAAAAAAATTCACCACAAATGACGGAAAATTCTCTATGACCGGCAATATAAATTGATTTTTTCTATTTTTGGCAGAAATTGTTTATAACTATAATTAAGAATTATGTCTACATATGATGATGCATCATGGCATTATGGAGGTGATTTTCCCGAAGAACTTCCTGAGAAAAACGGGGCAACCCATACAGGAATGTTTCTTGTTTGGTGTATTGAAAATAACCTGATCTCTGATGAATTGAAAGATGATACAACAGAAGAAATACAAAAACTGAAGCGACGTGAACTGACTGGTGCTGAATTTATTATGGATTCGATGGATGGAAAATTTTCCGAATATGATCTGAATGCAATGGGAAATGCCTTTGCGCAGGATTATTATAAGGATGAAACAGATTTTGGAAACAGATTCAGTTCATTTGCTGACGATTATGTAAATCTTTTTGATACAAAAGCAGAGGAAAATGATTATGAATATGAAACCTTCTATCATATTGAAGACACATATGAAAATTATGATCTGATGAAGCAGATCATAGATTACCGTTTTGAGGAATGGAAAGAGTATAAGAATTTGAATTAAATTCATTTGGTTTGTCATTCTGCCGAAAGAAAAATCTCCACAATTAAAGATTCTTTAGCTCAGAATGACAAACTTTTGTGAATAGTTAGAAATTAATTATGTCTTACCCAGATCAATTCATCTGTATTATAGCCTACTTTTTTGGCTTTTTCCAGAAATCTTTGTCGTATACTTTCCGGAATGTCTTTGGTACGGGAAAGAATCCAGAGGTATTTCAGGTTGTTTCCCATAACCAAAGCATACTGATAGTTTTCATCAATATCGACCACGTTGTATCCTGCCCAAATCGGTTTAAAGAAAGAGACTTTTAACCGTGCTTCTGTTTCTTTATTTACAAATCTGGCTTCGCCGATCGACTCTTTCCATTCTTTTTTCACATAATCATAACCTTTATTATCGACTTTTATGCTTCCGTTCGGGTTTTTAGAATATGTAGCTGTTACGTTATCCATGTTTTTTTCAAATTTATAGTCGAAACGGGCTATTTCATACCATTTTCCAAGATATCTGTCAGCATTGAAATTTTGAACAGCAGTGGCTCCTTTCGGAATTCCCACCGAACATGAATTTAAAATAATGAGACCTAAAACTCCCAAAGAAACCGGGATTACAATTTTTTGCAAAGCTTTCATAATATAATCTTTTGTGTGGTATGTTAAACTTCAAAAATAGTGCCTTAGAGTTAGAAATATTAACCTTAAAAAGAATTCAAATTAATAAATGTACCACAAGTTACAAACATTTAAATCTTTTGTTAACTGAATATTAATTATGGTTTACTTTTTGTTATCAACCTAAAATCTAAACCACAATAAAATATTACAATATGATAACGATTATTCCAGAAGCTCCGGAAAATGTTGCGGCTTTCAATGCAACGGGAGAAGTAACCAAAGAAGATTTTGAAAACCTGGTAATTCCGAGGGTAAAACAGAAGGTAGATCAGTTTAATGAGCTGAATTATCTGCTATACCTGGACACTGATCTGGATAATTTTACCATGGGAGCCTGGCTGCAGGATGCGCTTTTAGGATTAAAAAACTTAACAAAGTGGAACAGAACCGCTATTGTTACGGACAAAGAGGGTGTACAGAATTTCACTGATATTTTCAGTGTACTCATGCCGGGGGAATTTAAGTCTTTCCCTAAAGGAAACCTTTACAATGCACTTTACTGGTGCAAAAACGGCAATGAAGTCGAAGCGTAATTTATGCTTATTATAAAAACAAAACGGACCGTCTTTTAAGGATGGTCCATTTTTATTTTATTTTTCGCAGGAAACACATTCAGTCAATGTTTCATTGTTTGTTCTTGAGGCATACAAATATCGGTATCGTATACTGATAATTAGGCCTATGACCGTCATTAAAACGCCAACAAGGGAAGGATAATTGTAACTATATCCTTTCTCCAAAGGAATTCCTCCAAGAAAAGCGCCCATCGCATTGGCAATATTGAATGCTGCCTGCATAAAAGCAGCAGCCATCATCTCGCTTTTTGGTGCAGCTTTCATCATCATGATGTTAATCGGTGCTGATACAGACATCGACAATGCGCCGCAAATAAAGGTAAGGGTAAGCGAAACATTACGATATTCTGACAGAAAAAAGACTCCGGCCAAAGAAAGCATCATTAAAAATAACAATAATGAACATGTCTTCTCAGGGCTCAGACGATCAGATAAATATCCTCCGACAAGATTTCCTACTACCATTCCGGCTCCTGCCAAAATCATCACATAAGCCATATAACTTTCTTCTATTCCTGAAACAATGGTCATAAGCGGTGTAATATAGCTGAACCATGTAAATAACCCGCCGAAGCCTATAGCTGTTATCATCAGGACCAGCCAGGCCTGTCTTTTCTGTAAAAATTTGATTTCTTCTTTAAAATGAGTCTCCTGATTTGACCTCAGGTCAGGAAGCCATAATTTAATAAACAGAAGAGCAAGCAGTCCGATCACCGAAACAATGGCAAAATACCATCTCCAGTGAAAAGTATGACCAATATAAGTTACCAGTGGAACCATGGCAAGATTGGCAATGGTAAGCCCCGTGAACATGAGTGAAATATTAAAAGCTTCTCTACCTTTTGTTGCCATTCTGGCCGCAACTACAGTTCCTACCCCGAAAAATGCACCGTGAGGAAGACCAGAGAGAAAACGGATGATCATCATCGATGTATAATTTGGGGCCAATGCTGACAAAGCATTAAATAAAGTAAAAATGATCATCAGAGCCATCAATACTTTTTTTGGAGGAAATTTTACGGAATATCCGATAAGAACCGGTGCACCCACTACAACACCAAAAGCATAGGCAGAGATCAGATGACCGGCCTCAGGAATACTGATCTGTAAAGTTTTTGCCATATCGGGGAGCAATCCCATAATGGTAAATTCCGTAGTTCCTATTCCCAGGCCACCAATTGCCAGGGGAATAATTTTTTTATCTATTTTCATTATCTTCTTTAAAAGTGCAAAATTCGGCAGAAATAATCATTTTAACTTTAATCAAAATGACACAAATTTCCACTATATTAACCTGACAAGTTAAATTTAAACTAAATATTAATCAAAAAAGAACATAAAATTAAGTTTTGGAAGAGGATTATTATACAATTCCAATTACTTTTTATGTGTTAAAAAATCGCTCCGTGAGTGAAGCGATTTGTATTTAGTGAATATGTTTTTCTGCGTGATAAGAGCTCCGTACCAACGGCGAACTCTCAACATGCCTGAAACCTAAACTTCTCGCAAAATCTCCAAGTTCATCAAACTCTTCGGGAGTGATAAATCTTTTTACAGGAAGATGTTTTTTTGTCGGCTGCAGGTATTGCCCTAATGTGATAACGTCTACATTTGCATTCCTGATATCTTCAATAGTCTGGAAAACTTCATCTTTTGTTTCACCCAATCCCAGCATCACTCCGGTTTTGGTTCTTCTTTGTCCTGCTTCTTTTAAATATCTCAGTACTTCAAGACTGCGCTCGTATTTTGCCTGGATTCGAACTTCTCTTGTCAAACGTTTTACAGTTTCCATATTGTGGGAAATCACTTCAGGGGCCACATCAACCAATCTGTCGATATGCTTTGTAATTCCCTGAAAATCCGGAATGAGTGTTTCCATTGTTGTTCCCGGAGAGATTCTTCTTACCGCATTTACTGTTTCTGCCCAGAGAATGGAACCCATGTCTTTCAAATCATCACGGTCTACGGAAGTTAAAACGGCATGCTTTATTTTCATTAATTTTATCGAGCGTGCTACTTTTTCCGGTTCGTCCCAGTTTACATCAAGCGGCTTTCCGGTTTTAACTCCACAAAATCCGCAGCTTCGGGTACAGATATTTCCTAGAATCATGAAGGTTGCCGTTCCTTCTCCCCAGCATTCACCCATATTCGGGCAGCTTCCGCTCTGGCAGATTGTATTTAATTTATATTTATCAACCAAAGTTCGCAGTTCTCTGTAATTCTTGCCGGTAGGAAGTTTTACACGGATCCATTTTGGTTTCTGAACAGTTGTATTTTGAATTAAATCCTCCATGTACATCTCAAATTGAGGGTCAAAGTTAGTGAATTTTTTATCGAAACAATCAAAGACAGAGATTGATGAAACATATAATTTTGTAATTTTAAATTCAAATACCAATTCATGAAAATTACATTCTGTTTCTTATTCGGATTTATAAATCTATTTTGTTTTGCACAGGAAGAATTTAAACCGGCAGGTGCAACTGTTATTGAAACTGTTGACGGAGATCTTGACGGAGATACTGTTCCAGAAAAAGTAATCATTTATAATACGAAAGATACTACTGATTATGGAAACATCCGCGAAATACAAATTTTAAAGAAAGTGAATAATAAATGGACGATCCTCGAGAAGTCAAGAAATGCGATCCTGAAAAGCAATGATGGTGGAATGATGGGCGATCCTTACCAGTCAACCGAGATAAGAAATGGAATTCTGATGATTACACAGGCGGGAGGAAGCAGCTGGAAATGGGGCTATACGGATAAATACAGATTTCAGAACGGTCGTTTTGAACTTATCGGCTACTCATCCAGCAGCGGAAAACCTGAAGAATATTGGACTGATGTAGATTTTAATTTGTCTACAGGACAATTAACTTTTGAAAAAGAAGTTGAAAATACGAAAGAATACGGACCATCGAAAAAAGAAAGTCTGATAAAAAAAGGAATAAAACTTGATCTTCAAAACAGAAATCAAAAAAAAAGAATTGAAATTCTTCTCCCGAAAACGAAGGAGAAAGTTTACTTATAAAAATGAATACTATTAATTATCTTCAAATTCATTATTTTTAAGAAGTTCGGCCAATACCTTTTTGGCCCTCATGACGCGCACTTTTGTATTGGCTACGGAAATTCCGAGTTCTTCAGCAATTTCTTTAATACTTTTTTCCTCAAAAAACCGCAATCTGATAATATCCTGATAATTGACATCCAAAGATTCTATGGTTTTAATGATCTTTTTCTGCTCTTCCTCAGAAATCATGAGCTCCTCAGGAGATTTGGCATATTGATTTTTTACTTCTTCAAGATTTTCTGTAGGATCCTGATTTTCGCGGCTTTTTCTTCTCCAGAAATCAATAATGGTATTCTGAGCAATGGTAAGCACCCAAGTCTTAAACTGAAAATGAGGATCATACATATCCAGCTTTGATAAGACCTTTGAGAAAACATTCACCGTGATTTCGTCGGCATCATTTTCATCATGAACTTTTTTCATCACAAAAGAAAAAACATCAACCCAAAAGATGTTGATGAGCTTTGTCTGAGCTTTCTGGTCTTTTTCCTTTGCTTTACCGATCAGCTGGAATAATTGTTCGTCGTTCATTATAAACAAATATAATTGTTTTCAGCTGAAAATACAAAGCAGGATATCAAATGAATTTTTTCTGTAAAGTTGATATTGCCGACTAAAGTTTAGCCCTGATCGAAGCATTTGTCTGAGCTCATTTTTTTTGATTTCGGCGCGGCAGCTTCGCTGCCGCGCCGAAATCAAAAAAAATAGCGAGTGCGGAGAGCAGGAAATAGCTTCTAAAAAAGAAATTAAACGTTTAGATAATTATAAATGACAGATTCTTCCCTTCGCCTTATTTCCCTGAAATGATTATCTTTGCACATTAAATTTTAAAGTTAAAAATAATGAACTCTTTTATTGAAGAATTGAAATGGCGCGGTCTTTTTGCAGACATGATGCCCGGAACGGATGAACAACTGAATAAGGAAATGACAACGGCCTATATCGGTTTTGATCCTACCGCAGATTCTTTACATATTGGAAGTCTTATTCAGATAAAAATTCTCGCTCATTTTCAGCAGCACGGTCATAAGCCGATTGCTCTGGTAGGTGGTGCTACGGGAATGATTGGAGATCCTTCCGGAAAATCTGCAGAGAGAAATCTTCTGGACGAAGAAACACTTCTTCATTATGTTGACTGTTTAAAAAAGCAGCTGTCGAGATTCCTTAATTTTTCAGGGAATGAGCCTAATAAAGCTGAACTGGTAAACAATTATGACTGGATGAAAAATATCTCTTTTCTTGATTTCGCAAAAAATGTAGGAAAGAATATTACGGTAAACTATATGATGGCAAAAGATTCCGTGAAAAAGAGGTTTTCAGGAGAATCCGGAGCGGAAGGAATGAGCTTTACTGAATTTACCTACCAGCTGATCCAGGGATATGACTTCCTGCATTTGTACCAGAACAACAATGTAAAACTTCAGATGGGAGGTTCTGACCAGTGGGGAAATATTACAACAGGTACGGAATTGATCCGCAGAAAAGCGCAGGGCGAAGCATTCGCATTAACCGTTCCTCTGATTACAAAAGCTGACGGTTCAAAATTCGGAAAGTCTGAGAGCGGAGAAAATTACTGGCTCGATAAAAAGAAAACATCACCTTATAAATTTTACCAGTTCTGGCTGAATGCTACGGATGATGATGCTGAAAGATTTATTAAATTTTACACTTTCCTTGGAAAAGAAGAAATTGAATCTCTGATTGAAGAACATAAAACCGCTCCAAACGAAAGAAAGCTTCAAAAAAAGCTGGCTGAAGAAGTAACGGTTTGGGTTCACGGAAGAGAAGAGTATGAAAAAGCTCTTAAAGCCTCAGAAATTCTTTTCGGGCGTTCAACTGCTGAAGATATGGTAAGTCTGGATGAAGCCACTTTCCTTGAGCTGTTTGATGGCGTTCCACAAAAGGAAATCGCAAAATCTGATGCCTTAGGAATAAATATCATCGATCTCCTTTCTGAAAAAACAGGTTTTTTAAAATCAAAGAGTGAGGCGTCAAGAGAAATCAAAGGCAATGCAATTTCGGTTAACAAGCAAAAGGTTAATGAAACTTTTACAGCCCATGAAACTGATCTTATTGACGGTAAATTCTTATTACTGCAAAAAGGAAAGAAGAATTACTTTATTGTAAAAGCAATTTAATTTCTTTCTTACATTATAATAAATTTTCGGCGCGGAATTTTCAATTCCGCGCCGAAAATTTTTCATTTACTACCTCAACAAATAAAAAAAGACCGCAAAAGCGATCTCTTTATGTATTGTAAAATTAATCTTATAATTCTAAGAAGCTATAATAAGTAGAAGTACTTTTTTCTCCTGATCCAATTACTTTACTTGTTTTGGCAAGTTCTCCGTCGACGTAGATATTTACGATCAATTCTGAATCTGAATATGGAAGAACTGCATTTGCAGCGATACTTAACTGAGACTGACTGGAACTTACAAACAGGTCTCCTGATGACCAGGTTAATCCTGTTGGGTTGAAAGTTGTCTCAGGACTTGTTCCTATCTGGGTAACAACAGCTTTAAAATTTACTGTAGGAGGCGTTGCTGGCGGAGGAGTTGGACCTTTTACATTTATTTTTGCTTCCAACTGAATAATGTGATCCGTGAACTCATCTTCATCATCGTCTTTACAAGAGTTAAGAACAGAAATTACCGAAAACAACACGGCGAATAAAAAAGAAAGCTTAAGTAAACTTTTTGATTTGTAAAATTGCTTCATTTTTCCAAATAGATTTTTAATGTTTCAAATATAGGTTTTTTATCAATATAAAAATATCTTTTATGAAAATTTTCCAACAAAGATTTCCAAAAAATATCAATTTAATAAATAATATTTCCTTTTTCTATCTGATATGGGAAACTATATATTTCTGAAGCAGACAGTTTGTCATCGTATTGAGCATGGCTTCATTTTTATAGTATTAAATCATCATCATTATAATTATCTTTGCCTCATGAATTTAGACTACATTGTAAGAGAGCCGGAAAATATCACTCCACAAACAACAATTCTTTTTATGCTTCACGGCTATGGAAGCAATGAGCAGGATCTTTTCAGCTTCAGGGAAACACTTCCTGATGACTGGATTATCGTAAGCTTCAGAGCCCCAAGAGAGACACAGTTTGAGGGATTTTCCTGGTACGATATAGACTTTAACAATCCTGATCGTTTTGTGGATGTAGAACAGGCAACAGAATCACTAAACAGTGTTTTGCAAAGCATTCTCAGCATCGTCAATCATTATGGAATTACAGAAGGTAAAACCCATCTTTGCGGCTTTAGCCAGGGTGGAATTCTGTGCTATGCCCTGGCATTGAAATACCCCGAAATGTTTAATTTAGTCGCCTGTCTGAGCAGTTATCCTGAGGAAAAATTATTGCAAGACATTGTTAAAGACAAGAAAAAGCTTGAAAAACTGCGTTTCTTCGTTTCCCATGGTACAGATGATGCAGTAATTCCTTTAGATTGGGGAAGAAAAGCGGCTGATCTGTTATATGATCTTGGCTGTTATTTCACTTTCAGGGAGTATATGAGCGGGCACGGTGTAAACCAGAAAAACTATATGGATCTTATGGATTTCTTTTCCAAATAAAAACAATACTGAATTTAAAATTTCGCATTGATTATTCAAAAACAATACAAGCATTCTTAAAATTAAGGATGCTTTTTTATTTGCATTGAGATAAAATGAGTAAATTCAGTACATGAAACTGAATTACTTTTTATGGATTTTTTTCTTTGGTATTTTCATTAATGCCCAAAATTCATTTGAAGTTAAAGACGCGAAGAAAACAGTGATTCCCTTTAAATTAATCAATAACTTACTCTTTATTCCTGTTAACATTAACGGTGCCGATCTTACCTTTTTACTGGATACAGGCGTTGCAGAAACCTCTATATTTAGCCTGGAAAACCAGGAAATAAAACTTATCAATGTTGAAAAAATAAAATTTTCAGGATTAGGAGGAGACAGAAGTATTGACGGATTCCGGTCTGATAACAACATCGGAAAAATAGGAAAAAACTATGTCAATGACTCGATGACGATCTTTATTATCACAGATCAGGATTTTAATATTTCATCACACGTCGGGATTCCTGTTAACGGAATAATCGGCTATCATTTCTTTAAAGATCATCCTGTTGTAATCGATTATTCCTCAAAAAAGATAACCATTTATAACGACGAAAATTTATTCAGAAAAAAGGTTAAGAATTTCAGTGAGATCGATATCAGTATCGAAAAGAATAAACCTTATGTCATCGCTGATGTAGAAATGACGAATGAAAGGAAAAGTTCCAAACTTCTTATTGATCTCGGAAACAGCGATCCGATCTGGCTTTTCCCAAAATTGATAAAAGATTTCGTTTACAACCGTCCTAATATCGATGACTTTCTCGGAAGAGGCTTTAATGGTGATATTTACGGAAAGAGAAGCAGAATCCATAATTTTTATTTAGGAGAATTCAAATTTGAAAAGCCTCTTACGGCAATGCCTGATGAATATTCTATTCAGCATGTAAATTTGGTTGAAAACAGAAAAGGTTCTTTAGGCGGGGATATTATGAGACGTTTTACGGTTGCTTTTGATTATGCCGGGCAAAAGTTATATTTAAAGAAAAACCGAAATTTTAACGATCCGTTTCATTTTAACATGAGCGGTCTTGATTTCCGACAGGATGGTATGGAATGGACAAAAGACATTGTAAATCTCCCAACAAAGAACCGCGGTAATCTGTCAGGTGGTACTGAGGTACTTACCAGCAGCATGCAATATAATTTTATTTTAAAACCTATTTTTTCCATTGCCGGTGTGCGTAAAGATTCGCCCGGAGCAAAAGCCGGATTACAGAAAGATGACCGCCTCATAAGCATTAATGGCAGGAAAACTGCTGATATGACCTTACAGAAAATAATGGAACTCATGAAATCTGAAGAAGGAAAGACCATAGAAATGCTGATTGAAAGAAAAAATAAGCAGATGTCTCTACGCTTTACTTTGGAAGATCCTATACCTTATCAAGAATAATATGAATACGGAAGAAACCACACTAGACAAAATAAGAACAAGGCCACGGTTCAGGATGTTTACTCATCTCAGCAAAGAAGAGTATGCGGAAAACCTTAAGAAATATCTGGCAGAGCATGCCGATGAATTTTCCGGAAATATCAACAAAGAAGTGGCAACGATCTGTGTAAAGACCAACGACGAAGGCTACTGGAAACCCAGACTTTCCCTACGCGTAGAGATTGAAGATGATGAAACCTCCATAAGAGGAATTTTTGGTCCGAGTTCGGCGGTATGGACATTCTTTATGTTTCTTTATTTTTCCTTTTCTATCCTCTGGATGGTGTTTTTCTCCATGTATTATGTAGAAAAGCAGATTAACAGCCAGGAATTTCCGTGGGCGCTCAATGCTTCTTTCGCCATGCTGTTGTGTATCGCGATTACATATGCCGCAGCGAGGTTCGGGCAGCATAAAGCTAAGGATGAAATGCTGAAACTTCGAAAATTTGCAGAAGAGTCTACTTTACAATTTGAAAAGATAAATTAATAGTAAATCTGAAAATCAGAAGCAATTTGAAAGACTTATAAAAACAATGTTGCAGCATCTGTAAAAAAGCTGCGCAGGTTTTAGGTGAAAGGTGCTTAGGTTTTGATCAAAAGGTGCGCAGGTTTTGGATAAAACCTGCGCACCTTTTTTGTACTTCAACACATCAACTCCTGATGCTGAAAATATTTGAATAAAAATTAACCGGAATTTAATTAAGGTTCAACTGTTTTTGTGGTTTGTGGCATCTGCTCGATTTCAGCTTTCGCCGCCCTGATGGAATCCACTACCCTTTCTCTGTTGTCCTGTTCTTTCAGGATTTTCTGGATATTCGGTTCAATCATTTTTGTCATTTCATCCACAGAAACATTATTGGAATTCGGGTCATTAAGTAACCTCCTCCAAGGCTTGCGTTTTCCCCAAGGATAATCTCCGTATACCAGCACAGGCGTTCCTTTTGCTTTTGTTGTGGCCCCTCCCGGATTCAGAACCCATGTATCAGCATAGCCATACAGCCATTTGGCATCATTCATCAGCAGTCGTAAACATGAATGCGATGCCGGATATCCCGGAAGATCATACTGATGCCATCCGATTCCATCGAGGTTAAAAATATTGAAATTATAAGGTAACTTCCATTCGCTGCTTACCGTAGAAATGGCGAGCTTTTTCTTCCAGTTTGCAAACGTAAGTCCGGTCTTTGTTTTGGCCGATTTTTTACCCATGCTTGTCGGGCCCCATTTAACCAAAGTTCCATTTGAATAAACCCCATATGCCTGAATAGGATAAGAGAATACCACAAACTTTTTAACAGGACTCAACACATCCAGCTGCATCGGAAATGGTGAATATTCCATTAACGTAGTATCTATTTTGGCGGGCACAACCAATGTATCTGCATTCCATTTATTTTTTGAATCAAGCCGGTTCAATGCCAGAATTGCATACCGTTCTTTCTCCGTAAATTTTTTGTTAAATGAGGCAAACAGAGAATCTCTGACTTTTTTATCTTTAGGGAAAATATATGCATTATAGAATCCATATTCCTGAACGGCAGGCGGTAATGACTCTTTTTGTACAACAGAATCCTTCTTTGCCGTCAGAGAATCTTTTTTCTCAGATTCTTCCGTGACAGATGAAGCCGTGTCGCTGATTTTGTCATTGATTTTTTCCAGTTCCTTTTTACAGGAAACAAGCGTTAATGCGATAAATAATGTGTAGAGAAATGATTTTTTTACAGATATGTTTTTCATAAATAAAATTACCGGAATAGTTTTGCTATTCAGTACAAATATCAGACCTAAATCCGAATAATAAAAATCAACACATAAAATACCGTAAAAAACCGGGGATGCTTATAAAGCTGTGAATAATTAGGTATTTATGCATCAACCAGAAGTTTAGAATCTATTTACGCCACATGATTGTTTTGGATTTTAAATGCTGAGAATCCGTTCCGACCATTATTTCAAATTCGCCTTCTTCCCAATCGAAAACAAGCTCTTCATTGTAAAACTTCAGCAGTTCAGGGGTAATATTAAAAACTACATTTTTTGTTTCCCCTTTTTTCAAAAAGACCTTTTCAAAACCTTTCAGTTCTTTTACAGGCCGGGTAATACTTGCCACCTTATCTCGGATATAAAGCTGCACCACCTCTTCTCCGTCATAACTTCCGGTATTGGTAACATCAATGCTCACTTTCAAAATTTCATTTCCTTTAAGTTGATTTTTAGAAAGCTGCATGTCTCCATATGCAAAGCTGGTATAGCTCAATCCGAATCCAAAAGGAAATAAGGGATCATTGCTTTCATCAAGATAATTTGACTTATATTTCTCAAACCGACCGTCATTAAATTCCAATGGTCGCCCGGTATTCTTATGATTATAATAAATGGGAATCTGCCCAGCAGAACGTGGGAAAGTCATTGGAAGCTTTCCTGAAGGACTTACACTTCCGAACAGCACATCGGCAATAGCATGCCCAGCCTCAATCCCCGGAAACCAAACATTGATTATGGAATCCGGAATATCGATCATCTGTGACAGATCCAAAGGCCTTCCCGTAAACAATACAACAACGATCGGTTTATTTAATTTTTTCATTTCCCTGAGCAGTAACAACTGATTTTCAGGAAAACGGATGTCTGTTTTGCTGGAAGATTCACCTGTCATTTCTGAAGCTTCTCCCAATACCAGAACAATTTTATCAGCCATTTTTGCTTTTCCCAAAGCTTCCTTTAAAAGAATTTCTGCTGATATTCTGGGCTGCTCTTTTGTGAATTCTATAAATGAATTCTTTTCAAGATTTCGATCTTCAGTAATATTACATCCTCTTGCATACGAAAAATTCTTTTTCTCCGAAAGTTCTTCCAAAGCATTTTTCAACGTAACTGATTCTTTATAATCTACCACAACAGACCATGTTCCCGGCATATTGGCTTTATCATCGAGCAATGGTCCGATGAAAGCAATTTTTTCTGTTTTCTTCAAAGGTAAAGCCTGATTCTTATTTTTCATCAGTACAAAGGTCTGGGCAGCAATTTCTCTGGCTGCTTTTCTGTTTTCGGGAGTAAGAATATCCGTTTTTAATCTTTTTTCATCTAAATAACGGTAAGGATCATCAAATAATCCTAAATTATATTTCATTTCCAAAACCCTCTGGCAGGCTTTGTCTATATCTTCTTCTGAAACTAAATTTTCCCGGACCGACTTTTTTAATGTTTTAAGATAATCTTCACCGACCATATCCATATCGGTTCCGGCTTTTAAAGCTCTGGCTGCAACTTTTTGCTCATCTCCCAGTCCATGTGCCTTAAGTTCTTTAATCGCAGTAAAATCAGTCACGACAAATCCTTTAAATCCCCATTCTTTTCTAAGCACATCTGTGAGCAGCCATTTGTTAGCTGTCGCCGGCACTCCATTGATATCATTGAATGAAGTCATTACTGTAGCAGCACCCGCGTCTATTGCCGCTTTGTAGGGAGGAAAATATTCATTGTACATACGGTTTGGACTCATATCTACGGAATTATAATCTCTTCCAGCCTCTGCCGCGCCATACAGGGCAAAATGTTTAAGGCAGGCCATAATGGTATAGTTCCTCGACAAATCATCACCCTGATAGCCCTTCACAAAAGCCTCAGTGATCCTGGAAGCAAGAAAAGGATCTTCACCCGCACCTTCGGCCACTCTTCCCCACCGCGGATCCCGGCTGATATCTGCCATGGGAGAATATGTCCAGTTAATACCATCTGCAGAAGCCTCTTTTGCTGCAATATAAGCTGCTTTCTGAACTAGCGCAGGTTCCCAGGATGCTGATAACGCTAAAGGAATGGGAAATCCGGTTTTGTATCCGTGAATCACATCCAGCCCAAAAATGAGCGGAATTTTAAGCCTTGATTCATTTACTGCAATTTCCTGTGTTTTCTTTATACGGCTTAATGTAGTCATGTTGAGAACAGCACCCAACTTACCATCTTTAATATATTGTTCTGCATCAGCACTTACTGCCGCACCGGTTTTCACGTCTCCCGGCGGAGAAATGAGATTAAGCTGACCTATTTTCTCTTCCAAGGTCATTTGGCTCATCAGATTTTTAATGAAAAGATCCCGTTTTGAATTGCTCTGAGCTGTGATTAAAACAGCAGTTAAGGAGAACAGTAGAATTTTTATTTTTTTCATTATTTAATGTTTAAATATGATCTACAACTTCTATAAAATTTCTGAGATAAGCAATAGGAGATAAGTATTTTTGGTAAAATTTAAAGTTGTGTTACAATAAACCTTAATGGAAATTATAATTATAATACAAGTTTTTGTGGATCAACACCAAAAGTTGGGGAGAAAACTAAAAAAGGATAATTTTGTATTATGTCTAATGAACAAGAATTACTAAAGTTTTTACTACCGGAATACTTGGTTGAATATTTTGAGATTTCCAAATTTG
>NZ_JBYRIW010000009.1:0-134020 GCF_057815395.1 Chryseobacterium sp. 27AL | reverse complement strand
AGCTATTTTATGATCTTTAAAAACTGACATAAACAATTGATTATCAGCTATAAAGATACGAAAATAAATTCTAAAACGCAAGTTAAATAATTGATAATCAAATAATTAAATTGCTTTTTCTCAGGATAAAAAACTAAAAAAGTCGGAAGAATTTTTCTTCCGACCATGACTACCAGAAGACACCCTTTGTTATGGTTTAAAATTGAATTAATCATTCCTGAGTTTTGATTTCACATGATTATGTTTAATGATTTTTCTTAGCTCCAAAATCTGATCTCTTGTGAAGAACTTTTTAGGAACCATATTCATGACCTGTGCATTTTGGTAGATCAGGAACCATTCCTTATTCTCCTTTACTTTATAAACGGAGTTCCATGTAAAATCTCCTTTGAAAGTTTCTCCCTGAACATGTACTTTTTCTTCTGTAAAAGTATAAATAATACTTTCCTGGATATTCTTATTCGAGTTAAAAGTAGACCTTACACTGAAAAAAGACCGGATCAATAGAAACAAAAGCAAAATAGCAAACCACATCGAAGCTGATTTTAAAATATCCCTTTCCGTACTGTCGTCCACTGATTCCTTTATTATAAAAAATACCAAAAGAATTAATGGAAAGGCGATAAGTCTTAATAAAGAACTTTTTAGGTGAAATATTAAAAAATCCCTAAGTGTAATTTGCGTTTTTATAGTCATAGTTAAAAATTAAATCCTCTCCAGTTCATCCGCATCAATTGTCGTCTTGAATGTTCCGTAATTCACAATCACCTTATTTCTCGAAATTTTTTCAATAGTTCCCACACTTGTGCTTCCTGAAATACGAACCCGTTGTCCGACTTTCATCCACAAAGCGCGGTCGGTTTTTCGCTTTTCTTCCAGCTTTTCATTGGTTTCGGCAATCTTTTCGATAACTTCCTCTTTCTTCAGTTGTTGCGTGATTTTTCGTTTAACAACCTGAAGTCGCTTGCTTTCATCTTTATCAGCTCCCAGCTTACGGAATTTTTCCTGCTCCAGTAGCTTTACAAAATCTTTCACCACGTCTTTTCTCGATTTACCTTTGGTATAGCTGTCGATAAAGGTTTCAATCTTATTTCCGAACTGAAGTTTACGATGCTCTTCTTCATATAATTTCTGGAAGTTATATAGCTTTTGCTGAAGTTGATCGTTCAGTTTTTGCAGGTTATCCCGTTTATCTTCGACAGATTCCTTTCTTTCGGCAAGATCGGTTTTCAGTTTTTCAACCTCGTACTTTTCCTGCTGAAGTTTTACGATTGTTTTATCAAGATTTACAATATCATGTTCCACTTTTTTCTTAGCAGAATGAATAATAAATCTCGGAATTTTATTTTTCTCTGCAACTTCAAAGGTAAATGAACTTCCTGCCTGTCCGACTTCCAATTTATACATCGGCTCAAGCGTTTCTTCATTAAAAAGCATCGCCGCATTTTGAGCATTCGGAAGCTGTTCTACCACCAGCTTGATGTTGGTGTAGTGTGTGGTAATAATGGCAAAACTTTTCTTATCGTAGAAAAACTCAAGGAAGCTTTCTGCTAACGCGCCGCCCAGTTCAGGATCTGAACCTGTACCGAACTCATCAATCAGTAGCAGGGTATTGGCATCGGCTTCGCGGATAATTCCACCCATTTTCTTCAGTCTTGATGAATAGGTCGAAAGATGATTGTCAATAGACTGATTATCACCAATATCCGTCATGATTTTATCGAAGAAAAACATTTCGGATTTCGGATGGGTCGGAACCAAAATTCCGCTCTGGATCATCAATTGAAGTAATCCTACCGTTTTTAGAGTAATCGATTTTCCTCCGGCATTTGGCCCGGAAATACAGATGATCCTGTTATGGTCCGTTAATGTTAAGGTCTGTGGAAAAATGGTTTTATTCTCCGCCTTGTTCCTTAAGAATAATAAAGGATGAAATGCTTCTCTCAGTCTTAATGTCTTATGTCGGTTGATTTTTGGTAAAACACCGTTGATAAGCTCTGCAAATTTTGCTTTTGCTCTCGTTAAATCCAGGTCAAAAATATACTTCTGATATCTCCACAGCTGAGGCTGAAATTCTGCAAGTTCGGCCGTTAGTTTTCGCAGGATTTTATCAATTTCCTTTTTTTCTTCCTCTTCGTTTTCCTTAAGTTTAAAATAATGCTTCACCACAGAATCCGGCTGGATATAAGTGATGGAACCTGTTTTGGATAATCCCAATACTCTTCCCGGAACTCTTTTCTTGAATCCTGATTTTACCGCTAAAACCCTCTGGTCATCAATAATTGTTTCACGGATGTCATCCAAGAATTCACTCTGACCATAATTAAACAAAGCACGGTTGAAATTTTCCTGAATGGCTTTCTTGGCCAACTGGATTTCAGTTCGAAGTGCCTTTAGAACAGGTGAAGCTTCACTTTTAACCTCACCAAAACGGTTGAAAACTTTGTCCACTTTATCAATAATCTCCTTTCTAAACTCAAGAATGGAAACATCTTCCATCAAAGTAGGGAAAGTTTCGGGCATCGTCGGGAAAAATTTCTGAAGTTTTCCGATCTGTTCCGTAATGGTTTTTATTTTGATAAACGCATTGTTTTCGAGACGGTAATTCTCGATCAGCATAAGTTTTAGTTCGCTTTCAATATCTTCATATTCATCAAACGGAATTGCATTTGAGCTTTCAAAGCTGGATAAATATTCTGAAGTTTTTTTTAGGGAAATTTCTGCCTCATCAATTTCCATCGGACGAAGCTGAAGAATTTTTTCTCTCGTTTTTGGAGAATATGCAAAAGGGAAGATTTCCGCGAGCAATTGCGGAAACTCTAATTCATTTAAATCTTCTTTATTTATAAACACACCGCAAATTTAGTGAGAAAATGTGAATTTAATTTGAAAATGAGTTAATTTGAAGATTTGAAAATATCTATTAATCATGTTTATTGTTTAAAATATGAAACTGGAAACCGAGAGACTACAATTAAAAGAAATCAACGAAAGTCACGTTGAAGATATTTTAAGGATCAGAAGCAATGAAGTGATTAACCGTTTTGTGAAAAGGAATTCTCCGAAAAATAATTATGATGCGCTTCAGTTTATCCTGACAATTAAAGAAAAAACAAGGAATAACGAAACATTCTATTGGGGGATTTCTTTAAAAGAGCAACCTGGTCTTATCGGTACAATCTGTCTCTGGAATTTTTCTGAAGACCGGCAAACTGCTGAAGTCGGCTATGAACTGCTTCCTGATTATCATAAAAAAGGTATCATGTCCGAGGCATTATCAGCAGTGATCGATTTTGCTTTTAAAAATTTAAATCTAACCGAAATAGTTGCCATGACAGATCGATTTAATAATGATTCACAAAAAATACTTCTACGGCACCACTTCGCTTTAGAAGAATATAGAGAGGACGAAGGTTTTCCTGATAATCTGGTTTTCAGTCTGAAGAGTAATAAAGATAATGACTTTTAAACTCCAAAAGTCTGCAGTATAAATTTACTGCAGACTTCATCAATCTCTAAGCATTTTCTTGTGCAACCTAAAATGTATTTTGTATTATTGCGTGTTTGCTGAGAGTGCAAATACCAGATTGAGATCATCTTTTACCACAATCATTCCGCCCATCTTTTTTGGAGGTGATATGTCGAAATCACTGAATTTTACGCTTCTTTTACCGGTGAATTTCCCATTCTGCAGACAAAAAGTAACATTATATATTTTGCTTTTGTCAATCATTTTCACTTCGATCTGTGCATTATATACCGTTTTGCTTTTATCTAAAGAAAGAAACTTTACGTGAAGATAAGGGTGGTCTTCTGCGGAAAGGGTTTTCTGAAAGTCAGAAGTCATTATTCTGTTGCGGCAGTCAAAATCATCTACTTTTAAGGCGATGTTGGGAAGGTTTTTTTCGCTGATCATAAAGTTTCCTCCAGGCGCTCTGAATGTATTATTCGTACATTTAAAAGTATTGATATTGGTGCTTCCGCTGATCTGAACGTAATTTTCCTGAGCATTCATGAATATTCCAAGTAAAAACGGAATGGCAGTTAAAAAAGCTTTCATAATTCAGATTGTTTTGAAAAAGTTTCAGATAAAACTTTTACGTTTGATTTTCATTTAGAAAGAAATGGCTGCTTCGAGCACAAATCCGTTGAATTTGCCATCATACAGGATGCTTGAAGTAGGATAGCCGTCATATTTCTGATTTACATATTCTGCTTTTGTAAGGATGTTTTTGGTCATAAACCATCCTCCGCCGATGTTAAAACGGGTAATGTCTACTTTATTGCCTGTTGCCAGCTCACCTTTTACTTTGTTGTATCTTCCTCCGAAGTACAGATTGTCATCATTTCCGAAACGGTAAATCAGCTCTCCGGCATATTGGTTCCAGGTTCTTCTGTCAACTTCTGCTAAATTTCGTCCTGAAGCACTTTCAAAAGTTCCGAAGAATTCAAGGCCTTTATATCTCACAAACGGGTTGATCATGAAAGAAGTTACTTTATTTTTAAAGTCCGGTACTACCTGTCCTGATCTGAAGTTGGCAGAAGAAGTAGCTGCTGCGTTTTCCATCACATAATAGTATCTAGATCCGGCTCTGTCACCGTCATAAAAGTCAAGTCTCTGTGTATTGGCTGTGTTATAAACGGATCCCGTGAGACGTACTCTCAGATCGCTGGTCAGCTGTTTGTCGTAACCTATTTTACCATATAAAGAAGGGCTTGTTCCGCCGTTGGCATTTTGGTTAAGTCTTCCGTTGGTAATACCTCCCATTCCGATAAAGCCGTCTCGTCGGTAGTAATATTCAGCAAAAATCATGGTTGCATAGGCGTCCATCAGATAATTTCCTACAAATGGATTTTGGGTGGTGTAGGCATTGTCGCTTCTTCTGAAATGCACATCACCATAGTTGATTTCGTCATGACCAAACTTAATGGTTGAATGTTTCATAAAGTCACTCAAAAAATCTTTTTGGATAAAATCCAGCTTGTCAATTTGGATGTATCCGCCTTTTACATAGGTTTCATTGTGGTGACGGGAAGATAAGAATGTTCTCAAATGTAAATTGATACCGTCATATAATGCCACGTCAATATCGAGGTTGGCTGTAGGCAGGTTGAAGTTGTTTCCGATATCGTAAAGTTGGGTCGCTGGTACGGATTGATCTGCGCCGCTTTCATGTTTAAGTCCCTGGAATTGTAAGGCAAAAGCTCCGCCGATTCTTACTTTAAGTTTTTCAAAGGTGGTCACGGAATCTTTAGGATTTTCAAAAATATTAATACCTCTTTGATCCCTCGGTTTCAGATTATCAAGTGGAAACTGTTGAGCCTGTGCGGCGCTGGTGAGTAAAACGGTTCCTAATAGTGCTGTTTTTATGTAGTTGGTTTTCATAATGCTTGATTTTAATGTTGATTTAATTGTTTTACTGTGCGACAATATTTACTTTTACCGTTACCTCATCTCCTGTTTTAATGCCCATGAAGCCTGGTCTGCTTATTCCGAAATCTGAAAGTTTTACGGTTTCTGTTCCGTAAATGGTATAGGTGTTTTCATTTTTAGCAACATTTACAGGAAATGAAACATTTTTGGAAACTCCTGCAATAGTCAGCTTTCCGCTGATGTTACTTTTGCCCATATTGATTGATGGTGCGGTAAATGAAATGGTAGGATATTGCGCCGCTTTTAATGCTTCATACGCTTTATTATCCATGGTAGTTCCTTTTTTGCTTTTCAGGTTTTTTACGGGCATGGTAAAGGTTGCGTTGGCAATGCTGTTTCCATTTACGGTTGCTGTAAAAGTGGCAGCTGATGAGTTCATTTCCCAGTCATGTAAAGGAGAAGTTCCGTTAACAAGAATAGTAGTGGTTTTCTGATTGATTTTTTGAGCCTCAGCATTTTGATAAAGAAATAATGTTCCGCATAAGATTGTAGCATTCAAGAAAATTCTTAAAGTTTTCATATCGATAAATATTTAATAATTATATTATTTAATCTTCCTTTGTTTTATGATATAAAGGTAGATATTATGTTAATTTTATGATAAATTTTGAATATGATATAAATCTTTATAAACTATTGATTTATGTAATTTTTAATATGTTTTAGTTTTTGTTGAAAATTTATTATCTTAAATGGCGAAAATTTGTTTTATAGTTTCTTATAGGGTAAAATCTTAGTTGAAAAAATAAATCATGAAAATTTTTCTCATTAAAAGGATGATGAAAGTCAGCGTAATATTGTTGTGTAAACCGCTGCTAATGGTTACTTTATCGATTAACCAATAAATAGATTCAGTATATATTTTCTATATTTGGAAAATTATTAATGTTTGCTGAAGCTGGCAGTTCTTTTGATCTGTGTATGTTGAGATAAATAATAAACTATTAGAATATGACCTGGACAGAAATATTAGCCCCTATAAAAAACACCGAATATTTTACAAATCTTTGGGAAAAAGTAAAGCAGGAATATGCAACAACAAAAGTTTTTCCTCCGAAAAGTCAGATTTTCAGGGCGCTGGAAATTACTCCTTTTGATGATATTGAAGTGGTGATTATTGGTCAGGATCCTTATCATAATGATTATCAGGCGAATGGACTGTGTTTCTCGGTTTCCGAACAGGTTGTCGCTCCGCCATCGCTGAAAAACATTTTTATCGAACTTAAAAATGATCTGGGAATTGAAAGAACATCCAAAGAACTGGATGACTGGGGAAAGCAGGGTGTTTTATTATTAAATGCAACTTTAACGGTACGCGCGCATTCTCCAAACTCTCATAAAGATTTGGGTTGGGAAAAATTCACGGATTTTATTATTAAAGAAATCTCAGATAAAAAAGAGAATGTTGTATTTGTATTATGGGGCGCTTTTGCACAAAAAAAAGCCGAACTCATTGATCCGGCAAAACATTTTATCTTAAAGTCTGCACATCCGTCGCCATTTTCTGTTCACAGGGGTTTTTTCGGAAGCAAACCTTTTTCAAAAATTAATGAATATCTTGTTTCTAAAGGCAAAAAACCTATTTCATGGTAGAGTCTTCATCGGATTTTTGAATTTTGATACCGATCCGGTATTTCCCGTTCAGTGTATTTGAACCTTGTGCTGCTTCGGGATAAGGATTTACTTCCGTTAAAGTAATTTTATAGCCGTTGAAATCTGCGGATTGATGGTAATTTCTTCCTTTGTTATCTACGGTTGCAAGTGATAAAGTCATGGGTCTTGTTGCGGTTCCCATTACTTCAATTTCAGCCACAGCAACACCTGCCCAGATGCAGTTGACATCTTTCGGGCATCTGCTGTCCTCCGAAATGCGTTTAAATGTAACATTCATCTGGTATTTATTCAAAAACCTGTTTTCTCCTTCATTAAAATAGATGATGGAGCCGTCTTTGGTACTTTTGGTAAGGTTTCCTGAATTTTCCACCTGATTTTCTGTTGAAACTTTCGCTTCTTTCTGTGTTTTACAGTTGATTAATGATAATAATCCTAAGCTTAATATAATGGTTTTGTACAACATTTTTTAAGTTTTAAATAATAGCAAGCATATTCAGTACTACCACCAAAAACATTGCCACACCGACAACAAAGCTGAACCCGGTTCCGTAAAGAAACCCTATAAACGCACCCTTGGTTGATCTCAGTGCTTTATTGAAGTCTTTGCTGTCGTGAAGAAGCTCGCCTATGAAAACGCCGGCAAACATTCCCACTAAGAAGCCTAAAGGAATGGGTAAGAATAATCCGACGATGGTTCCGATAACCGAGCCAATGCTTCCCCAGCGCGTGCCTCCGTACTTCTGGTTGGTTTTTGCAGGAATTACGTAATTCAGCACTACTGAGGCGATGGTAAGAATGATAAATGCCCAAACGTAAATCATCGGCAAGTCTGCATCAGTTCCGAATTTATAAATTAAAAGTCCGCAAACGCTCAGAAGTAATCCCGGCAAAACGGGAAGAAAAGTCCCTAAAATTCCCAGAAACAGAAGAATAAGGCAGAGAATATCAATTAATGCTGTATCCATATTTTTAATTTAATGAAAAGATATAAAAAAAAGTGGCTCTATAAAAGCCACTTCCATGTTTAAGGTGAAGTTTTTATTAAAGGTTTACAATTGCATAGTGTAGGATTTAGATGTGTTAAATCTAAATTCCTGTTTATGATGCTAAACAATGTACAACAATAATTTTTTTTTCGTTGTAATTGTTTAGTTTTAATCAAATATAATAAATAATTGAATATAAATTCATTAAAAAGTGATTTTTTTTATAATTATTTACTGAAGCTGTTGAAAGTTTTAGGTATTCATAACAAGGATGATTTATAGAATGCTATATGATAAAGCTGCCTTATTTTTAGTTAAATTTAAATAAGCTCTAAATTTTAATTAAAATAGTATATAAAATCCATTTTGGGATAAAAATTGATGCATAGAATCCTATAATAAATCATCTTTATTTTCCTAAATTTGTTGTAATGAACGATCAATTAGAAGAAACCAAAGACCTTATACAGGGATTAAGTGAACCACTTTACCGATACATCAACCGGATAGCTCCTGATGGCCTTGAATTCGTATTCCATATCATTGTGAAAATTCTTTTGCTGATTGGTATTTTTCTGGTTTTTGATTTTATATTTAAGATTATCATTAACAGTATCTTCAGAATTTTTAGAAATAAAGAAAAATATCCGGTTATTAATTCTATTTACGAATCAAAAATTACTAATTCTCTCGCTCATTTATTTGCGCTTTTGATTGTTGGAAGTATTCATGAATCTATTTTTGCTGGTGCACTTAATAAAACAACCAATTTTCTTATAAGATCTGTAAACTTAGGTATGGTTATGATCTTCGCAGGAATGTTGTACAGAGGATTGTCTGCTTTCAGGAATTATTTTGTGATTAAGCAGGACTTCTACAGAATAATGGCGCTGAATGCCATTTCCGAAACAATGAAGATTTTAGGAATTTTCCTTTTTTCAGTAGTCGGAATCTGCGTGATTTTCGGAATTAAGGGGACAACGATTGTCGGAAGTTTAGGAGCGATAACCGCTGTTCTGGTTTTGGTTTTTCGGGACACCATTTTAGGGTTTGTCACCGGGCTTCATGTGGCCACTTCAAAAAACCTTAAAGTAGGGGATTGGGTGAGCATTCCAAAATATAATTTGGAGGGAAATATCTCAGAGATCAACCTTCTGACAACAAAAATCAATAATTTTGACAGAACCTTTTCCACGATTCCTACCTATGATCTTCTGACAACGGAAATTAAAAACCTTCAGGTGATTTCCGAAACCAATGCAAGAAGAATTAAAAAGTCGATTTACTTTAATATCAATTCATTTAAATTCCTTACAGATGAAGATATTGAACGTCTGAAAAGCATTAATCTCATTTCAGATTATCTAAATAAAAGCTCCATCGAACTGAAAAAAGAAAAGGAAAATATGGCGCATAAAGAGGAGATCATTAATGGGAGACAGCTTACCAATATTGGTGTTTTCAGATATTATGCCCAAAAATACATCGAAAGAATTCCGGAGCTTGATAAAGAAGGGCCTGTCATGGTACGCCAGCTTAATATTACGCCGCAGGGCCTTCCACTGGAAATTTACTCCTTTACCACAGATACGGAATGGGTGCGTTTTGAGGAGATCCAGTCGGATATTTTTGATCATTTGCTGGTCGCTTCAAAAGAATTTGATCTTGAAGTCATGCAGGTGAAAGTTTAATTTTCACTATGTACAATGCTCTTTGAAAGGTAAAAAATCACCGTTTCATTTCTGCATTTTGGATTTTATCAATAGCTTTGCAGCTGTATAAAGATCGAATAGTTCTGAATGAATTTAACGATTTTCAGTGAGGTGAAATTGTTATTTCAGACTATTTCAAAAACGTATCAGTAAAATGACAAAACTTAGTGTAAACATTAATAAAATTGCAACCTTAAGAAACGCAAGAGGAGGCGACATGCCCAGTGTGACGGAGGCTGCTGTTAAAATTCAGGAGTTTGGCGGACAGGGAATTACCATTCATCCAAGACCTGACGAAAGGCATATCACGAGAAAAGATGTTTATGATCTTAAACCACTTGTGACAATGGAGTTTAATATTGAAGGGAATCCGCACAGGGAATTTATTGATATGGTTTTAGAGGTAAAACCTGAGCAGGTAACGCTGGTTCCTGATGCTGATGATGCGATTACTTCCAATGCAGGATGGGACACCAGAAAACATCTTGATTTTCTTACGGAAATCATTGCTGAATTTAAAAATGCTGGAATCCGTACTTCAGTTTTTCTGGATCCTCGACCGGAATTGGTAGAATATGCCGCGAAAACCGGAGCCGACAGAATAGAACTGTATACGGAAGCTTACGCCAAAAATTATACGGTCAATAAAGAATCAGCCATAAAACCTTATTATGACACGGCTGTTGTGGCTGCTGATTTAGGCTTAGGATTAAATGCCGGACATGATCTAAGTTTAGACAATCTTAAATATTTTGCCGACAATATCCCAAATCTGCTGGAGGTTTCCATTGGTCACGCCCTAATTTCTGAAGCTTTATATATGGGATTGGAAAATACAGTTCAGGCTTACTTAAAGAGGCTGGCAAAATGGTAATGATGGCTTACAGCCAAACCAGAAGCTGAAAGTTTAGCCAGTAGTATGTAAACTTCCATCTTCCATCATCGATCTTCAATCCAAAATCAAAAACGTATGGAAATTTTAAATTCAAAAATATTTGGTGAAAATCTATCGTCGACACCGCTTCTTGTATTTCACGGGTTATTCGGAATGCTTGACAACTGGGGAAGTTTCGGTAAAGACATGGGAGAGTATCTTCCTGTTCATCTTATCGATCTTCGTAATCATGGACGGAGTTTTCATTCAGAAGGAATGTCTCATGATGATCTGGCTGATGATATTCTCCGGTATATGGATCATTATGGAATTTCAAAAGCCCACATTCTGGGCCATTCGCTTGGCGGAAAAGCCGTTATGCAATTTGCAATAAAATATCAGGAAAAGGTTGAAAGCCTTATTGTTGTTGATATTTCACCTAAAGCATATCCTCCACATCACCAGGGGATCATCAAAGCACTGGAATCTGTTGATTTCAATACAGTAACCTCAAGAAATGAAGTTGAAGCTGTGCTGAGCCAGTATATTCCTGAAAAATCGACCATTCAGTTCCTGACTAAAAATCTGTATTGGGACGACAATAAAAAACTGAACTGGAGATTCAACCTTAAAACATTATCTGAAAAGTATAATGAATTTGTATCCAATGCCATAAAATTCGGAGTTTATGAAGGTAAAACTTTGTTTATCGCCGGGGAAAGATCAAATTACATTCTTCCGCAGGACCATTTTGCGATAAGACAGCAATTTCCAAAAGCAGAATTTGTAACAGTGAAAAATGCCGGGCACTGGGTACAGGCGGAAAATCCTGTTGATTTTGCTAATGTTGTTAAGCAATTTTTGAATTTTAATTAATAAAATTCTCTATTTATTGTAATTTGTTAAAATTTTCTTAAAAGATATTTTTATCTTCTTTAGGTGATATTTTTTTTATACTTTAGAGCTTTCTAAACATAAAATATTATATCATGGAAGGTAAAAAATCAAAAAAGCCATTCTTCGCTTCATTTCTGGAAAAGCAGATACAAGATCCTGAAACAATTAAAGGAGGTTCCGGAACAGTGACATCTGTAACGCTGGATAATTCTACAGGTGCTTTGAAAGACAGTGTTACTTCAGCACTTGCAGATAATGTTACAAAACCAGGAGGAGATCATGTTACCATGAAATATCCTTCAGACGGTGATGAAGATGCAAATGCAGTTTAAAAACTAAATAATTAATATTTCAAGAAACTCTAAATTAAAATTATTATGAAAAACAAAAATTCAAAAAAGAAGCCGTTCTTCGCGTCTTTCCTTGAAAAACAACTTCAGGATCCTGAAAAAATCAAAGGAGGAACTGATGTTACGATTGCAACACAGGACGGTCCTATCACAACGTCAAAAACTGCTGATACGGTTACAAAGCCTCAGTATGATATGGCTCAGACCATGAAATATCCGTCAGACGGTGACGATGATGTTCCGACTGTATAAATAAATTGTTGATACAGAATATATTAACAAATTATATCGAAAGGAAACTTACACTCTAAGTTTCCTTTTTTAATAAAAAACCGGCAAATGATTCTCTGCATTACACATTCCCGAGACTTTTATAATATTGATATCTTTTTTGAATATCTCAAAAGTAAAAATATCCCATATTTCCGGCTGAATTCCGATAAATTAAATAATGACCAGAAAATCAGCATCAGCGAAAATGGATTTGAACTTACAGACGAGTCCGGAAATACTATAAAATCGGAAGAAATTACAGCAGTATGGCACAGGAAATCATGGCAGATTGATATACCGGAAGAGCTTGATGAAGACTACAGAAAGATTTTTCATAAAGAATATGCTACGCTCCGCTACAATCTCTTCACGGCACTTGAGCATCTTCCCTGGATCAATCCCTTCGAAAATGAAAATAAAATTGACGGCAACAAAATGCTGCAGCTTAATATCGCTAAAAAGCATGGACTAACTGTTCCGAAAACCATCTTCTCAAATGATGCCGATAAAATTACTGCTTTCTTCCATGAATACTGTAACGGGAAAATGGTTGCAAAACTTCACGGCGTGATCTCAAAATCAATGGGCGGGGAAAATTTTCTTTCAACCAACATCATTGATGAAGATTCTCTGGAGGGTATTGCGGATATCGAATATTGTCCGATGATTTTCCAGCCCTATGTTGAAAAGGAATATGAATTAAGAATCGTTTATCTCGACGGAGAATTTTTCACAGGGAAAATCAACAACAGTAAAAATACCGACTGGAGAATTGCTCAGGGCAATTATTTCTGGTCAGCCTATCTTCTTCCCGAAAATATTAAACAAAATCTTACGGCAATGATGAACGAAATGGGCCTCTATATCGGTGCCATAGACATGATCAAAGCAACAGACGGAAATTATTATTTTCTGGAAGTCAACCCTCAAGGAGAATGGGGGATGCTTCAGAAAGATCTTGATTTTCCCATCGCACAGCGAATTGCCGATAACCTTATAAAAAGAATGAAAAACCAATGAATAAAATTTTAATAATTACCCATACAGCAGACAATTTTTCAATCGAAAAAGTAACTGAATATATTGACAGAAACGGATGCGAAGTAATTCGCTTCAATGTCGATGAATATCCTTTAAAAAATAAATTATCCACCACCTTTCAGGATGGAAAATGGACAACCATTCTCGAAACTTCCGAAAAGAAGCATCGTCTGGATGATATTTCCGCAGTCTGGTACAGAAGAGCATACAATATTGGAAATGGCCTTAGAGAAGAAATGGACGAAAAATTTTTTGGTGCAGCGATGGGAGAAATCCGCAACACACTTTTCGGTTTCCTGGAATCCGTAGATGTTTATTCTCTTGGGAAACCAAGTGTTTACAGAAGATTAGACAGCAAGGAAGAGCAGCTGAAAATCGCAGATAAAATAGGACTTAAAATTCCTGAGACCTGTGTCACTAATAATCCTGAAGAAGCAAAGCAGTTTGTTATTAAACATCAGAACGTCGTTGCAAAAATGCAGACTGGTTTTGCGATCTATGAAGACGGAGTGGAGAGCGTAGTATTTACCAATGTTGTGAATGAAGATAAACTGGAAGAGCTGGATACGCTTTTATATTGCCCGATGCAGTTTCAGAAAAAAATTGAAAAGAAAAAAGAACTGAGGGTAACGGTTGTCGGACAGGATGTTTTCGCGTTCGAAATTGATTCTCAACAGTCAGAAGCTGCAAAAATCGACTGGAGAAAGGATGGCGTTAACCTTATTGACAAGTGGGTTCCCACGGAACTGCCGTCAGATGTCGAGGCAAAACTGCTGGAACTTCTGGATGTTTACCACGTAGATTACGGAGCGATCGATATTATTGTTTCTCCTGAAGATGAATATTATTTTATTGAAATCAATGCTGCGGGAGAATTTTTCTGGCTGGATAATCTTACAGAAGGAAATCTGATCTCAAAAAGTATCGCCGATCTGTTGTGTGATAAAGCTCCGAGACGAAGCAACGAAGTATTGGTACAGAATGCTTAAACAATCTAAAATAAGGAGATGATAAGAACGGGCTTTGTCCCGTTTTTTTATTGCAATAGTTTGGTGAAGAATGTTTGAAATAAACTACTCTGCGAAACCAACATTATTGTATTTATCATTTGCTGAATGAAATGCCTCTGCGTCCGGGATAAAAGCTATCATTAAAAATTCCTTGCGCCATTGCGTTAAATAAAATATACGATGGTCAGAAGATTTTATAATGTCTAAGAAAAAATCTGAACACTTTCATAATTTATCATGAATTAAAACTGAATTCTCCTTTAAAAATTGCAAATTTGCAGATACGGATAATATCAGCATAAATGAGTCAAACAAGTAAAAATAACTGATGGTTTTTGTAACAGGTGCTACCGGAATTCTTGGCCGGGTAATTGTTTTGGAACTCCTTAAAAAAGGAAAAAACGTTCGTGCCGCAAAGAGGCCGGCAAGTAATTTAGACGACGTAAAACATTCCTATACATTTTATACGGAAAATCCTGACGGTTTTTTTAATAAAATCGATTGGGTAGATGTTGATTTTGATGATATACATTCGATTCAGGAAGCGCTGGCTGGTGTGGATGAGGTCTATCACTGTGCAGCAAAAGTGGGTTTTAATCCCAAGGATGATAAGGAAATGTATCATACCAATGTAAAAGGTACCCAAAATCTTTTATATGCCTGTGAAGGTTCAGGAGTTACAAAGTTTCTACATGTAAGCTCTATTGCAGTTCTTGATATTCATAATGAAAACGGAGAGCTTGATGAAAGTTCCGAGTTTAACCCTAAAGAAGAACATTCTGCCTACGCCATTTCAAAGCATCTTGCCGAAATGGAGGTCTGGAGAGCTTCTGCGGAAGGTATGAATGTAGTTATCGTTAATCCGGGAATGATCATCGGAAGCGGAAACTGGGGAAACAGCAGCGGCGACATATTTCCGACGATGGAAAAGAACAACTTTACTTTTTCAGGAGGAACTAGCTATGCCGATGTAAGAGATGTTGCTAAAATATCCATAGAATTAATGGAAAAAAATATTTTCGGAGAACGTTTTATAATCATTTCTGAAAATAAAAGATATGCCGAATTGGCTGGTCAGGTAAGAAAAGAATTAGGATTAAAAGAAGCTAAAATACTTTCAAAATTCCAGCTGAATATAGGAGTCTTGGCCAATATGCTTTTAGGATGGCTTATTTCTCCCCTGAAAATGGTGACCAGAGCAAATGTTGAAGCCATTTCCAGAATGAAAATCGTATCCAATAAAAAAGTAAAGGAAAGGCTTCAGTATACATTTATCCCATTGGAAGAAACGATAGACTTCCATCTTAAGAATTATATTAACGATAAAAAGATGAAAAAATGAATCTTGCGGAGGCAATTATTCAAAAAAATATAGAAAAGCATCCCTTAAAATCTGCGATCGGATTTAAAAAGAAAAATGAAGGATGGAAAGAGCTGAGCTGGAAAAAATTCGCAGAAATCGTTTTTAAGACAGCTAATGCGTTAAAGGAAGCGGGGATAAAGGAAGATGATAAAGTTGCCATCTATTCCGACAACTCTTCAGAGTGGATGATCGTTGATCTGGCAGCGATGTCACTGGGAGCGGTTACCGTTCCTATTTATTCAACCAATAATGCAGAGCAGGCTGAGTATATCATTCGTGATTCGGGAGCAAAAATAATTCTTGTGGGAGATCAGGTGCAATATGATGCGAGTGTTGAAATTTTACAAAAAAATGACAACAACCTGGAAACAATTATCGTTTCTAAGAAAGCCGTCTGGATCAAAAAAGAATTCAACAGCTTTTATCTCGAAGATTTTATCGCAAAAGCTTCTCCTGAAACTGAAATATGTAAGAAAGAACCGGATGATGTGGCTACGCTTATTTATACTTCAGGAACTACAGGAACTCCAAAAGGTGTAATGCTTACTCACGGAAACTTCATCAAAGCTTTTGATGCTCATTTTGAATTTTTTAAGTTTAAAAATTTTGAAGAAGAACTTTCAATGGCATTTTTGCCTTTAAGCCATGTGTTTGAGCGAAGCTGGAGCCTGCTTTGTCTCTATGGCGGTGCAAGAGTCTATTTTCTTGAAGATCCTAAAAATATTGCCAAGGCACTGGAAGAAGTGAAACCAACCATGATGTGTGCCGTTCCGAGATTTTTTCAGAAGATCTATGCAGGAGTTCTGGAAAAGGCGGAAGAAGGTTCATCTCTAAAGAAAAAAATCTTCGACTGGGCCGTAGAAACAGGTTGGGAAACCGCAGAATTAAGACGAAATGAAAAGCCGGTACCTTTCGGCTTAAAAATAAAAGAGAAAATTGCTGAAGCCCTTGTTTTCAGTAAAATTAAAGAGAGACTGGGAGGCCGACTATGGTTTTTGCCTTGTGGAGGAGCTTCTTTGTCTCCGGAAGTCACCCGGTTTTTTGAATCGGTGGGAATTCACGTTACCGTTGGATACGGATTAACGGAAACTACGGCAACGCTTACTCTTTTCCCGTTTACTCATTTTGAACATGGTACAAGCGGAAAAGCTCTTCCGGGAGTAGAGATCCGTATTGGTGCTGAGAATGAAATTCAGGCCAAAGGAAACGGAATTATGAAAGGCTATTACAATAATCCTGAAGAAACTCAGAAAGTTTTTACGGAAGACGGCTGGTTTAAAACCGGTGATGCCGGGAAGATCGACGAAAACGGAAATCTTACCATTACGGATCGTTTGAAAGATCTCATGAAAACATCGAACGGAAAATATATCGCTCCGCAACAGATCGAAAATCTTCTGACCAATAATAATTTTATACAGCAGATCGTATTGATTGCAGAAGGAAGGCAATTCGCTTCGGCGCTTATCGTTCCGAATTTTGAGTTTTTGCAGGATTTTCTTAAAAAGAACAATATTCCGTTTACCAATTGGGAAGAAATTGTAAAAAACGAAAAGGTAAACGATTTTTATAAGCAAAAGATAAAAGAACTGCAGGAGCATTTGTCTGAATTTGAAAAAATAAAGAAATTTACCTTAATGCCTGCCGAATTTGAAATAAACACAGGAGAAATTACACCTACCCTCAAGGTGAAAAGGAATGTGGTTCTTAAAAAGTATGCTGATCTTATTGATGCAATGTATTAAGTAAGGTTAAGGTTAAGGTTAAGGTTAAGGTTAAGGTTGAGGCGAGGTTGAAGTTTTGAAATAATTTGGTTGAGGTAATAGATATTAAATAGTTATGACAGCACAGGAATTTTTAGGAAAAGAAGAATTTACAATACAGAATCAGACCGTTTCGGAAAGCTGCCCGTCGAATATTGCCCTGATTAAATATTGGGGGAAATATGAGAATCAGATCCCGGCAAATCCGAGTATCAGCTTTACATTAAATCATTGTAAAACCAATACAACAATGGAGTTCTTTGCGGATGAAGTATTTTCCGTTCAGACTTTTTTAGCGGGAAAGGAAGAAGTAAAATTCGCCGAAAAAATTGAAAAATATTTCAGAAATATCGAACAGTATCTTCCTTGGATTTTAAAAGGGAAATATGTGATCAAAACAGAAAATACATTTCCACACAGTTCAGGAATTGCAAGTTCAGCCTCAGGTTTTGGAGCGATTGCCAAATGTCTGATGAAGCTTGATGAAACTTTTTCCGGAAAAACTTCGGAGGAGGAATCATTGAGAAAAGCTTCTTTTTTAGCAAGACTGGGTAGCGGAAGTGCCTGCAGAAGTTTATACAACGGGTTGGTCGTTTGGGGCGAGTCACAGGTAAGAGGAAGTTCCGATCTTTTTGCTGTTCAGTATCCGAATGATGAAATTCACGATATTTTTAAAGATTTCAATGACTGGGTTTTACTGATTCATGAAGGGCAGAAATCTGTTTCTTCTACGGTGGGTCACGGTCTTATGAATACCAATCCTTATGCAGACCGCAGATTTCAGGAGGCAAGAGAAAATTTCGGCCCGATGAAAGAGATTTTAGCCACCGGTGATATGCAACGCTTCATTAAATTGGTTGAACATGAAGCATTAACGCTTCATGCGATGATGATGATGAGTGATCCTGCTTTTATCTTAATGAAAACAGGAACAATGGAAGTCATCAATAAAATCTGGGATTTCAGAAAGGAAACGGGTTTACCTTTATTCTTTACGCTCGATGCCGGTGCTAATGTTCACGTTTTGTTTCCAAATGACGGATCAGAAGAAAAGATCAAGTCTTTTATTGAAGCCGAATTATTGCAGCACACGCAGAACAATGGCGTTGTAAAGGATGTGATGAAGTTCTGATGCCATTCTAATTGATGTATTTAAAAATACCTAACGATGTTTCATAAAAAACCTGCGCAGCTTTCGGGTGAAAGGTGCGCAGGTTTGGAGTAACTCCTGCTTAGGTTTGCGGTAAAACCTGCGCAGGTTTTGTACGCTTACTTGTCTTTGGTAAAAGTGGCCGTATTGAGTGCATCAGTAATACGATTTTAAATGAAAAAAAAATATTTTTATCTGGTTTTAATATTAGTCTTTTTTGCACTGGCTTGCTTATATTTAAAACACGAAAAAGTAATTTCTACCGGAATGTGGGGCAAGAATAGAATAATTAGTTGGAAATAACATAATGCGGGCTTTTGAGTTCGTTTTTATTTTGGTAAAACTGTTAATCTTCCGTAACCACAGCATCCCGTTCTCCGTTTTCTCTCTTTCCTTCTTGGATCATTTCTTCGGCTTCAGCTTTTTCATTTTTTGTAGCATGATCGATACGTTCTTCCTGTTTTTCCTCCTGTTTATGGTCAATAAAAAATTCGCAATACACCGGTAAATGGTCTGAGCCGAAGTTTTCAAGGGTTTTGAGGTCTTCAATAAAAATTTCTTCACTGTGAAACATCAAATCGATAGGAAATCTGAGCAAACGGTATCTGGCATGAAATGTAGACACAAAAGAACGCCCAATTCTCGGATCGATAAGATGGCTGGTTTTTCTGAACAGGATAGAAGACTTCGACCATGCAACATTATTAAAATCTCCAACAACAATAACCGGTTTTTTTATTTCTCTTACTCTTTTTGCCGTGCTCAGCAGATCGCCATCTCTTTCCTTTGAGGTTTCCTCTTCGGTTGGACTTGGTGGCGGAGGATGAACTCCAAAAAAGACAAACGAAAATCCGTCTTTTGTTTTTAAATGGGCTTCAATACTCGGAATATCATCTGCTACGAAATAGTGAGTTTTAGAATCTGTAATTTCAATTTTTGAATAGAAATGCATTCCGTAAGTATTTTCCAGGGTGACTTTATGCTGATAAGGATAGTCTTTTTCCAGTGGTCGCAATGCTTTTTCCCAATCTCCGTTGCTTTCCATGGTAAGAAACATTTCTGGACGGTGTTTTTCTACCAACTTTATAAAACGGTCATATTCTGTATTGAATTGATAAACATTGGCGGAAATAAAATGCAGTTTTTCTGAAGACTGATATTTTTGAGTATATTTTTTAACGGGATACAGTGGAGTATATTTTACCAGAATTACGCTGTGATGAATGAGCATAATAAACAACAAGGCCTGAAAGTACCAGAAATATGGCGACTTATCCGGAGTAATGAAACCAAGAAGTAAGGTTAAAAGTATGAAAACAGTAATCTGTATTTTACCAAATTCCGGAACACGGAATATCCAGTGAGAATGTTGAATTTTTGGCAGTATGGTTAGAATCAACAACAATACAGTCAGAATCAGATAGGCTGTCCACATATGTTAAAATAATTCTATAAATTTAAATTATTTTTTATTATTGCTCAAATCAAATTATCTTTAAAGCTTATTATTAATAACAATTAAAACCGTTCCAAATAAAGCTGTTTATTATGAATAAATTTTTTCCGTTCGTTTTTCTTTTTGGCAGTTTTTGCTTCGGACAGAGTCAGGAGGAAATTGAACTTCCTTTGAGGAATTTATTTGCCGCTATGAAAAATGCTGATCCGGTACTTTTGAGATCGGTTTTTTCTGAATCTGCCATTCTGCAGACCATCACGAAAGATGGTGTTAAAAATGAAGAGCTCAAAGGTTTTCTGGATTCAGTTTCAAAGGCTTCTAAGAATGATCTGGATGAAAGAATCACCATTGAAGCTGTTCATATCGATGGGAATCTGGCAAGCGTTTTTACTCCTTATTCATTCTATTACAAAGGGAAATTCTCACATTGCGGAGCAAATAGCTTTCAGTTGGTAAAACAGAGCGGAGAATGGAAAATTCAATATTTAATTGACACAAGAAGAAAAGATAACTGCAAAGAAATAAAATAATGAGAAATAAAAATCTGATACTGAACTATGTCTTTTTGAGCTGTGTGATTGTTTTGTTTATAAATGATCATTTTTTTAAATTTCAATATACCAGCTGGTTTACAGGGAAATTGTCTGATGCTGTCGGGATCATACTTTTGCCAATGCTCGTGACATTTGCATTTCCGAAACTGAAAGAAAATTCTGTTTTTGTTTCCGGACTATTTTTTGTTTTCTGGAAATCTCCTTTTTCAGAAAGTTTTATCAAAATATACAATGCAATTTCGCCGATTGACATTCATCGAGTAATTGATTATTCAGATTTAATAGTCTTATTGCTGTTACCGATTCCTTATTTTTTGATTAAAAACGATCATATTTTTGAAAATTTCATCATAAAGAAAATCCATACTGCTGTAGTTTTATTTCCTACAGTTTTTGTTCTCATGTCAACTTCGCAATCTAATGCTTATACATATTCTCCTGAAACCGGTAAACTGGCTTTTCGAGATTTTAATTTTGAAATCAAAAAAACGGAAAGTGATCTGTTGAAGAAGCTTGAAGAGCAAAATATTAAAGTAGTAAAAGATACTGTTCAGATTCTGCAATCTTTGCGATATGAGATTTCAGATATGGGTAAATTTGATCAGGATGCTATTGCAAAAGGAGGTGATATTTTTAAAGTAGATAATGCAGAATTAAGAAAACGTATTGAGGAGAGAATTTATTATAGTTCAGATTATAAAATTAAGGAACTTAAAATAGGAGAGCGAACCGTTAAAAATATAAGATTTTCAATAGAGCCAGCTTATAATAAAATTAATGCTAAAAAGTTTGTTGCCATTAAACTTCATGAATTAGAGATTGACAAACGCCTGGACGACGATAAAGTTGCGGCCAGGCTTAGGGAAATTTATCAGAGTGTCATAATGAGCAGGTTTAAAAATTTTTAAAATGAAAATCCATCACATTGCCATCATTTGTTCAGATTATGAAGTTTCAAAGAATTTCTATACTGAAGTTTTAGGTTTAAATATCATCCGCGAAGTGCATCGGGAAGAAAGACAATCTTTCAAACTGGATCTTGCTATCGGAGATCACTATGTTATCGAATTATTTTCGTTTCCTGATCCTCCGGAAAGGCCTTCAAGACCAGAAGCTTGTGGTTTAAGACATTTGGCTTTTGCTGTTGAAAATGTTAATGAAAAGCGGGAAGAATTAATCCACAAAGGATTAAATTGTGAAGAGCTCAGAATAGATGAATTTACCGGCAAAGAGTTTTTCTTTATCCAGGATCCTGATCAATTGCCACTGGAATTTTATGAAATATAAATAATTACAAATAAGATTAATTTAATAATGAAAAAATTTATCATTCCGTTTGCATTGGCCCTGACAAACCAAATGAATGCGCAGACGGTTAATGAACCAAAAAATCATCCGAAAGAGTGGTCGCAGGCTTATGAGCCTTTCAGAATTGCCGGAAACTTGTACTATGTAGGGACGTATGATCTCGCTTCGTATCTCATTGTGACCAATAAAGGAAATATTCTCATCAATACAGGGCTTGCCGACTCGCTCCCAGTTATTAAAAATAATATCAAAAAGCTTGGATTTAAATATCAGGATATTAAAATATTGTTGCTTACACAAGCACATTATGATCATTTAGGTGCGATGGCTGATCTTAAAAAAGAAACCGGTGCTAAACTATATATTGATCAGGGAGATGCTGATGTTTTAAAGAGCGGAGGAAAATCAGATTATGAGATGGGGAAGTATGGAGTTACCTTTAAGCCTGTAAATCCTGATTTTATTTTAAAAAATAAAGATTTAGTAACACTCGGAAATACAAAGCTGATGATGCTTCACCATCCTGGGCATACAAAAGGATCATGCAGCTATATATTTGAAACAAAAGATGATAAAAGGAATTATAAGGTTTTAATAGCCAATATGCCGACAATTATTGTTGATAAGAAATTTTCTGAAGTCACAACGTATCCGACGATTGCAAAGGATTATGAATATACTTTAAATGCAATGAAAAAACTTGATTTTGACATCTGGGTAGCTTCACACGCCAATCAGTTTAGCCTTCACGAAAAACATAAGCCAAATGATCCGTATAATCCAAACGCTTTTATGAACAAAAAAGAATATCTGGATGAATTGGATTCCCTTGAAAAAGATTATATAGAAAAAAAATCTGAAGAGTAATATTAATGTGCGTATCCTGTAAAAAAGCTTATCGCCATAATGGCTAGAACGATCGAAGAAATGACTACATACACGTAGTCTTTTTCTTTTAAATATCCTATCAGCGCAAAAATAATTCTCATTAGCGGCGTGAAGATCAAAAGTAGAATTCCAAGTTGAATAATTGCCATTCCTTCACCTTTGCAGAGTGAATTCCAGAAGAGTCCCCATACTTTTTCTGAAGAACTTCCCATATCCAATGCTGTATATTTTTTAGGCATTTTAAAGCCTTCTGTGAAAAGTTTTACAAAACCTATCAGTGAAGTAATCACAGAAAGGATAACGCCCAGTCTCAATAAATTCCCCACAGAACGGTTCAGGTCTACATCCGTAAAATTCTTTTTCATTATCTGAAGCTTTTATTGATACCGTTATACATCATGTACACCGAAAGAATCGTGATGACTATCGCAAAGAATACTTTCAGTTTTTTTGTCTTTGAAACCATGAGTGTTTTTGATCCGATGAAGCTGCCTACTACCACGCCGATCAATACGGGAGCCACGATTACCGGAACGATTTCACCTCTCTGGAAATAAATCAATGCACTCGCAACAGCAGTTACACCAATCATAAAGTTACTGGTGGTCGTTGAAACTTTAAAAGGCAGTTTCATCATGTTATCCATTGCCAAAACTTTCAATGCTCCGGATCCGATTCCCAACAGACCAGACATGGCACCGGCAAACATCATCATCAGAAATCCGGGAACGGTATTTCTTGCAGAATAGTTTTTTAAAACGCCTTTATCAGGAAAGGTTCCATAAAGCTTTAATTTTTCTTCCAGACTTCCTTTAATCACAGATTCCTGATGATCAGGCTTCCCTTTTAAATTTAAAATAACCGTTAAAAGAAGAATACTTGCGAAAATAATTCCGATTGTATTCGGATTCAGCATTCCGGAAACCAAAGCACCGACGATTGCTCCTGCTGTCGTAGCGATCTCCAGAAACATTCCGATTCTCATATTGGTAAATCCTTCTTTTACAAAAGCAACTGCCGCGCCGGAAGAAGTTCCGATCACAGAAATAAGAGAAGCGCCAATGGCGTAATGCATAGGAACGCCGAAACCCAGCGTTAATAAAGGAATAATGATAACTCCCCCTCCCAATCCGGTCAGTGAACCCAGAAGACCTGCCGAAATTGCTCCAAGGAAGAGAATAATGATTTCTGACATGCTACAAATATAAAACTATTGCGTTAGTCTGCCAAGCGTTTAAAAAAGATAAATTTGACGTATTTTTGCATAAACAAAATTTTAATGAAATTATTTTATATCATTCTGGGAGCCACACCGCCCGGCAGAAATATTGAGCAACACGACGTATTCTTTGGGATTGCAGAAAACCTGAAAAACCTTGTGGAGGATATGAAAGACTTTTGGAAGGAGGCAAAAGGAAAAATTCATATCGACTGTTATCAGGAAGTAAAATTTGTGGATGGCTATGAAGTGAAAATCGTCGAAAAAGGTAGCGAAACTTCTGAAGAACAGCTCTATTTCATTAATCTCGGAGGTTATAAAAGAGGTTTCTTTGAGGAATTTCATGAGCAGCATCTGGTGGTCGCCAATTCTATGGGAGATGCCGTAAAAAAAGCAAAGGCTACGGAATTTTACAAAACAATGGGCTTTAAAGGTGCTACCAGCCATATTGATGAAAAATTAGGCGTTGATATTGATGATATTTTTCCGGTGAAGGAAATTCTTCCTACCGACATGAAAAAAAGATATGCCATATCACTTGTGAAATCGGAAGCAGAAAATCAGGAAAATTTTGTGAGTCTTGGTTATTTGAAAATTGACAAAATTCAATAAGTATTAAAAGTTTTGTTGATTAATGTAGAGAGCGTTTGTATATTGAATATGAAGGACTTTGCACTAAAAAATAATCCGTTTAAGTTAAATTAAATCTAAATAGAAAATAAAAATAAATGAAAATAGGAATTTTAGGAGGCGGACAGTTAGGAAGAATGCTGATTCAGGAGGCGTTGAAGTACGACGATGAATTTTATACGCTGGATCCGGCTTCTGATGCACCATGTCACAATATTTCATATTTTACACAAGGAAGTTTTAATGATTATGAGACCGTTCTGAATTTCGGTAAAGATAAAGATGTAGTAACCATTGAGATCGAGCATGTAAACGCCGATGCATTGGCTGAGCTGGAAAAACAGGGAGTAAAAGTGGTTCCGAATTCCAATATTATTAAAACCATTCAACAGAAAATTCTTCAGAAGCAATTTTATAAAGCTCACGACATTCCAAGTCCGGAATTTGAAATAATGGATGGAAGTTCCGATGAAATCAAAATGCCGTTACCTTTTGTGCAGAAAATGAATACGGGAGGATATGACGGAAAAGGAGTTCAGGTCATCCGTACGCCGGAAGACATGAAAAATCTCTGGATTGCAGATTCTGTAATCGAAAAACTTGTGGATATCGACAAAGAGCTTTCTGTTATTGTTGCAAGAAACGAAAATGGTGAAACCCAAACTTTCCCTGTAACGGAAATGGTTGCAGATCCAAAACTGAACCTGCTGGATTTTAATATCTGTCCGGTTTTATTGTCTGAAGATATCGAAGAACAGATTAATTCCATCACAGAAAAATTCTTAAACGCAATCCAGTCGCCGGGACTTTTTGCTATTGAATTATTTTTAGATAAAGAAGGAAAAGTCTGGGTTAATGAAACAGCACCGAGACTTCACAATTCAGGGCATCAGAGTCAGGAAGGGAATGCCAATTCGCAGTTTGAGCAAATGTATCGTGTGGTTAAGAATTTACCTTTAGCCGATACGGATGCTATTATTTACAGCGGAATGCTGAATCTCGTGGGTGCAGAAGGCTACTCTGGAAAAGTAGTATATGAAGGGATGGAAGAGGTTTTAAAATTACCGGAAACATATATTCACTTATACGGAAAAACTGAAACCAAACCCGGAAGAAAAATGGGACATATTAATGTTTTGGCAGAATCCAGAGAAGAGCTGATGGAAAAGCTGGTCATGGTGAAAGGAATGGTGAGGGTGATCGCGGAATAATGATCCCTAACAGAGTTTCAAACTCTGTTAGGGATGCCCGGCATCTACTTAAATATCCGCTTAATTATATTCCCAATTTCCATGAAATCATCGTGATTTCCGACAGACCTTTTTTCGGAACTGTTTTCATCATATTCTGAATATGGAAAAATCAGGAGGTAATTTTTATCAGCTAGACTTCTGTTGAGCAATTCAGGGATCAGCCTCATTCTGGGAATATAAGAGTGCATTCCCCGTTTTGCCATGAAAAGGATGAGTGCTTCATCATCCTTTAATTGGGAAGCGGTTTCTTCACCATCTTTCCAGGTTTTCATGATGATAAATTCTGCTTCAATATTCGCTTTTTTGATAATCCTCTGAAGAATATCCAGAATATTTTCAGCAGCATAAAAAACCATAGTTGCCCCGGAATTTCTTGCGATATTCCATACTCTAAGGAGGGCGTGAAAGAATCCGGCTTCCTTATGTGCATTTTCAGGAATCATTACCGCATATTTTTTTATCGTAGATAACGGTTGCGCCGCATGATAAACGAGTACATTAACATTGTCATTCTGAAGATAGCCATTATACAGATTATACACAAAAGCAGGCGAGAAACCTTTCTCATCTTCCAATCCTATGATAAGGTCGGTGATGTTCTGTTCTTTGATAACGTTATTAATTCCGTTAACCACATCATTATCATATCTTTTTAATGACTGCATTTTCACATCTGCGGCGGCGGCGGTATCCGTTGCAAGATGGAGAATTTTCTCAGCATTTTTCACGGAAGATTCATTTTTATCTTCGTTAATGACATTTAAGGCAAACAAATCTTCTGTATTGGAGTGGGCCTTGATCAGAATCCCGAGGTTTACCATCGGTTCAACGGTTACTTCATAATTTAATGCTAAAAGAATAGTTTCTTCTTCATGGTTATTTCCGGAAACAGTATCTTCATTGTCCTGTTCGGCAATCTTCTGAGCACTGGACATTGAAACAAAAGATGAAATCGTACATGAAATGAGGATCAGTAATATACTTCCGTTGAGAACGTGCTCATTTAATAAACGGATTGGTTCCCCCGATTCGGTTTCAGAGAGAATAATATTATAGCCAACCATTACTGTTGCAAGAGTTGCGGCAGCGGAAGCAGAACTCAGTCCGAAAATCAGTTTTCCTTCCTCTTTCGTAAATCTGAATGTCTTTTGGGCAACAACAGATGAAATATATTTTCCGCCGATCGATGCAATAAGCATAATGGAAGCTACCTTCAATGTTTCAAAACTGTTGAAAAATACTTTAAAATCGATAAGCATTCCGACACTGATCAAAAAGAAGGGAATAAAGATGGCATTTCCGACAAATTCTACTCTATTCATCAATGAAGATGTATGCGGAATGAGCCTGTTTAAAGCCAGCCCGGCAAAGAATGCGCCGATAATGGCTTCTACACCGGCTAACTCTGCAAGAACTGCAGCAAAATAGATCATTACAAGAACGAAAATATATTGTGAGATTTTATCGTTTACTTTTTTGAAAAACCATCTACCTATTAATGGAAAGATCATCAGTACAATAAGTCCGAAAATAAGAACAGACACAGAAAGTTTTATCCAAAAAGAAGCTCCTACATCCCCCTGAACCATTCCTATAACTATAGCGAGAACCAGTAACGTTGCCACATCGGTGATCATGGTACCGCCTACCGTAATATTTACTGCCTGATTTTTTGCGATTCCTAATTTACTGATAAGAGGATAAGTAATAAGTGTCTGTGATGAAAAAAGACTTGCAAAAAGCACAGAGGTAAGCACGGAGAAATGAAGTAAATAGTATGACCCTAAATACCCTAAAATAAATGGAAATATAAAGGCATAGGCACCATATCCCAGGCTTTTCCATTTATTCTTTTTAAAATCTCCCATGTCAATTTCCAGCCCGGCAAGAAACATAATGTAAAGAAGTCCGGTAGTTCCCGTGACGACAATGCTGCTGTCTCTGGCAAGTACATTAAATCCATTTGGTCCGATTACGGCTCCGGCAATAATAAGTCCTAATAAATGCGGAACTTTTATTTTGTTTAATAAAAGAGGGGCAGCCAGAATAATCATTAATACCAGCAGAAACTTCAGCACGGGGTCTTCGATAGGAAAACTCAGGTTGTGTATACTCAATAAATTCATAAGTGTTTTATTTGGTTGAACGTACAAGTTCTACAGAGAATTTTGCGAGACATTTATCGATCGCAATGGTCCTTGTTCCTCTGATTTTATTGGGAGAAATCTCATTCAGCAGGACATTCATTTCTACCTGTTTTTTTGAGGTAGAATCGGTTTTATAATTCAGTTTTATTTCATTATTTTCAAATTTCCCGGAATAGATCCTTACAAGATTATTGTTATTGATAATTTTTGTCACAAGCTGTGTAGAATCACTATCGAATTCCCAGGTATCGGTACGTTGGTCACCTACGACATAATCACTGCAGGTAGACTCTGTGCAGATGACTTTTCCTGTCCATACACCTGCAATGTCTTCGGGCCAAGCAACAATTTTTACGGAATCATTTTTTTTTGAAAAAATACTGTCTCTCATTTTAAGAAGCGACTGATATTCAGATTCTTTTTGCGCAAATAATTTTTCTTTTTCAAGCAACTGCTTTTCTCTTGCCTCAAGATCTTTTTCCTTCTTTTTGTCATTACAGGCAACGAAAAAAAATGAAATACAGATGAGAATAAATAGTGAATTTTTAAGCATATTGTAATTTTGGATTAAACAATATAATGAAAAATAAATAAATTATGAAATTTAAACCCTACGAAATAGGAGATGTCTCTGTCGATTAAAGAGATCAATTCATTTGCTTTTTGTTTTAATACAGAATCTGTCAGATTAAAGTCACGTATTATCTGATCTTTTTTCATAATAGTACTATTTTTTGTTTAAAAATATAATTGAAAATCTAATGTATATGGATTGTTGAATAAGTTTAATTCCTTAAAAAAGGCTGTAAAGTATTGTAAAATAGCAAACTGTACTTGATCGCCTCTTCGGAGCAGTTGATTGCTTCTTCGGAGTGGTTGATTTTCTCTTCGGAATGCCTGACGGGTTCAACGGAACGGTTGATTAAGTCCATTTGTATTTAAGATTGTTATCAAATAATAAGATTATTCAATTCTGTGTTTCTTGAACATTTCACGGTTATAGTTGATTACGAAAACACCAAGAATAATAAGAAGAGCAGCAATAATAAATTTTGCTGAAATCTTCTCATCAAGAATCAGCCAGCTTAAAAATATGGAAATGATCGTATTTACGTAAGCCAGAATGGACACCTGTACTGGCGAAACCTTTGTTAAGGCATAATGATACGCAAAAAATGCAGCTACAGAGCCAAACAATGATAAATACAGCATCGCTGAAACACTTTTGAGAGACCAGTTTTCAACATTATAATTTTCAGTGAACAGAAAAGCAAAGATGATCTGGATAATCCCTGCAAAAGCAAACTGATAAAAAAGATTCAGGGAAATATTCCGGCTTTGAATGTTCATTTTTTTAGTGAAAATCGTTCCGGAAGCCCAACCTAAAATTCCACAGAATAAAAGGAATATTCCGAACCTGTACTCTGGATTGGCCAAATCGTGTATACCATCCCAAAAAATAAAAGTTATCCCTCCAAAGCACATCAGTACACCGATGAGTGCCTTTATGGTAAATTTCTGTAATCCCAGCGAAACACTACCCAGGAAAACGATGATGGGTGATGTTGCACTGATCAAAGATGTGAGACTACTGGTGAGCGTTTCTTCCGCTACCGTCGTTAATCCATTGGCAATAATCAGCATTAAAGAAGAGAAAACAAGCTGATAGCCAAGGTTTTTCCATCCGATCCAATGAAACTGGCGTCTGTATAAAAGAATCATAAGCATAATGAGAGCAGCCAGAAACTGACGTATTCCTGCTACAAACCATGCAGGAATAGTTTCTACCGCAATGCGTATGGACAAAAATGTAGTTCCCCAGACAATGGCAACGGTGAGAACGGCAAGCGTTAGTTTATAATCTTTCAAAATGGTGGTTTATTTATATAAATACATATTACCAGCTGATCTCGATAAGACCAGCCGCTTTGTCATTGATGAGAACAACTTTTGCGCCTTTTTGCATGAAGATTATTAATTTTTTATCTTTGAACATCTAATAATACAGAAGAATGGTAGGAATTATTATGGGAAGTCAGAGTGACTTGCCGATTATGGAACAGGCTGCAAACTTTTTAAAATCGTTGGATATTCCGTATGAACTGACGGTGGTTTCCGCACACAGAACACCGGAAAGAATGTTTGATTATGCCAAAACAGCCAAAGAAAGAGGCCTGAAAGTCATAGTGGCCGGAGCAGGAGGAGCAGCACATCTTCCGGGAATGGTGGCAAGCTGTACAACATTACCCGTGATCGGGGTTCCTATTTTGTCAAGCAATTCTATCGACGGGTGGGATTCTGTTTTATCTATTCTTCAGATGCCGGGAGGAATCCCTGTGGCTACCGTTGCTTTAAATGGTGCATTGAACGCTGGGATTTTAGCAGCAAAGATTATTGGCAGTTCAGATGAAATGGTAGCGGAAAATCTACAGAAATATCAGGATTCCTTAAAAGATAAGGTATTGGGAACGGTAGATGACATTAAAGCACAGCATCCTAATCATTTTGATAAGTAATCTTAATTAATTTATAAAGCCGCGGCTCACGATTTTCGTGAGCCGCGGATGTTTTATTGCTTTATGAACTTGAAATTTTTACTTTCCCTTTTTGAAATCAGTTGCAAAATATAATTTCCTGAAAGTAAAGTCTGAATATTGATTTTTTCATGGCTTAATTTTCCTTTTAAAATAACCCTTCCCCCGGCATCATAAATGATGAAATCTTCCGCATCGGAATTCTTAGCATGAATAAAATCAGAAGCAGGATTCGGATAAATATAAATTTCATTTTTTACCACCGGATCAGATGTTCCCAGTACAGAATGACATTCATCATTATAAATATCTCCTGAAATATTCCAGTTTTTTACTGTTATCAATTGATTTCTGGCGGCAACAGCTGCAGGATTAGAGTAGGTGAGTGATGATACGGGTGCAAGATTAATGTTATTGGGTGTAGAAGGATTTGTGCTCCATCCAAAAAGTATACTGTCGTAATTCTGGCAATTTAATCCTGAATTTGAAAACATTCCGCTGGCGGAGATCAATGCATTTAATTGCCATTGACCAAGATCCTGGTTGAATGCCGTGGCACCTTCAAACATACTGCTCATATTTTTAACCATACTAACATTCCAATTTCCTATATTTTGATTGAAGGATTGAGCGTTTTTAAACATATTTTGCATAAACATTACTCTGCCTACGTTCCAGCCCGAAATATCCTTGTTAAATTTTACGGCACCGTTAAACATGTCATACATACTTTCTACCTTACTCACATCCCAGCTTCCGATATCTTGATTAAAGTTTTCTGCACCGGAAAACATCAAGTACATATCATAGACTTTTCCGGTATCCCAATTGCTGATGTCCTGATCAAAGGCTTTTGCACCCAGAAACATTCTATTCATTTCCAGTACATTGGATGTATTCCAGTTCCCGATTGGCTGATTAAAATTCCAGGCGCCGGAAAACATCAATTCACACTCCAGATTGCTGGATAGGTCCCAGTTTCCGATAGGTTGATTAAACTCCCTCGCTGTACTGAACATGGCGGTCATATATATTACTTTCGAAGTATTCCAATTTCCGATAGGCTGGTTAAATTTTACAGCACTGCTGAACATTCCTGCCATCACCGTCACATTGGAAGTATCCCAGTCGCCAATAGGCTGATTGAAGACAGAACAGGCGCCAAATGCAAACCGCATGTCAGTAACATGAGAAGTGTTCCAATCATTAATCGAAGGATTTCCCACAAAAGAACTGCACCCAGTGAACATATACTGCATACCTGTAACATTCGATAGATCAGGAATGTCTGTTGCCGAAATATTCATGTTTCTGCAACCCTGAAACGCCTGCTCCATGGAAGACCAGTGGATATTTCCCCATTGTTCAATATCAATGATTTTATGAACGTCTCCCACAATGCCATCACCATTGATAAACAGATCCCAATTGGAAGCCCGAAATCTGTGAAAATTCCCGCTTCCGTTACTGATTTTTACACGATAAGTAGCATTTGCCGCAATAGGATTGGAAGGTGTTCCAAAATCTATAAAGACCTGATAAGTGGAATTCACGCCAGTCATTGTAGCATTGTGTGATGGATATCCAACTTCTTCCCAATAGATGGTAAAATCTGTTCCAACGACAGGAACCCAAATCTGAGTATCTGTAGAATTTATTGGAATTCCTGCGTAGGGAAGGGTTGGATGAGGATGTGGAATATTCGGTTTCCAGATCGTGATAAATTCATTTTGTGCCTTAAAAATCTGACTCAGAAAAATCAGAAAGATAATTAGTGATAATTTTTTTATCATGTTTTTATTTTAAGGGTTAGGTTATTTTAAATAAATAAAAGATAAACAATTCAACAAATTGTGAATTAACAAAAATAATAAAATATTGAAAATAACTGTAATTTACAGGTATAAAATTTGAGATTTTAAAATAAAAATATGATTTTAGATAGTATTATTTAATAAAAACGGGTCTTATGACATAAAAAATCCCACTATAAATAGCGGGATTTTCATTTATTATCAGCATTAAATTAGTATCTGTAATATTCCGGCTTGAAAGGTCCTTCTACATTTACTCCGATATAATCGGCTTGTTCCTGAGAAAGAGTTTCCAATTCAACGCTTAGTTTCTTAAGGTGAAGAGCTGCTACTTTTTCATCAAGATGCTTAGGCAATGTATATACTTCGTTTTTGTATGCTGCAGAGTTGTTCCAAAGTTCGATCTGAGCCAAAGTCTGATTAGAGAAAGAGTTTGACATTACAAAACTTGGATGACCTGTTGCACAGCCTAAGTTTACCAATCTACCTTCAGCAAGAATGATAACTTCTTTACCCTCAACAGTGTAGATGTCCACCTGAGGTTTTACTTCAGATTTTGTGTGACCGTAGTTTTGGTTCAACCAGGCCATATCAATCTCGTTATCGAAGTGACCGATGTTACAAACGATCGCTTTATCTTTCATTTTAAGGAAATGCTCACCTCTTACGATGTTGAAGTTACCGGTTGTTGTGATAATGATATCTGCGTTATCAACTACGGTATCCAGTCTTTTTACTTCATATCCGTCCATGGCAGCCTGAAGTGCACAGATCGGGTCAATTTCCGTTACTGTTACGATAGATCCTGCTCCTCTGAAAGATGCAGCAGTCCCTTTACCAACGTCTCCGTATCCGCAAACAACCACTCTTTTTCCGGCAAGCATTACATCGGTAGCTCTTCTTACCGCATCTACAGCAGATTCTTTACAACCGTATTTGTTGTCGAATTTGGATTTAGTTACCGAATCATTAACGTTGATGGCAGGCATTACCAAAGTTCCGTTCTTCATTCTCTCGTACAATCTGTGAACACCGGTTGTTGTTTCTTCAGAAAGTCCTTTGATGTCTTTTGTTAGTTCAGGATATTTATCGAAAACCATGTTGGTAAGATCACCTCCGTCATCAAGAATCATGTTTAATGGTTTTCTGTCTTCTCCAAAGAATAAAGTCTGCTCGATACACCAGTCAAATTCTTCTTCATTAAGTCCTTTCCATGCGTAAACAGGAATCCCGGCAGCAGCAATGGCAGCCGCAGCATGATCTTGAGTAGAGAAAATATTACAAGAAGACCAGGTAACTTCAGCACCTAAAGCTACCAGCGTCTCGATAAGCACAGCTGTTTGGATCGTCATGTGAAGACATCCTGCGATTCTTGCACCTTTTAATGGTTGAGATGGTCCGTACTCTTCACGAATTGACATCAAACCAGGCATTTCGGCTTCTGCAAGAGTAATTTCTTTTCGTCCCCATTCTGCAAGGGAGATATCCTTCACTTTGTAAGGAATGTATTGTGTTGTAGTACTCATATGTAAATGAATAAGTTTAAATTCACCGATAAATAAGATTACAAAATTACAACTAATAATTAAGATATAAAAATGACATTCTTCGCAGAACTGATAATAGAAGTTATGAAATGGTCATATCAGAACTACTGCCTGGTTTAAATCTAAAACGCTTATAAAAGAGTTGAAATTGATACAGATTTAAAAATTAATTTGCATATTAACACAGTACCTTTTGCGGTTAATTGTGCAATTCGTTTAAACAAGCTTATAGAAAAAATATATTTAATGTATATATTGATAAGCATAAAATATATAAAACTAATCTTAATGCATAGAAAACTAATCTTAATGCGTAGAAAAATAACCTTAAAGTATATTAAAGTATGCTTAAAGTATATTGAAATGAACCTAAGGTATATAAAAGCATGTCTTAATTTTATTCTTAAAGCAAAAAATCATTGATTTTTCCTCCATAAAAACGGATTTCTATACAGAATATCTGAAAACAGGGTAAATAGGTTTAAACAAATTTAATGTATAGAAGTAATTTCTAATTTTTTTCTAATCTTTTTTTTGAGTAAAAAATAAAAGACATCTATAATTTTACTGCTAAACTTTATTTGATGAAAATATCTTTATTAATTGTTTGTTACAATGGAGAAAAGTATATTAGAGACTGTATAGAAAGTATTTTGTCCCAGGATTATCCCCATTTTGAAATTATTATTCTTGATGATGCATCTATCGATCAAAGTTTGGATATTATTAAAGAATATAGTGAGAAATATTCTAATATCAGATATTTTGTAAATTCTTCCAATAAGGGAATAGGCTTTTCTAAAAGACAAGCTATCGAGTTTGCTACTGGAGAAATTTGCGGTTTTGTGGATGCTGATGACACCCTGGAACCGGAATGTCTCAAAAAAGTAGTTGCCGGTTTTGTGTCGACAAAAGAAAACATTGACGCTGTATATACCCAGTACTATGTTTGTAACAAAGAAATGGAGAAAATTGGTATATGCAAAACAGCTTCGGAGATTCCTTATCAGAAAATGCTGTTTTTTAACATAAATTTTGAAGTTGCTCATTTTTTCTGTTTTAGAAAACTTTCCTACCTAAAAACTTCAGGAATTGATGCTTCTCTGCTTTCTACAGTAGATCAGGATTTATATCTGAAATTATACGAAGTTGGAAGGTTTAAATTTATAAAAGAACCTCTCTATAACTACAGGCTTCACACCGGCGGTATTTCCCAGAATAAAAACAAGAAGAAGAAACTGTATGAGAACTGGCATTTTGTACTCAGCCAAACTCTAGAACGTAGAAATATTGAATTTATCTACAAAAAAAATGTAAAAGACATTCCAAATCTTCCTAATTTTATATGGCAAAAGCAAAATAATTTTTTTAGAAGAATAATTAAAAAAGTTTCTGGTTTGTTAGATGGCTTATAAAATACTTTTGATTGAAGATGATAAACGTTTGTCTGATGTAATTTCGCGGGGACTTCAAAAAATCGGGCTCGAAGTTGACAGCGCTTTTGATGGACAGAAAGGGCTTGAAGCTGGTAGACAGAATAATTATGACCTCATTTTGCTTGATATTAATATCCCCTATATTAACGGACACCAGCTTACTGTTTTACTAAGAGAGGATAATATCGAAATACCCATTATTTTTATTTCGGCATTGGGAGATATTGAAAATAAACTGGAAGCTTTCGAAAGAGGAGCAGATGATTATATTTGCAAGCCATTTGACTTTCGGGAACTTGTTGCAAGAATAGAAAATTTAATAAAAAGAACTCAGGGAAAAGCATCTGGTAATATTCTTGTAATCTATGATCTGGAAATAGATCTTAAAAACAAGGTTGTTAAAAGAGCTTCGCAGATTATAAATCTTACCGTGAGAGAGTTTTTTCTGCTTGAATATCTCGTAAAAAATAAGGGAAGGATTTTATCTAAAACCGAACTCCTGGAAAATGTCTGGGAACTTAATTTTGACACGGGAACCAATATAGTTGAAGTTTATATCAACTATCTCAGAAATAAAATAGACAAAAATTTTTCTCCTAAACTGATTCATACAAAGCCGGGGCAAGGATATATTTTTAGTTAAAAAAACAACACAAACGATGAAAATAAAATATAGAATTTTAATACAGTTTACGAGCCTTATATCATCTATATTAATTATTTTCTCATTCGTAATTTATTATTTTTCCAAATCTGAAAAGGAAACTAATTTTTTATCAAGAATTGAAAAGAGATCTGCTATAGTAGCAACTTTATTTGTAAATTACAGATTCACTGATGCTTCTTCATTATTAAATATCTATAAAAACTCGCTTAGCCGGCTGCCTCAGGAAGATATAGCTGTTTATGATAATAACGGAAAACTGATTTTTACTAATTCAAAAATATTCGTCTCAAAAATTGATGCTGAATTTCTTTCTTTGGTTAAGGAAAAAGGCAAAGTACATTCTTACAAAGATTATTATGCCACTTCGGGATATATTTACAACGACAGGCATCATCGTCTTCTGATAGTTACTTCTGCATTAGATCTTATCAGTAAGGGGGATAATCGAAACCTTCTGGAAACATTAATATTGGCAAATTGTCTCGGAGTATTGCTAACGGTTGTAGCAGGATATTTTTTCGCTTCAAGAATGCTGAATCCGATTAAAAATATTAATAATAAAGTAAAAAAAATAACAACTTATAATGAGCACAAAAGATTACCGGTTTCTAAAAATAAAGATGAAATAAATGAACTGGCCGTCAATTTCAATCTGATGCTGGAAAGGCTGGAATACAGCTTTTATCAACAGAAAGATTTTATTTCGCATGCATCTCATGAGCTCAGAACACCATTATCCTCAATGAAAACAGAAATACAATTAGGATTATGGGAAGATCATACCTGTGATGAATACAAAAATATATTGCAGAACCTATTGATTGATACTGACAGATTAATAGATCTTTCAAGTGCAATATTACTTTTGGGAAAGCCTTACGATTCTATTTATTCTATAGAAAGTAATGAAATAAATATCGAAGATATTATTAACGAAATTCAGAAAGAATACAGATTACAAAGCTCAAGAATAAAAATAAAAACAAGCAAACCAGTAAAACAAAAGATAAAAGGCAATAAAATATTACTCAAGAATCTTCTGTTCAATCTTTTAGATAATGCTATGAAATACAGTGAAACAGATGTTAATGTAAACATAGAATACAATAAAAATGAATGTGTCATAGAAGTAACAGACAAAGGAATAGGGATATCGAAAGATGATATTACCAGGATTTTCAATCCTTTTTTCAGATCCGATAATGTTCATGGCTATAAGGGATTCGGGATTGGTTTATCTCTATGCAAGAGCATTGCAGAATTTCATAAAGGAGAAATATCCGTAAGAAGTACAGAAGGGGAGACGTCTTTTACTGTAATTCTTCCAAATTCTTAATTATATAAAATATTAGTGATATTTTAGCAAATTATAAAACAATAAACTTTCCATGCCACTTTACAGAGATTTTTCTGATGACAACGCCACGATTCTTGTATGGAAATACGATGAGACGGAAGATCTGGATATTCATAAGCTTCTGGAGCCTGAGAATGCAGAAAAAGTGAAAGATTATCATCCTAAAAAGCTATTGGAAGTGCTGATGGTCCGTAAGCTTCTTAAGGGTTTAAAACCCAATTCAAAGATATTATATAAAGAAAGAGAACCTTTTTTATCGCCTAAAGATGCAGAAATTTCAATTACTCATTCCTTTCCTTTTGCTGCGATTGCTATTTCTAAAAATAAAATAGGGATTGATATCGAAAAATTTAATCCTAAAATTTTAAGATTAATTGATAAGTTCACCTACGAAAACGAAAGAGGATTTATTCCTTTCGATAACGAAGTTACTTTCTATACCATTATCTGGAGTGTAAAGGAAAGCATGTATAAAATTCACCATTCAAAACACTGGTCGCTGAAAAAACATTATGAAGTAAGACCGTTTGAGCTGAAACATCTCCATAATATTAAATGTCGAGTGCACGACGATACGATGTCTGATGAATTTAAGGCGAGGGTAGAGTTCTTCGACGAATACTGCTTTACGATTGTTGAGGAATAGTTTTTAAAGTTTCCTTTTCTTCAGTTTCGCTCTGATATTTTTCGATTACCTTTCTCTGTTCTTTGGCCACGTCGTAGATCAGCTCCAGAATATCGTGAATGTTTTTAAGCTCCGTAAGATGAGAAACTTTATTAGGATCCCTAAGGTCATAGGTTTCATTTTCTGTCAATTCGGTTTTTCTTTTTAGAATAAGATCATCCAGAGAAGAATCTTCCGGCTCGATACGGCTTTCCATATTAAGGGTTTCGGTTATTGTATCACCGTTCAGGAGATTGTATACTTTCTGCATTTCTGCTTCTATTTTGCGGCTCCAGCCTTCTGCGTCTATTTCAGGATATTTTTCATTATCTTTTACATATTGCGATAGAGAAGCAGTGTACGCTGTAATAAGATGTGATGTAGCAACAAACTGATGCACAACCTCCAGTTTTTTCTGCTGATTCTTAGGCTCCGAAATCATTCTCTGAAAATTGTCGGATAGGTTGGCCAATGAAATAATGGCATTTTTACGTTTAACTTTATAATCTTCAATATCAAAGTGATCTTCAAGAAATTTAGAAATCACGCTCTGAAAATAAATGAGATTGCATTCTGCAGATTTTTTCATTAAATCCAGATTCTGTGTATGTTCCCAAACCGGTAATACTACGTAAGCTACAAGTGATGTGATGACGGCAGCGATAATCGTATCAACAATTCTGTCCCTGAAAATAATATTTACATGGCCGGGACTTAGAAAATTAAAGCTTAAAAAGACGTAAATCGTCATGAATAAAACGGCCCAGAAATATTTCCCCTTCAGAAAACTGAAGCACATGATCATACTTAACAGAAGTATGGTGAAAAGAATTTCATTGATGTGGATATAATGCAGAATGATATAAGCAATGACAGCACCCGCAATTGTTCCGTACAATCTCAGTAAATTTCTTTTTTTGGTGATGGAGTAGGCCGGTTTCAGGATTGCCACAATGGTGATAAGAATCCAATACGTATGCCCGATTCCCAAAAACTGGAACAGGGAAAAAAGATATCCGACCAGAAGAGCAATGGTAATTCTCAACGCATGCCTGAAATGAGAGGATGAAAAGGAAATGTTGTTTCTTAATACTTTAATATTAAGTTTCTCTTCATTCGGCATAAATTTTTTCAGGTCTAATCCGGTGGAAAGACTTTTGGCCAGTTTGACATTCTGCGAAAAAACTTTATAAATCTCGTTAATTTCTTTGGTGATCTCATTGATACGCATTAATATCTGCCTGAGCACCATGAAATTTTCGAAGTTTTCAGGTGAAATACGTTTGTTTCTCAACTCAAAATAATCATGATTGAGATGTTTCAGCTCGTCTTCAAGATTAGAAATTGGTCGTGCTCTTGTTCCGATCTGAAGTGATATTCCGATATTCGTGATTTCCTCTGAAAGAAGATTAAGGTAATCATGAATTTTAACGAGAATAGTTGTATTGTCAAAACTTTGCTGCAGTTTCTGATAATCACTTTCTGAGGTCATCAGTTTTTCATGAAGATCCATGGAATTCAGGAACATCAGCATCAAAAGACGACTGGTGGTCGTCGACTCATTTACAATGGTTCTGGTTTTGAAAACAGTTTCACGGGTTTCTTCCTGCAGATTTTTTATCTCGATCTGTTTGGCAATCACTTGTGTTGTAAGCTTGTCAAAATCAGGGTTTTTCTGATAATAATTTGCTTTAATTTTCAAAAATTCTGCGAGCTGCAGATAATTTTCACCAATCATCTGACTCGCCAGCTTATACGGCTGAATGGTCGTTACAATTAAAAATATAAGTAAAAACCAGGTGCATCCTGATGCGAAAATCAGAAGACTTTTAAGGATATTGGCACCGGTTAAGTGTCCGTCGATAAAGATGGCAAGAACAACCAGTGATAATGAGCCCACTGCAGCAAGTCTCTGTCCGTATACACCGATTAATGAAAAGAACATTCCGAAAACAATAATTTCAGCAAAGACAAGAATTTTAATATTCATGACCAGGCTGGCTATCAAAGCTACAAATACGAAGCAGATAATGGCGAAAGTCAAAGCATTTCTCCGGCGTATAAAAGGTCCCGGCTGATCTGTAAGCGCTACGAAACTCGTTCCTAACGGAAAAAGAAAGTAATCTATCAGCATGTCGAAATGAGCGAGAACGAGACACGGAAGAACAGTCGCCAGTGTAATTCTGATCGCAGAATATACATATTGACTGGTAACGAATTTTTTAAGCTCCGCAGAATAGTTCATGCTACAAAAATAAGGGTAAAATATGAATTGTCAGTTTTACTTTGTCAATGAATGGTTAATTTTTCAAAAATTAATTTTGATTTACTTAATGTTTTATTTCTAAAGAAGATAAACTTATCAGTATGTAATAAAGATTAATTTTCTAATGATGCTGAGGTTCAGAAGTTACAAATCCTGCAGTTTAGCCCCGATCGCAGCATTTGTCTGAGCTCATTTTGTTGATTTTGGGCTGCGGCGGCGAAGCCGCCGCAGCCCAAAATCAACAAAAATAGCGAGTGCGGAGAGCGGGAAATAGCTCCCAAAAATACATCAACAAGATTGAAAAGTTTGTGAAAAAGAAAAGTCCCATATAAAAATATGAGACTCTTTCAGCAGTATGTAATATTTCTTAATAATCTACATTAGATGTTTCTTCACCAATGTGCCAGGTAAGACCGAAACGAAGGGTGTTGTCCAATGCTGTATTGATTTTAGACATATTGATCAGATAGGAGATGTCTAGACCGAAAGAACGGTACTTTAATCCGATACCCGCAGTAGCAAACTGTCTTGCTCCCTGCTCTTCACTTTCGTGGAAATAACCTGTTCTTACAGAGAATGCATTGTCATAAGAATATTCCAAAGCTCCACTCATCATGATCGAGTTCGGGTTTTTAAAGGATTTTCCGATACCGGCCATTACTCCCACGTTTGGAACTTCGTAGATCGGTTGTCTTGTATTTGGATCTGTTCCTACGTATTCTGAACCAGGAACTAAGATTTTAGAACCTTCAAAGCTGATGCCGACTCTGTTCATATCATCGAGATACATGTCATAACCAACCCCTAATCTCGCCATGGTAGGAAGATAAGATCTTGATTCTTCGTTTCCGGTGTAGTCTAGTTTAGGACCAAGGTTCTGTACTGCAAAACCTGCGTTGATTTTTCCGTCCATATTCCCAAAACTTGAAAATCTTGGAGAAGTATAGTATCCGGAAACGTCTACTGCAAAGGTGTTTGCAGGTTTTAAGGTCGTATCGGTGTTGAATCCTCCGGCTAAGTCTGAACGGATATATCTACCGGTAACCGCCATGGAATACGAATCCGAAAGTTTAAGACCATAAGCAACGTCAATAGAGAATTCGTTTGGCTTGGAAGTACCCATCGAAGTTACTTCGTTTCCTACTAACTGAGTTAAATCTACCTCACCCATATTGAAGTAATAAATACTCGCAGAGATGGTAGATCTCTCTTCCTGCCCTAAAAATTTATGGAACGCTCCATATAATAAAAATACATCATTGGTGAGTTTTCCCATGTACGGAGTGTAGTTTAATCCTACAGAAGAACTGGTTCTGCTGAAAGGATATTTTGCCGCATTCCAGAATTGAGAAAAAGCATCCGGAGAGGTCACGACACCCTGATCCCCCATACCTCCAGCTCTTGCATCTGGCGCGATTCTTAAGAAAGGAGCTCCGGTTAATACGGGTCTTACTAGACTTAAATCCTGAGAGTAGCCTAAAAAGCCAGCACTTAACCCAATTCCTAAAAGCAGTTTAGTAGTTAAATTCATATGTTGTCTTTTATATATTATCAGTTTTTTGTTGATATTATTATGTTATTGTTTTAAAATTATTTCAAAAGTACCATTTTTTCTACAGCTGTAGCACTTCCTTTGCATTTTTCTTGATTTTGACTTTTTGCAAATATCTTAAAAATATACGTACCTTTTGCTACTGTTGCACCAAAATCATCTCTTCCGTCCCATTCAATTGCCTGACGTGGCGTTCTAAAGCCCTGCAGGAACGGTTCTGCAACCACCGGTTGAGATAAAGTTCTTACCAGTTTGCCGGTAATAGTATAAATCTGAACATTCACATCAAGAATATCATCACAATTATGTTCAAACTGTATATACGTCTTATTGGTAAACGGATTTGGCCAGTTCAATGGTCTGTTGATTACTAAATGCTGATCTGCTTCATCCTTAACTTCAAAATTTAACGTTGCAGTTGTCGAATTATTGTTTATATCCCAAACTTTAAATGTTAACTGATGTTGTCCCACGGAAAGGTTCCTGAAAGGATATGTTACATTCCCTTTCTGATAGTCTGCAAGACTTGGACTTAAACATCCGTTTCCTTCTCCTGAAGCATAAAAATCATTCAGTACAATCGTATTGATAATTTGGCCGTCCAAATATACAGTAATATCGTGACCAATACCAGATCCTGTGGAATTAATTCCTGTATCATCTGTTATACAGGCCAGCAACATCGGATTCTGATCTGTAATACCGCCTTCGGCAAAGTTGGTGTTATTCATATAAAGCTTTACTTTAGGAGGCTCATTGTCATTTATTCCGTTAGGATTAATATCACCTACCTGTACTGCCTGATTATTGAATACATCACTTGCCTTATTGTCAGCATATCCCAAAATTCTTCCCTGTCCGATTGCATAATTAATATCTTTCGGTACATAGAATTCTACTGTAAACACACCGTTTACGGCAGTTCCTGAAGCTTTTACGATAGCACTTCCTTCTTCAGTATAATTAAGAACAGGTGTTAAGCCGCCGTCATTATTTAAAGTTGTTTTATTTAATCTTTTATCAAAAATATTAATTACCACGCGTCCGTTAAAAGTGGTGTTAACTGTTCCGTTAGGATTATTGATGTGTCCCTTTACTTTTACAAAATCCAATCCTCTGATAAGTCCCGGAACAGGAGTTTCTATATCGTCAATAACGAGTAATCGTTTTGGTCTGCTTAGCTTCATGGCAGGATCTCCAAGGAAATTAACCTTTAAATGATCTGTAGCCGAACCTTTCTGTTTCTTAGCATTTAAATGTGCATAGCCCAATGTATCAAAATCATCGCTGGTAAGCTTAAATATATTCTGGGTAAACAGATTGGTAAAGTCTACTCCGTATCCAACATCGATAGCGCGGCTTGAAGTAATCATGGTTGCAGGACCACCCTGTTTCAGTTTAATGAACTGTTCTCCGGCTGAAGAGGTTTCCGGCTCATCCCAAAGAGTGAATTCACAGGTTATTGTTGATACAAAAGGAAATCTGCTGTATACATTTGAGAAATTATTCGCATTCTGGATTTCAGATAATGTTAATACTCTTTCCTGAGCCCATCCGTTTATCCCTCCGTGTCCGAAATAAAAGATGTACAAACTGTTTCCGATATCATTTGAAATTGCCTGGTTTACCTGAGGATATCTCTGTCCTCCGGCAGTACTTTGTGCCTGGAAAGCATCCAGATATAGTTTTCTTACATTATACTCTTTAAGACCTGTGGTAGCAGGCTGTTCAAAAACAGTCACCAGGGAATTATTCATAACCGTGTGGAAAGGTGTTCCTCCGTCGTTATCATCATCCACCACAAAGTCAAGCTTCATTTTCCATTCTCCAAAAGGTGTTGACTGTCCGGATAAACTATTATAATAAGCCAGTGTCTTGTCAATCATATTGGCTGCTTCCGTCACATTTGCCGCAGGAAGTCTTCCTACCGGGAGATCAGGTAAATTGTTAGTAATGAATTCAGTGGTCTGCGGCTTTGTCATTACAATATAATCGTCTGTCACGAAAGATCTTACAACGTCAGAAGACTCTTCACTCTGATAGCTCGTCACCACATTGGAATTATTCGAAATTCTGTTTTTAAAATCATAAGAAGTATCTCCTAAAATGAATACATATTTTAATGTTCCCGCAGGAGTGTTGAGTTTAGTGACAAAATCCCGGATTGCGGTAAGGTCTCTGCTTCCGCTTCCGAATTCATTGAATATTTTATCGGTATCTACAATCTGTACGTTATAATTGTTTTTTGTCTGATGATAATTGGCCAGTCTCTGAGCCTGCCCCATCATTTCCGGAACTGTAATAATCAGATAATCTACGTTTTGAAGCGCAGAAAGATTTTGATTGTTGATATGCCCTACAAATTGTGGAGAATAGGCAGCATCAGCTCTGAAAGCTACAAATTCATTATTGAAATTCTGATCTGCCGCAGTATATGCAAAATTGAATGTTGTGTTTCCTGCCGCTTTATTCACCCTTCTGTTGGCATTGGTAATATCTGTAACATCCCAGACCTGTTCAGCTGAAGCAGCATTGGTTAAGCTAAATCCATAAGTTGTGTTTGTTCCGCTTTCTAATGAAAAATCTCTGAAATTCATCTGTGTCCCGTTGAAATTCAGATTATCTTTATATTGCACTTCAATATAATCCAGATAGAAGTTTCCATTAGGATTAATCGTTATGTTGGGTTTTAAATTAAATGTTATCTGATTCCCGCTTAGCCCTGTTGTTGCGCCGGTGTATCGTATCGGATAAAATTCATTCGTTCCCCCTGAGCTGATGGGAGGGATAACTCCGGTTACGGGATTTAAGGTATTAATGTCGAACGAAATGCTATTTTGCTGAGATTTATACCCTACAACCTGTGCTCTGTATTTTATTTCGTCGCCGGCCTGAATGGGTGATGCCGTGGTAAAACTTACCGCTCTGTCAGTTGTGAAGGGAGTTTCTTCCACCCAGATTCTTCCAACTTTCATCAGATTTTTCTGATCATTATTTATTACCTGATAGTTATCAAATCTTGTAATAAGAGGAGTAGAAGGCAGATTAACATCTACAGCCTGAACTCTTTTTCCCGGTCCTTTGTCAAAATTTATATAATAATAAGAATAATCTTCATAAATATTCTTCAGATTCTCGCTTCTGTCATTTCTTGTATCAATTCTTTTAAAGCCGTTTCCATTTGAAGTATTATAAAGATTATATCCGTTTGGACCCTGAGCATAAAATAAAGCATAGTCGTTGTCATTCCATATGCCGTCATCTTCCCCTACAACCTGAATGGCATTTTCCTGAAGCGCACTGTATCTTGCATCCTGATTGTTTTCAGGAAGCATAATTCCTCCGTTTCCGTAGATTCTGAAGTTTTTGGGATTTACAGAAGAAGGATTAATGCCGTTATCCTGTAAAAACTGTTTTGTTATTTTGAAAATCCCTGATTTATCAACCTTGATTTTATAAAAATTCCCAGTGGATAAAGGATTGACAGTTGTTCCTACCTTTAGTGTGCTTCCTAAACTGTTTGATGCATTTGTTTCTGAAATTTCGAATGATGATAATCTCTGCACCTGCCCTTTCACCCTTTTAAATAAAGCAACATTGATGTTCGCATAACGTCCGTCTTCCAGGTTATAATAAGCAACATCCTTAATCTCATAATCAGGAAGAAGATCTTTGCTTAGTTCAAACAGATCCTTTCCGGAAACATTTTCCCATACCGGATTAGAAACTTTTACCTGCTTTTCGCCAACCTGTTGTTTGGTTGTTATAAAAATGTTATTTTGGCTGAATGAAAATCCTTGATTTTTAAAATTGGGGAGATTAAGTTTGGTATCACCATAATCCCGGATTTTAGAGCCATCCCATTCAATGGAGATTCTCTGAGCCCAGAGGGTTGATACAAAGCTTAATAAAAATAAAAGCGAGATTTTTTGTTTCATGTTTATTTTTGAAATTTCTGAATTACAAAATAAATGAAAATTTTATAATTAAATTGTGATACAATAAAATTAATTTGTTAACGTTTTTCAAAAAAATCAACTCTTTACTTGATTTATTGAATAATTTATTTTTTCTTTGTACTTTGAAAATATTTATATCGACTATGAAAAAACTAAAGTTGTTTTCATTAATAGCATTAAGTTCTACACTTGCATTAACCAGTTGCGGAGGATCTAATAATGGCGGCGGTACTAAAAAGTTTGTCAGCAAAACAGGTTGGAAACCAAACGAAAAACAAGGTTGGTTTTTTGCAGGAAAGCAACAAAAGCAGAAGGGTTGGCCGGGAATGGTATATGTAGAAGGTGGAACTTTTACAATGGGATTAGTGAAAGATGATGTTATGCACGACTGGAATAACTCACCTCGCAGAATGCAGGTAAGTTCATTCTTTATCGGGGAAACTGAAATTACTAACTACGAATACCGCGAATACCTGACATGGTTGAAGTATGTATTCCCTCCAAGTGATCCCAGCTTTAAGGAAATCTACAACGGTGCTTTGCCGGATACCTTATTGTGGGACAACAAATTATCTAGAAATGATTACAACGAGACGTATTTCCGTTCTCCTGAATTCGATTACTATCCTGTAGTAGGGGTATCTTGGACTCAGGCAAACAGATATTGCGAATGGTTGTCAGACAGAGCAAACGAAAAAGCCCTGATGCAGGCTGGTATTATTGCTAAAGATTTGTATATCAACGAGTCTAACAATCAAGGTGGAACTGCTTTTAATATGGATAAATTCAAATCGAATGATCCTGAAATGCAAGGATACATCAACGAAAAAAGAATGCAGCAAAAAACAGGTTTGAAAACAACAAACCAGAGATTATTGGCTGCTAACAGAGCTCCAAACGCTGCAATGGTTACCAAATTCAGACTTCCTACCGAAGTAGAATGGGAATACGCAGCTTTAGGATTGGCTAAAAACAGAGAGTACAACCAATATATGGGTAAAAAACCTCAGATTGAAAAATTAAGAGGTACCAAAGGAAGAGAAAGAGGTATGTTCCTTGAAAACTTCAAAATGGGTGCCGGTGATTATTCTGGTATCGCAGGTTGGAAAAACGACGGATCAGCACAAACTTCTGATGTAAGACAATTCCCTTCAAATGATTTAGGAATCTATGGAATGTACGGAAACGTATCAGAATGGACTGCAGATGTATACAGACCAATCATTGATGAAGATTTCAGCGATTTCAACTACTACAGAGGAAACATGCCTCAGGCTATCGTAAGAAACGGTGACGGAACTTACAAAATGGTAGATGAAAACAGCATTAAATATGATACTTTAGCAGACGGAAGATTAGTTTATAAAAGCTTACCGGGCCAGTTTGAAAGAGAAACCATTGCTGACTACAGAAACTTCAGAGATGGCGACAGAATGTCTTCTTTAGATTATAGAAACGCATCAGATTCGGCTGCTACTTATGATATGTACAATTCTCCTAAATCAAGATTTATTGTAGATGCCAACGGTAGAGTAGTGATGCAGAAAGACAGAAAAGAAAGAACTTCAGAAATCTCCAATGACATCAGAGTTGTAAAAGGTGGTTCTTGGCAAGACACAGCTTACTGGTTGGATCCGGGACAAAGAAGATATAAAAATCAAAACAAAGCTTACGGATGGATAGGATTCCGTGTGGCTCAGGATGCAAGAGCAAGCGACAAGAGTAGAACAAGAAGATAATATTTATCAAAATAATTTTCAAAAAACCTTCCGGAATTCTGGAAGGTTTTTTATTTTTGAGCCATGAATGCAGAACAATTTTATCCTTTGTTTTTACAATCCCGGAATGTTGTGATCGACAGCAGAAAAATTGAGGAGAATGATATTTTCTTTGCTTTTTCGGGAGACAGTTTCAATGCCGCTACTTTGGCAGAAGAAGCAATTCTGAAGGGAGCTCTGGCTGTGATCGTAGAACAGCAGAATTACGAAAATAAAGAGAAAAATATATTTTATGTTCCTTCCACTTTAGAATTTTTGCAAGAGCTTGCCGTATATCACAGAAATAATCTTCATATTCCTGTTATCGGTCTCACGGGCAGCAACGGAAAAACGACTACTAAGGAGATTATTCATGCAGTACTGTCAGAGAAATTTAATGTCCAGTATACAAAAGGTAATTTAAACAACCACATTGGTGTTCCTTTAACTATACTTTCCATAAGACCGGAGCATGAAATGGCTGTCATCGAAATGGGAGCCAATCATCAAAAAGAAATAGAACTTCTCTGCTCGATTTCAATGCCTGATTTCGGTTATATTACCAATTTTGGAAAGGCACATTTAGAAGGATTCGGAGGTTATGAAGGAGTGATAAAAGGCAAATCAGAATTATACGACTATCTGAAAAATGCTGGTAAAACAATTCTGGTCAACGAAAATGATCCTGTTCAGGTTGAGAAAACGGCAGATTATTCACGTAAAATTACTTTTGGTAAGGCGGCATCAGATTATCAGTTTGAATTGTTTTCTGAAGATCATTTTGTGGGCTTAGTATACAAAAATGAAAAAGTAATTTCAAAACTTACCGGAAACTACAACTTTACCAATCTTTGTGCTGCCGTAAGCTTAGGACTTTATTTTGGAATTGACTTTGATAAAATCAGCCATGCTATCGAAAATTATACTCCAACAAATATGCGTTCTCAGATTGCCGAGAAAGGAGACAAGACACTGGTTTTGGATACGTATAATGCTAATCCCAGCTCAATGACTGCTTCTTTGCAAAACTTCGTTACTTTCGAAGGCTCAAAAACAATCATCATTGGTGATATGCTTGAGCTTGGTGACGAGAGTGAAAATGAACACAGGGGTATTTTAAACTTAGCTTTAAGCTTAGGTTTTGATCATATTATCACCGTAGGTAAAAATTTTAAAGCCGTAAATGATACAACATTAAGTTTTGAAAACACCCAAGAGCTTGCAGAATATTTAAAACAAAACAAAATTACCTCAAAAAATGTTCTTTTAAAAGGATCGAGAGGTATTGCCTTGGAAAAAGCGATAGATTTTATTTAAGCTTTGTATTCCAGAATTCTTTGATGATCAGTTTGATATTTTTAAAAGTGCTTGGGAAAACTTCCTCTTCTATTTGAGCGGTATTTTTCCAGGCAACTTCAGTGATTCCTTCTTCAATTTGAGGCTTTGATGTGTCTTCACCGTTAAAATTCATCTCAAACCAATGGGTACATTTCAATATCTTGTCACCATTCCTTTCTACATAAATGTGATATGTCGTGTTGATGAATCTGACTAATTCTACATCCCGCAATCCTGTTTCCTCTTCAATTTCCCGTACTGCAGACTCTTCACGGGATTCCCCTTTTTCCATTTTCCCTTTCGGAAGATCCCATTTTCCAAGTCTTTTGATGAATAGAATGTCTCTTTCAGGATTATTCACAATACCGCCGGCAGCCTCAATGATTCTGAAAAGGCTTTGAAACTGTGACCAGATTTCATCAATATTTTCACCGAAAACATTTAATTCCTTTACTGATGTATTTTCCAGAAGATCAAGAGCGATCTCCAGGCTTGTGACGTTTTCGTATCCAAGCGTTTTTTCTAAGTTTTCAGATTGCTTAGACAACAATAATTTTTTTTCGTTCACAAAAACTTTATACATATATTTGTAAGAATTAAGAATTTAATACAAAAATAAAAAATGAATTTAGAAGGACGAAAGATTATTGTCAATAAATCATCTAAAGACCTGGTAGAAATACTGAAATCACCGGAAAATTACAAAGATTTTATGCCGGACGGTCTTCAGAAATTTGAAACGAGAGAAGACGGATTTAAATTCGGGTTGCAGGGAATGCCGGAAATTGCTTTGAAAATTGATGAAGTGAATGATCAGAAAGCAGTTTTGAAATCTGCAAGTTCTAGCCTTGACTTTTCATTGACTGCTGCATTACAACCTCTTAATGAAAATCAAACAGAAGTACAGATGCTTTTTGAAGGGAAATTCAATCCGTTCATCAAAATGATGGTTGAAAAACCGCTTCAGAACTTCATCAATACGCTGACTGATAAAATTGAAGCTTACAAATAAGACCAAACCTTCCACCCGGAAGGTTTTTTTATGCGATAATTCCAGAACTGTGATTACAGGAACTGCCGGTAGCCGAAGACAAAACGTTGATCTCATTATTCATACGGAGGATTCCCATCAGCGCAAAAATCAAAGCTTCTTTATATTCTGTGATTTCCTTTTCGGGAATGATAATATCAGTTATTGTCTTACCACGGATTCTTTCAATTAAATATTGATTATAAGCTCCTCCGCCCGTAACAAGAATATTCTTTAAACGTTTTTCTTCTAAAACTTTTGAAATCTGTACAGCAGCATGCTCAGTAAAAGTTGATAAGGCATCAAGTTTTTCAATATCTTGAAATAATGGGAAAATGTTTTCGTTGCACCATTCAACTCCTAACGATTTTGGATGTGATTGTTGATAGAAACTTAATGAATTAAGTTGTAACAAAAGATTTTCATTAATTGTTCCTCTTTTTGCGAGATTTCCATTTTCATCAAAATCCAGATCAAAGTTTTTGGCAAGCTGATTAAGAATAATATTCACCGGAGCAATGTCAAACGCGATCCTCTGATTGTTGATTTTTAATGAAATGTTGGAAAAACCGCCCAGATTAAGACAGGCATCATACTGCGGAAAAAGCAGTTCGTCACCAATAGGTACGAGCGGAGCACCATTACCACCCATCAGTACATCCTGGCTTCTGAAATCATAAACGACAGGCAGATTAGCTTCCAGTTTTATAGCTCTTCCATCTCCGATTTGTAGCGTAAATTTCTTTTCAGGCTGATGAAAAATTGTGTGCCCGTGAGATGCGATAAGATCAATATGAGTAAGCTGATGATTTTCAATAAAACTTTTAACCGATTTTCCCAGATAAAAGCCATATGATGAATTCAGCTCGAGTAGTTCTTCCGCAGAAAGATGAATTGCATTTTTCAGTTGATTTTTCAATGCTTTATCGTAAGAAACAGTTTCTGCATGTAGGATATTGAAACTCCAGGAATCTTCTTTCTGAAATCTTGCAAAACAGATATCCAGGCCATCCAGACTGGTTCCGGACATCAATCCTATAGCGTGGAAGATCATAATATTATCTCTTGTTTTCAGATAGTTTGTCGGTGGTGAAGTCTCCGGAATTCTGATAAAAGACATATTCGGAAAAATCATCTTTAGCGGTCATTCCGTGGGCTCCGATAAGGGTAGAGCCGTCTTTCATCGTCACATAAACTGTATCACGGGTATAAATCCTCTTTTTTCTCTGATCCCAGAATACAGACTGCATCGCAAATCTTTCATTCTCATTGGTGGTAATTCTTACATCACCTCTGGCTTCATAGAATTGCTTATAATCATAAAATTTAGCATACTTTGCTTTGATCGTTCCCGGAACTTTTGGTTTCTTTTTATCAAAAAACAAAATATTGATTCCTTTTCTTGCAACAGTGTAGGGGCTGTCGATAAGTTCATATTTTTCAATAATCGGAGCTTTGGCACGCATTGTTACAAATCCTGAATCCCTCTGGATGATATTGGCATTGTTGATGATCTGTGAAGCAAAATTTTTATTATTCTTACCCGTGTTTTGTGTAAGATCTTCTTCACAGGATGTTATGATAAAAAATATAGCACAACTAAAAAGGTATGCTATATTTTTTTTATATGATATGTTTCTGAAGAACTTCATTTTTAGTTGTACAGAGCTTTTCTGAACCATTTATCTGCAAAATTGAAACCAACCTTCAAATTGATAAAATTCTGGTTGATGAGATTATTCTTAAGAGTTCCTCTTTTTCCGACTTCAAGACCGAGCTCAAGACCACTCATTCTCGTTATACTGCTGTTTTTGAATGGAAGAAGCACTCCCGCAGAAACCCCGAATTTATTGATGTTCTGTCCCGCTATCTGTAAGCTTCCTTTCTCATAAAAAGCTCCGTAGCGGTACACGATTCTTGAAAAATAGCTTCTGAAGTTATTGTAATTCGGCAAATACCATCCTCCTGCAGAAATTCTGTAAGAGTCCTGGAGATCCAGAGACTGCCCGAAATAGGCGATGCTTTCTCCCTTTTTATAATCTCCCTGAACAGATAAAAACCATTTATTCTCCTCACCATAACCTACACCGACTGATGCCTGTAGTGGTAAAAGATTTTTTGAGTTTGTTGTTTTTTCTTCAATGACAGTTTCATTGGCCTTTTCGGTTCTTGCAGCGTCAGAATAATAGTAGGTACTATTTCTGTAATCGGTAGTCATATTACTGGTATTACCGAAAGTAGCAGTTGCACCGATCGTCAGTTTTCTGTCTGTACTTGTATTAAGTTTTTGATAACTTGTTCCTAACGTAAAGTTGAAATTTCGGATGCTGTTTTTCGTTTCATAACCATTGATGAGTTCAGCATTAGAAACAGCAAGCTCGTTTAGGTCATATAGGTTTCCAAAATAATAGTTGGCTCTCGCCCCTACAGCAAATTGATCATTGATTTTGTACCCCAATGCAATCTGTGCGGTATTTAAAGTTCCGCTTCCTTTAAATCTGTTTCCTGTCGTTATTCCGCTGCCCTCATTGTAATCCGTATGAATGATTTCGTAGCTTTTAGAGCTGTACGGTTGATAAGAAAGCCCCATTTTCAATCTTGGAGATAAAGGAAAAGCCAGTGAAATATTAGATAAATACGTAGAATGCTTGGTAGACTTCGTATTGTTGTAATCTGTTTTAAAGTAATTGTTTTCGTTGGTCGCTTCCAGCTTGATACTTGTTAGCTCGAAATTAGCATTGTTTGCTGGGTTTGCAAAATTGAAATTACTCGTAAAATCGCTTATAAAAGCTGTTGATATACCTCCCATTGAGGAAGTTTCGATCGTATTATCATATTTTACATCCCCGATTCCGTACGTCGCATAGGGTGAGTTACTCAGATTCTGCGCGTTAAGGAAGTATCCAACTGATATGAATGATAGTACAAAGATTTTTTTCATTCTTTATTTTTAAAACAATGCGCAAATATCTTAAATATTAATGAATTGTAAAAATTATATGAGGTTAAAGTTTGTTAAGGGTGATGAATAGAGATAATTATGATGAATTGTCAATTGCGAATACGCTTTGCTTGTGAATTTTTTATGAAATATTTATGTTTTTTTTCCTTAAAGTTCACCATTCACTTGTAAACCAAAATTCACATTTCACAAATCATCCGTTCTAAAAATTTTTTATCTTTGAGCCATGAATTGGGAGAACATTGCCGGACAGGAAAACCTGAAAAAACTTCTGAAAGAAAGTATTGTCGAAAACAGAGTGAGCCACGCCCAGCTTTTCGTAGGAAAAGAAGGATATGGAACATTACCGATGGCTTTGGCATATGCAAAAGAAATCTTAAGTGGTGAAAATGAACATGCCGCCTCAAAAGTAGAACATCTTAACCATCTGGACCTCCATTTCAGCTTTCCGGTTTTTACGGACAACAGGAATTCTTTAAGTAAAAATAAATTTGAAGAGTTCAGGGAAATGATTCTCAATTCTCCCTACGCTAGCTACGATGACTGGACGGCTTTTCTGGAATCGGAAAATAAGCAGCTGTTCATTTCAGCAGATGAGATTGATGACCAGAATCAGAAGTTTTCATTAAAAAGCTTCGAAGGAGGTACCAAAATTCTGATTGTATGGCGCGCTGATAAAATGAATGTGGCTGCGGCCAACAAGTTCCTGAAATTTCTTGAAGAACCACCGGCCAAAACCATTATTATCCTCACAGCAGAAACAACAAATGACATCCTGCCAACGATTCTTTCAAGAACCCAGATTGTAGAAGTTCCGAGAATCACCGATGAAGATCTGGAACAGTACCTGAAAACTAACTTTACTATTTCGGATGATAAAATAGGAGAGATCATTCACCAGGCACAGGGAGATCTGAATGATGCCATAAAGCTGATGCAGTCCGGAAACAAGCATGACGAATTTGAAAAGCTTTTTATTCAATGGGTTCGTGATGCATTTATGGTAAAGAAAAAACCTGAATTTCTCAAAAGTATTATTTTCTGGGCTCGGGAAATAGCAGGCTGGAACCGTGAAAAGCAGAAAAACTTTCTCAATTACTGTTCAGAAATTTTCAGGCTTGCGCTTCTGCAGAACTATCAGTCGGAAAATCTTGTCTATAAGAAAATTGATGCAAATGGATTCAATTGGCTCGGATTTTCAAAATTCATCAGTGGCGCCAATATAGAAAGTATTCTTGAAGAAATCAGCACGGCCGATCTCCATTTGACCCGAAATGGAAATCCGAAAATTGTATGGACTGATCTGGGAATAAAATTGTCAAGATATATTCATAAAAATGCATAAAAAACTCCGACTGATGTCGGAGTTTTATTTGTAATCAAGTCAATTTGCTTAAGTTGTTATAGTTTAATACAGAACTTGTAAAAGCATTTTGTTAAGCTGTTTTCTTAGCTTTCTTAGCTTTAGAGTCTTTTGTTTTTACTGTGTTCTGCGCAGTAGAATATTTCTTTTCACAATCTATAACACTTTCAGAGAATTAAATTAAAAGAATATTAAAAAAAAATTAAATTTCAGATTAAAATCAATCAATCGTTTGATTTATTCAAAAATGGATGTAAATTTGCATCCTCAAAAAATGAGAATAAGAAATGATTTCAAAAGAAGAAAATATACTGTTTGCTGCGGAAAAGCTTTTTGCTGAAAAGGGATTCGAAGGAACTTCCACACGGGAAATTGCCAAAGCAGCCAACGTGAATATTTCTATGATCTCTTACTATTTCGGTTCGAAAGAAAAATTATACGAAAAGCTGGTAGAATACAGAATGGAAGAAGGACAGTTTTTCTCGAAAGACATTCTGGAAAGGACAGATATTAATGATTGGGAAAAAATAGAAAAGATCGTAGATAAGTTTGCAGGCAGAGTAAGACATCACAAATGTTTTTACAGAATCATGCAGAGAGAGCAGCTTCATACGCAGAATCCTCATATTGTAGACTTTCTGAAGCAGACAAAAATGGGCTTCATCTCCATGTATTCAAAAATATTGGAAAGCGGTTTGAAGAAAGGTGTTTTTACCAAAAATCCACCCATTTATCTTCTGCATTCCACGGTGAGCGGAACTTTATTTTACGCATCCAACGCCAAAGAGATGTACAAAGAATTCCTCAACAATACGGATGATGAAGATGCTTTCGACGAAAAGTATTACACAGAACTTAATACACATATAAAATACTTATTAAAAGACCTTCTAGGTTATGAAGAAAATAAATAACTCAGTCCTTGCGCTGGCACTATTCGTAGGAATTGCAAATGCAAATGCACAGGAGAAAAGAACACTTACTCTTGATGAGGCTGTGCAGCTGGGCATCCAGAACAGCAAAAATCTGAAGATTGATGCCGCAAAAATCGAAGAAGCTACAGCAGATCTTCTCGAAGCGAAGAACAGACAACTGCCGGAACTGAAAGTTTCCGGGAGCTACATGTATCTTCCGCTAAAACCAAATATCAATATCAAACTTCCCGGAGTTTCAGGAGACAGTGGTCCTGTAGTTCATCAGGTTGCTTACGGATCCGCAAACCTCAGCGTTCCCATCTACAGCGGAGGAAGAATAAAATACGGAATCGAATCTGCAAAATATCTGGTGGAAGCATCAAAATTAAGCACTGAAAACGATAAAGTAGCCATCGCATACAACGTTGCACAGGCTTATAACAATTTGTTTAAAGCCAATCAGTCGATCAAAGTATTAGAGGAAAACCTTAGTACTTCCCAAAAAAGAGACGAAACTTTCCTTAAAATGGAAAATAATGGTCTCATTGCAAGAAACGACAGATTAAAAGCAAACCTTCAGACATCAAATATCGAATTGCAATTATTGGAAGCCAAAAACAACTACAATATTGCCAATATCAATATGGATCTGTTGCTGGGATTACCAGAAACCACTGAAATCGATGTAGACCAGAATTATATCGACGAAGGAAATGATGTAAAAACTGTAGACTATTACATCAATACTGCAAGAGAAAACCGTAAAGATCTTCAGGCTTTAAGTATGCAGAGACAGGCTGCAGCGTTGGGAACAAAAGCAGCGAAAGCTGAAAATCTTCCTTCTATAGCATTTACCGGTGGGTATGTTGCAGCTGATATTCCTAAATTCCTTACGATTTATAATGCGGTGAACGTAGGAGTCGGGATTTCCTATAACTTATCCAACCTCTGGAAAGAAAATTCTTCGTTGAAACAGTCAAAAGCAAGAGAAATGCAGCTGTCTGCTACCAATGAATTGTTGAATGACAATATCAAATTAGACGTCAACAGAGAATATCAGAATACCGATTACTCTAAGAAGAGAATTGCGGTTTTCGAAAAATCTGCGGAGCAGGCTAATGAAAACTACAGAATTACAAAAAACAAATATGATAACGGTCTGGCCACAATGACGGAACTTCTGGATGCAGATGCAGCACAGATCGCAGCCAACGTAGGCGTGATCAATGCAAAAGCAGATGCAGCACTTGCCTACAGAAAACTATTACAAACTACAGGAACTTTAACAACAAAATAAATTAAGAACGATACCCACAATGGAAAATAATACTACAAAAGAAACTCAGCCTAAAAAGAAAAGAAGCTTAGTTTTCCCTATCATTTTAGCGGTTGTTGTTATCGGTGGAGGAATCTACGGATACAACGCTTACACGTACGGGCAGTCCCATGAAGAGACAGACGATGCACAGATTGCTTCCAATATGGCTCCCGTAATTTCCAAAATTTCAGGATATGTAACCGAGGTAAAAGTAAAAGATAACCAGTTCGTAAAAAAAGGAGATACCTTAGTTATCCTTGACAGCAAAGATCAGAAAATGGCTCTTGAGCAGGCAGAAGCAGCTTTAGCAACTGCAAAAAGCAATATTTCCAATGCGCAGGCAAGCACAACAGCTACTTCCAAAAATATAGGATCATCACAGGCAGCAGTGACAACAGCCAACGCACAGATCGAAGCTGCAAAAGTAAACGTATGGAAAACCACTCAGGATCTGAAAAGATATGCCAACCTGGTAAAAGACCATTCTATTACAGAACAGCAGTATGAGCAGGCTTTAGCCGCAAAGCAAACAGCTGATAAGCAGTTGCAGGTTTTAATTGACCAAAGAAATCAGATCGCTCAGCAAACCAATATCGCATCTTCTCAGACGGCAGCAAGCTCTCAGCAAATCAGCGTGGCAGGTTCTGTTGCCAAGCAGAGAGAAGTGGATGTGGAAAATGCAAAACTTAACCTTTCTTATACTGTAATTGTCGCTCCTGAAGACGGATATGTAGGAAAAGTTCCGATTCAGGCAGGACAATATCTGCAGGCAGGATCCCAGTTATTTGCGTTGGTAAAGAATGACCAGAAATGGGTAGTGGCCAACTTCAAAGAAACACAGGTTGATAAAATGGTAGAAGGACAAAAGGTGAAAATTGAAATTGATGCCTTCCCGGACAGAGAATTTGATGGTGTTGTAAGCTCTTTCTCACCCGCTACCGGTGCTACCTTCTCTATTCTTCCTCCGGATAACGCCAGTGGTAACTTCGTAAAAGTAGTGCAGAGACTTCCTGTAAAGATCGATTTTGTAAATCTTGATAAGGATATCGCCAAAAGATTACGAACAGGAATGAACGTGAAAGCGGAAGTTACATTGAAATAAATTATAAAGTGAATGGTCAGTCGTGCAGAAGCAGTCATTAATGAAGAAGAAATGAAGAAGCCTTGATCACATGATGGAATGATGAAGATGAGATCAAAAATGCTGGTGAAAATGAAAGTAAAAATGACGATGAAGATTGAAGACTGACGATTCACTTTTCAAAAAATAATATAAGAGAATTGTCAATGATGCAGAGGCCGCCAGCCATGCAGCAGAAAAATGCAGGGGCTGTTGAGCATGAAGATGATAAAGGAGGCAGAAGAAAGCCGGTGCAATGTGGAAATGAAGAGAAGCCGGATGATATGAAGAAGAGCCGTTATGCAGAGGAAGATCAATACCAGGATGTCCGAAATGGAAGTAGTAAAACTGACGACAATGAAGATTGACCATTGACAATTCACTTTTTTAAATTAAGATTTTTAGAGATTCAGGAATTACTGTACCATAAAGTTTAAAGCAATATTGAATTGTTTTACATTTTAAAACCTTTATGAATACAGAAATGATTAGGAATAAAGTTAGTTCGTAAAAATGCTTGTTCACATTTCTCATGTCTGAATCTCCTAATCTCTTAATTTTTTTAATACCTAAACAAACATGCAAGATTCATTAGTAGAATATGGAGCGCGGAGAGTAATTATCACGATTACAGCAATTCTTTGTGCTTTGCTTGAAATTGTAGATTCCACGATTGTAAATGTTGCCCTCAATGAAATGAAGGGGAACCTTGGAGCCACACTTTCAGAAGTCGGCTGGGTCATTACCGCCTATGCGATCGGGAATGTGATCATTGTACCCATGACGAGCTGGCTGTCTCAACAGTTTGGGCGTAGAAATTACTTTGCAGCATCCATCATTATATTCACCGTATTCTCATTTCTCTGTGGAAATGCCACCAATATCTGGGAACTGGTATTTTTCAGGCTGATGCAGGGAATCGGCGGAGGCGCATTGCTGGTAACTTCGCAGACCATCATTACCGAATCTTACCCTATAGAAAAAAGAAGTATGGCCCAGGCCATCTACGGACTTGGAGTGATTATCGGGCCTACATTAGGTCCGCCGCTCGGAGGGTATATCGTTGATAATTTCAGCTGGCCATATATTTTCTATATTAATATTCCGATTGGAATTGCGGCGACGCTGATGACCCTTCAGTTTGTGCGAAGTCCAAAATATGCAGAAAAGCGGAAAGCCTCAGATGTCGACTGGATTGGTATTGCGCTATTGGCTGTTACCGTAGGGTCATTGCAGTTTATCCTGGAAAGAGGGCATGAAGAAGACTGGTTTGCCAGCGGAATGATCGTCGCATTTACCATAGCGGCGGTGTTAGGATTTATTCTCTTCCTCTGGAGGGAACTTACCTTCAAATATCCCATTGTGGAATTGCGGGTACTGAAAAATGGTAACTTAAGAGTCGGGACCATCATGTCATTTGTACTCGGATTCGGGTTGTATGGTTCTACCTTTATTGTTCCATTATATACACAAAGTATTCTTGGGTGGACAGCCTTGCAGTCGGGTGCACTGATGATTCCTGCGGCACTTACAACAGCATTCATGATGCCGATTATCGGCCGGCTATTATCAGCCGGTGCCAAGCAGCAGATTCTTGTCTCCCTGGGATTATTCATTTTCTTCATCTACAGTTTCTGGGGATATAAAATCCTTACACCGGATACCAGCAAAGATGCCTTTTTCTGGATGCTGATCGTAAGGGGAGCAGGCCTGGGACTTTTATTCATCCCGATTACCTCATTATCCTTAAGTACCTTGAAAGGGCAGGAGATCGGTCAGGGTGCAGCCTTTACCGGGATGATGAGACAGCTGGGAGGTTCTTTTGGGATCGCAGCCATTACGACATTCATTGCCAATGCCAGCCAGAAATACAGGGTCAACCTCATCACGCACCTTGACGAAACCGACTTTGCGGTTCAGCAGAGGCTGCAGGCTTTAAAAGGAAGCTTTATGGCTAAAGGAATGACACCCGATGCCGCAATGAATGCCGCCTACAAAATGCTTGATCTCTCCGTAACCAAACAGGCCACTGTACTTTCTTACATGGATGTGTTCCTCTACCTGGGAGTCATATTCCTCATCTGTATTCCGTTTATTCTTTTTATTAAAGAGCGGAAAAGTAAACAGAAAATTGATCTCAGTGAAGCCATGCACTAAAAGAATAACCTCCGTTTTGCGGAGGTTTTTTTATCTGTCTTCATATTTATCGTGAAAATTCTGATACGATAGCCATACAGCTGGGTTTTTAAAGCATTACTACCCATAATTTACCTACATGGAGCCGTACATCACTCGTCCGGAGGTCTTGCGGATAGGTATTTATATGTCTTATATATATCGCTATACGTCTTAAACGTGAAATAATATATATAACATATATCTATATTTATATTAAACGTATATGTATATATTTAAAACATATAAAAACACTACTAAAACGTATAACGATAGGTCTAAGACGTATAGCGATATATCTTAAACGTATAATGACCATTGATTCACCTGTCTGGACAATTGAATAACGCCTCCTGACATACATTTGTCACAAACAGACCGTATTTTTACAGAATAAAATTTAAACAATGGACGAATACTACATCGGGGAAATGATAAAACGAGCTCTCGAAATCAGAAAAAAATACCATACCCTGGAAATCAGACAAAATGGTAAAGAATGGACTCCCGAACAGGACGCTCTTGCATATCACCGATGCAGCAATTGTCGGGAGAAATGTCATGTCGCATCAGGAAAGCTGGCCGAAGATAAATTCTGCAGAAGAATTGGAACATAAATTAGGGGAAAATATGTGGTGGTTGATTATCTTAGCAGACCGCACTGGCGTTGATATCATGCAGGCCCTGGAAAAATTTTTAACCAAAACCGAAAATATTTTATAAATGAGTTACTGTTCAGCAATAGAGAGAATGACCCCCGAAGACCGCAAGGCACTTCATCAAAAATACCACGATCATCATTACGGATTTCCAATCCATGATGATAATGAACTGTTCGGAAGACTGATCATGGAGATCAATCAGGCCGGACTGAGCTGGGAAACGATCCTGAAAAAAGAAGAAGGTTTCAGAAAAGCGTATGATAATTTTAATATTAAAAAAGTGGCCGCTTATACAGAAGCTGACCGCGAAAGACTGCTTGGCGATCCTGGAATTATCAGGAATAAATTAAAGGTGAACGCTGCCATCGAAAATGCAAAAACCATCATTTCGCTTCAGGAAGAATTCGGATCATTCGAAAAATGGCTGGAGCATCATCATCCTAAAACATTACCGGAATGGATGAAGCTGTTTAAGAAGACCTTCAAATTTACCGGCGGAGAAATCGTCAACGAATTCCTGATGAGCATCGGCTACCTCAAAGGATCTCATTCTGAAAACTGTCCGATTTACGAAAAAGTGATCCAGCAAAACCCAAAGTGGCTGGAATCTTAACCATTAAAATTAAACCATTAAGCCTGATTTAAGAAGTTAAGCTGAGTTAAGTAATAAGTATGCCTATCAATAAAGTTTTGCTTTAAAAATATCTTCAGATATTATCTTAATTAACCTTAACTCCTTCACAAAATCTTAATGGTTAAATATTTACATTAACGTCATTTCGAGTAGCTTTTTGAAGAAAAGCATATCGAGAAATTTATGAATCGCAGTACTCACGGGCTCTCGATACATTTTTCTCCGCTTCGCTGCGAAAAACACTCGAGCTGACGTTATGTTAATTCTACTTGACTTTTTAATCTTTCTGAAAGCATGGCAATAATTCTTTTGTTATAAGCTTTCGTGTCGGAAAGATATATAACCATCTCATCGGAAGTCAGCATTCCGACGGTCATCCCTATGAATGTATTTCTTAATGCATTGTCTTTTTGCAGGCTTTGATCAATAAAAATTAGTTTCTTTTCTGTTTGTAAAGCATTAAAATCTGAAATTTTGCGTAATGCATAATCCCTGAACAGCATTAGATAGATCTCGTTCTGTAATTTTAAAATTGGGCGCAATACCTGGTTTTGAAAAATTTCGACATCACTGCTATTATCGTATACTGGAAGGGAGAGGTTCTCCCGAAGGTCCTTTTTGTCTGGCATGATTTATTGTCTTAAGTTTTACCCCACCGTCTTTGTATCCTCTTCCTTAAGGATTTTTTTCTCTTTCATGGAAAGCATCATCCGTTCGTATTTATATTTTTCCCAGTCGAAATTACTGAGGAAGTCGAGGGCAGCCTGAAATCCGCGGTTGAAGAGCTCTTCTTTTTCTTCTCTTTTCATGAAGAAATTCAGCCAGCTGCTGCTTCCACAATTCACGGTCTGGATACTGAACAGGTGGTAAAAAGTATGTTTGGTAAGGAATGTTTTATCGTTAAATCCTTTTAAGGTATTGATAATATTTCCGGCGTAGGTGAGGGGAGAAGCAAGGATCTCTTCACTCGTTTTCCCTTTGCCGGAAAGCAGGTCGGAATCACTGGTAAGCTGTACGCCGAACAAGGGCATCCTCGGATAAAAAATATCAGTGGCATGGAAAAGATCAATAGGAAAGTTTGAAATGCTCCCTCCATCAATGAAAACTCCGGAAGGATAGATCTCTTCAGCTGGAATATTCATCCAGAATTTCCAGGCATATTTTACGGAATCATCATCTTTGTTAATGACCTTTTGCATAGGCTCAAAAAAGAACGGAACCGACATGGATGCACGCACAAATTCTGCAGGACTGGCGTGTTTCAGTTCTTCTTCTGACCAGTAAAGATTAGCCATCGTAGGCAGTTCAACTTTTATTTTAGCATTGATATCTGTGGTCACCACAATGTATTCTGATTTCAGGAGATAGAACGGATCTTTCTTGTAATACTCATTATTGACAGTACTGTCGTAGAAAATTTTATATCTGATCTCATCAATATGTTCTGTATAATCAACTCTGATTTCTTCTATGCTTTCCAGTGCCATTTGATAATACTGCATCTCGTTCCCATAGCGGTAGTTGAGGTTGAGATCTTTACCGGTTTTCACAAACTTTTCATTGAGATGGGCCACCGTCTTTATCCCAAAACTGTCTAAGGCATTTTTCATGGCTGCTGAAAAAGTATTTCCGGGGTTTAATCCTGAATTTCTCTTTTTAAGGTCTGTGTAAATTTTTGTCAGGCACATAACCCCAATGATCACCAACAGTAAAGGGATTGAAAAAAGAATTTTTGTATGCCAGGTTTCTTGTGTAGGATATACAAACGCTAAAATTCCAAAAAAAGCGAGAATGCCGATCGCAATATATGAATTGATCTTAAGAAAATTCTTATTGTTCAGCATCGCATGGATGGTTGTTTTTACGTAAGGTTTTCCGTCCATAAAATCGGCGAAATTCCAGTTGAAAAGTATTTCTTTGATGATTTCGCTTTTGGGTTCCTCTTTGGTTTTGCAGGCAGCGATCAGCATGGTATTGATGGCACCGGCACTGGTTCCGGCTACTTTCAGAAAACGGATCCCAAAGATTTCCAGTCCGTACAGGTAGCCTACCAGCGCGCTTCCCCATACCCCGCCACCTTCCTGTACAAACTCGACATATTGATTTCCTCCGGCATCCAGAAGATCAGAAAATTCTTTTGCCGAAATACGGTCGTGCAAAGCAGAAAGCTTTTCTTTGGATTCTTTGGAAAGAGTATCTTCTTCCAGAATTTTCTTTAAGGTTTCCGGTTTCATGGTGATTTGGTTATGTTATTTTGGTTTAACGAAGATATTTAATTCCTTTTTACTAAAACCTTCCAGCGGAAGTTTTTTCAGTCTTTGCAACTGTTTTCATAATTAGGTAAAGAGATTATTTGAAAATTACCACTGTTTTCGTCTGGCATAAATAAAAGTACAGATGACCACCAGAGCCATTAGCCCGAGGGTGAAATAATATCCGTATTTATGATGCAGTTCAGGCATATTGTCGAAGTTCATTCCGTAAACGCCGGCAATGAAAGTGATCGGTAAAAAATAAACAGAATAGATAGCAAGCACTTTCATGACCTGGTTGGCCTTCTGATCCGACAATGCCAGGAACATGGAGATGAGGTTGGTAATCTGGATGTTCAGATGTTCAAAATCTGCCACTACATCTTTATGCTTGTCTTTTAAATCAAAAGTTTCAGAATCCTGCAAATCTAAAAGTTTAAACTTGTCGATGGCATCAGTAGAAATGGTAAGTACCCTTGAGTTCAACCCAGATTTCCGTTTGAGCTTATACAATCTTTTGATCTGGTTGGTATGATTGGTATTTTTAAGGAAGATTTCGTTTTCGATATTATCCATGGTTTCAAACAGACTTATGGACTCATCATCAAAGCTTTTCATGATCAGCAGGGCGATTCTCAGTGCGATATGATCGGCTGTCGTTTCGGTGGTAAGCAGGGAAAGCTGTTTTCTTGTTTCAGAAAGGCTTTTTGTTTTCATGCGGTGAACGGTAATAATCGTTCTGCCCAGCAGGAAAATACCGATTTTGGTACTGATGTCACTGATGGTATTGAGATTTTTACGTTCCAGTTCGGTGCTTTCGCGCAATAAAAAAAACTTTACATCGCCGTCCTGTTCGTACTTTGGAAGGTGGTTCGGATCCAGGGTGTCTTCGAGAAGAAGGTTGTTGATTTCGTATCTTTCATGTAAGAATTTAAGGTCTTCCGCGGACGGAGCTTCCACATCTACCCATTCGCACTGGGAGTCTCTGTAAATTGTCTCAATTGGCATATAGTAAAAATAGTAATAATTTGAAAAACTATGTATTAAATAAGTTCTATCTTTGTCAAAATTAAAAAACTATATGATTAAAAGTACAATAAAAGGCATCGGATTCCATGTTCCGGATAACATTGTTACGAATGATGATTTAGCAAAATTAATGACCACCAATGACGAATGGATTACCGAAAGAACGGGGATAAAAGAAAGAAGACACAGGAAAAACAGGAATGACTCTCAGGAAACCACTGCTTATCTTGGTTTCAAAGCTTCGGAAAAGGCCATTGCCAATGCAGGGCTTACTTCAAAAGATATCGATTATATAATTTTTGCAACGCTTTCTCCGGATTATTATTTTCCGGGTTGTGGTGTGCTGTTGCAGGAAATGCTTGGATGTGATACCATCGGGGCTTTGGATGTGAGAAACCAGTGTTCAGGATTTGTATATGCAATGAGTGTTGCCAACGCTTTCATCAAAGCAGGAAACTATAAAAATATCCTGGTTGTCGGTGCTGAAATTCACTCTTTCGGTCTTGATTTTACGGATGAAGGAAGGGGAGTATCCGTAATTTTCGGTGATGGTGCCGGGGCGATTGTTCTTTCGGCAACTGAAGATGAAAATGCGGGGGATATCCTGGCCGTAAACATGCATTCTGAAGGGAAATTTGCGGATGAATTGTGCACGCAGTTCCCGGGGTCTAAATTCGGATGGAGCGACAGGATGAGAAAAGAGCCTGAACATGTGACCAACAAAGAAGTATATCCGATCATGAACGGAAATTTCGTTTTCAAACATGCGGTGACAAGATTTCCGGAGACGATGCAGGAGGCTTTAGATAAAGCAGGAAAGACTATTGAAGATCTTGATATGTTCATTCCGCATCAGGCGAATCTGAGAATTGCCCAGTTTGTTCAGCAAAAATTCGGACTTCCGGATGAGAAGATCCATAATAATATTCAGAAATACGGAAATACTACGGCTGCCTCTATTCCTATTGCGTTGAGTGAAGCGATTGAAGAAGGAAAAATCAAGAGAGGTGATCTGGTTCTGCTTTCTGCGTTCGGAAGTGGTTTTACGTGGGGAAGTGTGCTGTTTGAATATTAATGATATTAAATAAACAACATACATAAAAAATCCGCAGACTTTGATTAGTTGCGGATTTCTCTTTCTTATTTTAGTTTTATTATAAACTCTTTAGTAATTTTTCAGTATCAGCGTAATCTTCGCCAGTTTTTTTGGCAAGCTCGATTGACTTTTCAGCCCAGAGTTTTGCGTTTTTCTTATCGCCGATTTTATTGTAAAGATTAGCCAGTGTATCCGTATTGGCAGAGTTCTCATCTTTCTTTACCGATTCCTGTGCCCAGCTCAGTGCTTTTTCCAGTGCAGGTTTACTGGTTACATTTTCAAAGAAATTCCATGCAATAGAATTGAGCTCTTCTGAACCTAAAGCTGAAGAATCTTTATATAGCTCCATGGTCAGCTTTTCGTAAGTGGCGATGTCTTTATCTTTTAAGGCTCTGTTTGCTTTGGCTCTTGTTAAGATTTTTTCTGCTTCATCTTTTGCTAAAAACTTTTGTGTCTCGGTCATGAAATAGCTGTCATTCCATTTTTTCGTATCGGCGTTGTAAGATTTTTTAACGATCGTATTAAGCTTAATGTTTTTGTCAAAAGCATCATATCTCTCGGCAGGAAGAACTTTTGTAATTTCAGCTTTTTTAGCTAAGAACGTTTTATAGAGCGGACTGTCTGTACTCTGCGTTGCAGAAAGAAGCATCTGAATATCTTCTCTGTCAAATTCTGCTTTTCCGCTGAAATAACGCTCCATCACTTTTGCAGCAAAGTCTGAGTCGCTGTACATCGTAAGGCTTGCAAGGTTTTTCAGGAACGCAGGATCTTTTTCCCCGTCTTCGAATTTTTTCTTTAAAGCACCTAATCTTTTGTTCGGATCCCCGGCATCTTTAGCAAATTGAATAAAATCTTTTTCTTCAACATATCCCAACGTTCTGTGTACCAGCTCGCCGTTTCCGTCGACAAAAAGATAAGTAGGAAAAGCTTTTACATTATATTTTTTTGCGATATCAATACCTTCTCCTTTTTCCATGTCGATTTTAGCATTGATGAAATTGGCATTGTAGTAATCTCCTACGGCTTTTTGTGGAAATACATTTTTTGCCATCAGCTTACAGGGTCCGCACCAAGTAGTATACGCGTCGATAAATACGAGTTTATTTTCTTTTTTCGCTTTTGCAAGAATAGTATTGAAGTTGGTTTCTTCAAATTTGATTCCCTGTGCCAATGCAAAGGCTCCGATAAAAAGAGCGGAGAATATTGATAATTTTTTCATGATATTTATTATTGATTGCAAATGTAATAATTATGTTAACAAATCAGTCTTTATGAAACAAAAATTGTTACAGCATTGTTTGGATTAATTTTTTGTTTTCAGGTTAAAGTTTTAATAACTAATATTTTAATAATTTTCGATACCGATTTACATAAAAAACCACAGAAAATTCTGCGGTCTGTGTTATTTTGTAGCTACTGAATCTGATTTCATTTTTAAGCTGTCTGCAGTGGCAGATTCGGAATGAGAGGCTGCGGTATCGCCCATTTTATTTCTCATATAATCCTTATTTCTTTCGTCTTTGAATTCTTCCCTGTCTTCTTTTTTTTGTGCGCAGCTTCCTAAAAATACTAAGGCTAATACTGCTGCTGTGAATAATTTTGTCATAGAAATATTTTTTTAATGTTTTACGTATAATCAAATATAGTTATTAAGAAGATAATGATGATTAAATTTTAAGCAGATGTTACAAAAAAATCCCCAGAGAATTGATCTGAGGACATTTCATGTAAGTTAAACTATTATTATTTAACAGTAGTCGCTGAATCAGCATTCATCTTGATGCTATCAGGAGTAGCTGTCATAGTCGTCGCTGTATCAGTGGTAGCAGGCGCTGCATTGGTTGATGTATTGTCTACTGCTGTTGAATCTGTACTGCTATTTGACATTGACGATTCCTTCGTTCCGCAACTTACTGCTATGATTCCTAGTGCTGCGATTAACATTAACTTTTTCATAATATTTTATTTGTTAGTGTGAGAAATTACACCCATCAATAATTATTCCGAATTTGGATAGCAACTATTAAATTTCTATTAAAATAATTTAAATATGGTTAAGTTATCTAAATAAAAAAGCCTCAAAACCAATGTTTCGAGGCTATATCTGTTAACAAACAACGATTACTCATTGCCCGTGATTTATTATTTATTAACCAAGATATGGATATTTGTAGTCTTTAGGTGACACAAAAGTTTCTTTAATTGATCTTACTGAAGTCCATCTTAATAAGTTCATTTTAGATCCCGCTTTATCATTGGTTCCGGAAGCTCTACCTCCACCGAAAGGCTGCTGCCCAACAACTGCGCCTGTAGGTTTGTCATTGATATAGAAGTTTCCTGAAGCATTTTCCAACGCTTTGAAAGCTTCATTGATTGCATAACGGTCCTGTGCAAAGACTGAACCTGTCAGTGAATAAGGAGAAGATGAATCTACCAGCTCCAATGTTTCAGCCCATTTTGCATCTTCATACACAAACACTGATAAGATTGGTCCGAAGATTTCCTCAACCATGCTTTCATACTGAGGATTTGTCGTTTCGATTACTGTCGGGTGTACAAACCATCCTTTAGAATCATCAGTTTTTCCTCCGATTACTACGTTTGCTTCGTTTGAAGAATTGGCTCTGTCGATATAACCTTTACATTTTTCAAATGAATTTTTATCAATTACTGCATTTATAAAGTTGGAAGGATCTTCTGGAGAACCGATTTTGATTGAATTGATCTGGTTTTCCATTACTTTTTTCACGTCAGCCCAAAGCGACTGAGGAATATAAGCTCTGGATGCTGCAGAACATTTCTGTCCCTGATATTCGAAAGCTCCTCTTACCAAAGCCGTTGCCACAGCTTCAACATTGGCTGAAGGATGGGCAATAACGAAATCTTTTCCTCCGGTTTCCCCTACGATTCTTGGGTAAGTTCTGTAGTTATGGATGTTGTCACCGATCATTTTCCACATTCCCTGGAAAACTTTAGTGGAACCTGTAAAGTGAAGTCCGGCAAAATCTCTGTGTGCCAATACTTTTTCAGCAGTTTCTTTTCCGTCTGTGAAAATCATGTTGATTACTCCGGCAGGAAGTCCAGCTTCTATTAAAACATCCATGATAACTTTTGCAGAATAGATTTGCTTGTCAGACGGTTTCCAAACGACTACGTTTCCAAGCATGGCCATACACGTTGGTAAATTTCCTGAAATGGCTGTAAAGTTGAATGGCGTCACAGCAAAACAAAATCCTTCCAGCGGTCTGTATTCTACACGGTTCCAGATTCCTGAATCGGAAACTGGCTGCTCAGAATACATTTCTGTCATAAATTCTACATTGAATCTTAAGAAATCAATAAACTCACAGGCAGAATCAATTTCAGCCTGATGAACGTTCTTAGATTGTCCGATCATTGTTGCCGCGTTGATCACATCTCTGTAAGGTCCCGCTAAAAGATCAGCAGCTTTTAAGAAAATTGCTGCACGTTGCTCCCAACCAAGTTCATTCCATTGTTTTTTTGCGGCTAATGCAGCGTTGATTGCGTCATCAACGTGTTGCATGGTCCCTCTGTGATAAAATCCGAAGTCATGCGCATGATCCTGAGGTGACTGAAGCTGAACCTTGTCGTCAGTTTTTACTTCTTTACCATTGATAATCATTGGGATTTCTATCTTTTCAGCCCACATTTTTTTATATTGAGCGATAAGGCTTTTTACTTCCGGAGTTTCCGGCGCATAAGAATTTACCGGTTCATTTACCGCAAATGGTACTTGCGAAATTGCTTTAGACATATTAGTTGTATATTTTTTATTTGCTAATGATACAAATTTACAACAATTATTTGGGTCGATTATAATATGTGAATGGTCAATTTTGCTTTGCGGTTAATGATCAATTTTTAAAGAAAACTATTAAAATTGACAAGCGCAGCGGATTGACAATTCACCATTGGTTATTGTGTTAATGGTCAATTTTGCTTTGCCAGTGAATGGTGAATTTTACGAGAATAGTAAATTGACCAGCAGCGGTGTATTGACAATTCACAATTAATCATTCTCTGCCAATTGTCAATTTTGCTTTGCCAGTGAATAGTGAATTTTTAGATGTTATTAAATTGACCAGCGCAGCAGATTAACATTTCACTATTCACTACTAACCAATCACATCTTTTCGGTTTCCAGTATTTTCAAAACTAATTTTTCTTCGTGTGTAAGCCCGGCTTTACCATCATTTTCTTCTATTTTTTCAAGTTCATCAAGATATTTTTTGATGGTATTGTTTTCATAAAGATTAATAACTAAGGGATGAACATAATATTTCCGGCAAACGGTACTTGTATTCCCGAGGTGTGAAGCGACTATTTCCAGCGCTTCTTTTACCTTTTTCTTATATTCCGTATGGGTTTCTGCATAGCCGATTTCCTTAAAGGCAATCAAAGCACTCACCGTTCCCGACCATGTCCTGAAATCTTTTGCCGTAAAATCTTCACCACTGATCTCTTTTATATAATCATTCACCATTCCTGAATCTATGGTATGGCGGTTTCCTTCATCGTCAATGTACTGGAAAAGTTCTTTTCCGGGAATATCTTTACATTTTTGTATCAGTTTTGACAGCCGTTTGCTCTTCAGGTCTATATCATGCATAACCCCTTTTTTACCTTTAAAATGAAAGGAAATTTTCTGTCCCTGAACTTTTACGTGTTTATCTTTTAAAGTGGTTAAGCCAAAAGAGCCGTATAATTTTTCGTAGGCATTATTTCCGATCCTGATGTTGGTGCGCTGCATAAGACTTACGATTAAGGCCAGAATTTTTCGTTTGTCGAAATTTCTTAATGCTAAATCTTTTTCAACCTGTAATCGTATATCCGGTAAAGCATATCCGAACTGCAGCATTCTGTAAAACTTTGTATGATTTCGCAATGCACTCCAGAGCGGATGATATTGGTATTGTTTTCTCTTTTTTACATCAAAACCGGTTGCCTGAAGATGGCCGTTATCAAGCGCACAGATCCATACGTTTTCCCAGGCAGGTGGTATGACGAGCTTGTTGATTCTGGTGATTTCCTCTTTATCTGTGATCTTTTCGCCATCTTTATAATAAGAAAATTTTTTTCCTCTCTTTTTACGGGTAATACCGGCTGTCTCTGCATCGGAGGTATAAATGAGATGTACCGCCTTTGCAGATGCTACCGGATCTTTCATAATTTTGACAATCTTTGAAGGTTTCAGATGGGAAATGATTTCTAAGTCTGAATTTTCCATAAGATTTGGTTAAGAGTTCCTACCCCTTGAAAATAGCCATAAGATAATAGCTATTACGCCAACTACTAATATGATTCCCCACCACATTCCTGCCTTGAAGATCGTTTCTACTGCTTCGCAGCTTGTAAGTGTCAGTAATGTTAATATTGCAATACTGTAAAAGCTCCATTTTTTCATGATAATATTATTTTAGTGTTTATTATTTTCAAACTCTGTGATGGTCTGCTCTCCATTTTGTAATGGATCTTTTGATCTGGTCTCCTGTCATGTTTTCTTTCAGTGCTTTTTCGAGAAAGATTTTGAATTCATCATCGTAAGAAAATCTTAATGCAGCAATCTGACTGAATGTAAGTTTATGTTCAACATCATCAGACCTCAACCCGAAGATTTCAAAATACCGCTGACGAAACTCAAGTCGTACGATACGATTCTGAAGGCCAAGCGCATAATGTTGACGGACCATTATTGACAGATAAAAAATCAGAAAGATAACTACCGAAAACAAAATCCAGGAAAGTTGGTTTTGTTCATCCTTAAAAACCTTATAAATTCCGATTCCTTCTAAAATGATTAGTAATGGAAGAAAAACGAAATGATGAGGACCATAAAACTTCCTGTGATTTTTATAATTCTGACTTTCCATTTCTCGTATATTGCAATTATCTTTCCAAAATGTTTAAAATCTGTTTTTAACTTAATTTTGAGCTAAAGAAATGTGGAATTAACTAATAAAAAAGCGTTGTTAAGATCATTTAATAACCTTGACAACGCTTAAATGCAAGAGCGAAATAAATTTAAATATTATCTGCGGATAGTTACACCACCATCAACCGACAGGTACGAACCTGAAATATAAGAAGCCTCGCTAGAAGCCAGGAAAACAATGGCATTTGCTATTTCTTCCGCTGCTCCGATTCGTTTCAAAGGTACCGCAGCGGCAATAGCATTTTTAATATCTTCCGGTGTTTGTCGATTCATTGGTGTGTCGGTTAGTCCTGGGGCTATCGTATTTACCCGAATTTTTCTGTCTGCCAATTCCGTTGCTGCTGTACGTGCGATGGCATCAACAGCACTTTTTGTCGCGGCGTAAGCTCCCATTTGTGCATATCCGCTCACTGAAACTCCGGACGAAATAAGAATAACAGAGGCGCCTTCTGCTAAATGCGGAATGAGTTTTTGCAATGTAAAGAACAATCCTTTCACGTTGATATTGAACAAATCATCAAACACTTCTTCTGTTGTTTCTTCTATTGAAAATTGTTTTGCAATTCCTGCGTTCAAAACCAGCACGTCAACTTTGTTTCCGCTTTCTGCAATTTCTTTTTCCAATGTTGCAATGTCTGCCAGTTTAGAAATATCAGAGGCTAAAGTTTTCAAATTTGGGCTATTAATTTCCACCGATGCTGTGTGCAAACTATTCGCATTTCGTCCTGTTATTAAAACATTTGCTCCTTTTTCAATAAACGTTTTTGCAGTTGCTAGTCCAATTCCCGCACTTCCGCCTGTAATCACTACATTTTTATTTGTGAAATTCATTTTTTTAAATTTTAAATGATTGAAAATTAATTTTGTCTAAAACTTGAATTTATTTTGTTTTTGAAATCGATTTCTTTAACAATGCAAATTTAAAATGAATAAATTTATTTTAGTAACTTTGTAACTAAAAGTAACGGTAACTTTTGAGTAACAAGGTAACTTATGGAGAAAATAAAATGCTCGGACAACGACGGAAAAAGAAAACAAATTATGGCTGTTCATGATGCTATGGACGTTCTGAATGGGAAATGGAAAATTTCGATAATTTCTTCAGTCTGCTATCACAACAAACGACGCTTTTCTGATATTTTGAATGACGTGAAAGGCATTTCTAATAAAATGCTCAGTAAAGAGTTGAAAGAACTCGAAATGAACCAACTGATAACACGAATAGTTCTTGACACACAGCCTGTAACAGTACAATACCAACTGACGGAATACGGTTTAACTTTAAAAAAGATCATCGATACCCTGGCTGATTGGGGAACTGAACATCGAAAAGTAATTGTTGGGAAGTGAAAAAGGTAAACATTCCAGCTAATTATAAAGGAGATATTATTTGAAAGTCTAATATTATATCGCATAATGTGCTATCATAAAATTGCCAGAATATAAATTAAACTCTGTCTCATAACCTTTAAATTCGTAACTTCACATCTTTAAAAATTATTCAAAAAATGACTTCAAAGGAAAAAATAGCTGCACTTCGCGAAGAAATGCAGAACAATAATGTTGATGCATTTATCGTATATTCTGCCGATCCGCATATGAGCGAATATTTACCTGAAGAATGGCAGGAAAGAGCCTGGCTTTCGGGATTTTTGGGTTCCGCAGGTTTTGTTGTGGTAACTAAAGATAAAGCAGGACTCTGGACAGACGGAAGGTATTTTACACAAGCTGCGATTGAATTGGAAGGATCGGGAATTGATCTCTTTAAAGAGGGAATGGAAGGAACACCAAATTATATCGACTGGATTATCTCTGAAATTCCGGCAGAAGGAAGAGTAGCTGTAAATGCTTTGGCAACTTCTCACGCCAACTGGGAGCTTCTGACAGAAAGATTAAATGCTAAAAATATATCGTTAATAGATTTTCCACTTTTGGATAATGTATGGAAAGACAGGGGAACGCCTTCTAAAAATCCGATTTTTGTTCATCCAATAGAGAGAGCGGGTAAATCTGTTGCAGAAAAAATAGCGGCCATCCGCCAGAAAATGGAATCTATGGAAGCGACGGTTCATGTTATTTCAAGTCTTGACGATGTTGCCTGGACGCTCAACCTCAGGGGAAGTGATGTGCAGAGTAATCCTGTATTTTTAGGATATATCGTGATTACGAAAAATGATGCAAAGCTTTTTACAGATCTTGAAAAACTTGAAGTTGAAGCCAGAAAACAATTGGATGAAGCTTGGGTAAAAATGATGCCTTACGAGGAATTCTACAATTGCATTAAGGAATTTAAAAATGAAAAAGTTTTGGTTTCCCCAAACAGCAATCAGTCTATTTTTGAAGCTTTGAAATCTGAAAACCACATGATTAAAGCTCCGGTTCCTGGTAATTTAATGAAAGCCCAGAAAAATGAGACAGAACTGGAAGGATTCAGAAAAGTAATGGTAAGAGATGGTGTTGCTATGGTGAAATTCCTGTATTGGCTGACTCATAACGCCGGAAAGGAGCCTATGACCGAATATTCTATTGGAGAAAAGCTAAGAGGTTTCCGTGCTGAAGGAGAAAATTTTGTAGGAGAAAGCTTTGGAAGTATTGTCGGATATAAAGATAATGGAGCCATCATGCACTATTCAGCAAAAAGCGAAGGCAGTAAGGAGGTAACTAATGATGCGAGCATTCTGGTGGATTCGGGAGGTCAGTATCTTGAAGGAACTACCGATATAACAAGAACTTTTGCATTAGGAACTGTTTCTGATGAGTTTAAAAGAAACTCTACGTTGGTTTTGCAGGGAATGATCCGACTTTCTATGGTTAAATTTCCAAAAGGAACAAGAGGCGTGCAGCTGGATGCGATTGCCAGGCTTCCGCTATGGATGGAAGGCAAAGATTTTAACCACGGAACCGGTCATGGAGTTGGTAGTTTTATGAATGTCCACGAAGGTCCCCAGAATATCAGAAAGGATATGAATCCTCAGGAACTTCTGCCAGGAATGGTATGTTCCAACGAACCGGGATATTATGTTGAAGGCCAGTATGGAATTCGTCATGAAAATCTTATTGCAGTACGTGAGTCTGAAACAACTGATTCGGGAACTTTCTACGATTTTGAAACATTGACATTCTGTCCGTTCTTTAAAGATACGATTGTTAAGGAAATCCTTTCTGAAGAAGAGATCGCATGGCTGAATAACTATCATAAAACCTGCGAAGAAAAAATAGGACCTCATCTGGAAGGTGACGTAAAAGAATGGTTTACGCAATTGGTAAGTCCGCTTTAATCTTATTTGAAATTTTTATCATATAGTTAAAAAAAATCATCTTCAATGGTGATCATATAACTCGGCCCGGCAGGAACTGCCGGGCCGAGTTATTTCTTATGCAACCGTAATTTCACGGTAATTATTTTAGGGATTATCCTGAAGAGACACCGAATGAATGATTTTATCTTTGTCACAACAAAACATCATTTCATATCTTCATATAACTTAGTAAATTCAAAGCGGTAATCACTTCAGTTTCTGAGGTGATTTTTTGTTTGTGATCATCATTTAAAGGCTGGCTCGTTAAATTTTGTTCTGATTCAAGTAACACTGTTCCATCATAGCCCGGATTGCAGCATTGTCTGAGCTCATTTCTTTTCACAGTCGCGGCGGCGAAGCCGTCGCGACTGTGAAAAGAAATAGCGAGTGCGGAAAGCCGGAAAAAGCTCCTAAAAAATTTAATGTAATGTTTAGTTTTAGGGTTTGAGAATTTTAGAGTTGATGGATTTGGATTGTTGTTTATTTGAGTTTTGCTAATGACTGCAATAGATAAAGGGTATTTTTGTTTGTGGTGAAAAAACGTAAATTTGCATCATGAATAATGATACCATTTGTGCGCTGGCTACGGCCAATGGAGTGGGAGCTTTGGGGATCATCCGAGTTTCCGGAAATGATGCTTTACCTGTTGTTCAGAAAAGTTTTCCTGCTAAAAATCTGACAAAACAGAAGTCTCATACAATCCATTACGGGTATTTTATGGATGGAGAAGAATCGATTGATGAGGTAATGTTGTCTATTTTTCTGGCTCCTAAAAGTTTTACGACTGAAAATTCGGTGGAAATTGCTTTTCACGGATCTCCGCACATTGGAAAACGTATTCTGGAAACGCTGATCAAAAACGGGGCGAGAATGGCAAAAGCGGGAGAATTTACCCTTCGTGCCTTCATCAATGGGAGAATTGATCTTTCCCAAGCTGAAGCGATTGCTGATGTGATTGCTTCAGAAAATGAGGCGTCCCGAAAAGTTGCGATCAGTCAACTGAAAGGTGGAATCACCAATGAAATTTCCCTGTTGAGAACTGATCTTCTGAATTTTGTATCTTTAATCGAACTTGAACTTGATTTTGCGGAAGAAGATGTTGAATTTGCAGACAGAACTGCGCTTACCCAATTACTCAAAAAAATCGAGATAAAGCTGAATTCACTCATCGAAAGCTTCCAATACGGAAATGCTATTAAAAACGGAACAGCTGTGGCAATTATCGGAAAACCTAATGCGGGTAAATCGACGTTATTGAATGCTTTGTTAAAGGAAGAGAGAGCGATTGTAAGCAATATTGCAGGAACAACGAGAGATACCATTGAAGAAGTTTTGCATATTAAGGGACATGCTTTCCGGTTGATTGATACGGCGGGACTACGGGAAACTGTTGACGAAATTGAGGCCATTGGTGTTAAAAAAGCCAAAGAAAAAGTGAAAAATGCCAATATTCTTGTGTATTTGACCGATGCCGGAACTGAGGATTTTTCCGAGGATATTGAAATGATCAAGTCTTTGTTAAGAGACGACCTGAAGCTGATCATCTGCGCTACAAAAATTGATGAGGTCATTCCTACTCAATATGAAAAAGTGGAAGATATTTTCAGAAACGAAATTTCCCATGAATTTGATTTTATAAAAATTTCAGCGGTTGAAAACCAAAATATTCAGGATTTAAAGAATGAATTGTCTTCTTATGTTGAGCAACTAAAGGCAGCGGAAAACAATGTTGTTATTACCAATCAGCGTCATTTTGAAGCGTTACAAAAATCCCTGAATGCTGTTCATAAAGTAAATGAGGCCATATCATTTCAGATTTCTACCGAACTTCTGGCTTATGAATTGAGAAATGCTCTGGAGCATCTTGGAGAAATATCCGGCGAGGTGACAAATGATGAAGTATTGGGTAATATATTTTCGAAATTTTGTATCGGAAAGTAAAGTTATAGTTAGCCCAGAATAACCACAGAATAATGTGTCATTTTTTCCATTATAAATGACAAAATTTCATATTTATAATATGGCATAGTGCTTGTGATTAACATGTTACGATCATTGAATATATTGTTTAACCTTTAAAAACTCGTTAGTTATGTCAATCGTTAAAAGAAACAATGGCAGTTTGCTCCCTGCAAATCCACGTACGCTGTTCGATGACTTTTTTAGCCGCGAACTTTTTAATTGGGGCAATAACAATTTTTCATCAACACTTACTACGCTTCCTTCGGTAAATATTAAAGAGAATGCCGAAAGTTTTGAAGTGGAAGTAGCTGCTCCGGGAATGGAGAAACAGGATTTCGAAATCACCCTTGAAGGCAACATGCTTACAATTTCGTCTTCCCGAAAAAATCATAAAGAGGAGAAAGAAGAAAGCTATGTCCGAAGAGAATTTAGTTACCAGTCGTTTCGCAGAAGTATTGAGCTTGCTGAAAATGTAGTAGATGAAGAGCATATTGAAGCAAAATATGAAAACGGCGTTTTGAAACTGACCATCCCAAAATCGGAAAAAGCCAAAAAGCAGGCACCCCGGATCATTGAGATTCAGTAATCAATTATTTTAGTTTATATATTGGTTTTCCTTACAGGAAAGCCAATTTTTTCATGCCAGTTTTACCTTATTCTTAAACATACTAAAGTTATGAATGAATTACTTTGGTCGGTATGCATTTTATGTCTTACGACTTTAGGAATGATGTTTATACTGAAGAGATTTAATCAGCCTTATCTAATAGCGTATATTGTAGTTGGAATTGTCCTTGGACCACATATTTCCGGTGTCTTTACAGATCCTGAACAAGCAGAGACAATAGGCGAGATCGGAATTCTGCTTCTGATGTTTTTCTTAGGTATGGAAATTAATGTTCCAGATCATAATAGCATGCTTGTAAAACCTGTTGTAGCACAGATTATTAAAATCATCCTAAGTGTTGGCTGTGCATTTTTGATAGGGTATTTTGCAGAATTTTCTTTGAAAAGTATCACACTTATTGCTGTTTTATTTGTTTTCAATAGTACTGCTGTTGTGAGTGAGTTCTTAAGCAAACATCACAAACTGAAGACCACTTTCGGATTAACCGTACTTAATATGTTAATATTTCAGGATTTGCTCCTTGCTCCTGTGCTTACTTTATTGAAAGCATGGGAAACAAATGATTTTCATTTCATCAGAATTCTTTTTCCAGTCATTTTGTGCGTTATTATTTTTCTAATCTTGAAAAGAATTAGAAATATTCAGGAAATCAAGTTGCCTAAACTCTTCGCATCTGTTGAAACAGATCATGATCTTCAGGTTTTTTCAGGGTTATTCATATGCCTAATTTCCGGTTTAGTATCTGAAATGGCTGGAATGAGCAGTGCGCTTGGGAGTTTCATGGCCGGCGTTATTGTAGGGAGAGTAAAAACTTTCGGCTGGCTGGAACATTCGTTAATCCCCTTTAAAGTATTTTTTGTTACATTATTCTTTGTTTCTATTGGGCTAAGGCTTGATATTCCCTATCTTTTTGCAAATATCAGTATTATTTTTCTGGGAACTTTTTTTGTTCTTATCAGCAATAGTATTATGTCTGCAGTAACCTTTCGCCTATTGAAATTTGACTGGAAGGAAAGCTGGTACGGAGGCGCCTTACTTTCACAAACAGGAGAATTTGGGATTTTAGCCCTGTCTGTGGCTTATAAATCAGGTATTATAGAATATAGCCTTTATAAATCTGGGCTCGGCATTACTTGTCTTTCACTTTTACTTTCTACAATTTGGATAGCTGTTCTTAATAGCTTGATAAATAAGACATCAACAAAAAAACATTTTTAAAAACAATTCTTTTTAAGCCGCTTATGGTTACGGATACATTGAGAAGCCTTTTTAGAACAGCGGGTATATTAACTATCAACCAAAATTATTCCCGGTAAAATATAAAAAAGTGAATGGATATTTTACGTTCTATACTGTTTGTGTACATCGCTGAAACTCTGACTGTACTGATAAACTATTTGACGGTAAAGAACCTGTTCTGTAAGGCTATATTAAATCTATTCTATTTCAACAAATTATAAGTAAGATGTAATTTTCAGCAAGAGAATTCTTTTTTCCATTTACTTATTGTTTTTCTGCATAAATTGAATTGCTTTGATACCTCAACATTAGTGAGTTTGTTTTTTTTCTGATAATCAAGAATTTTAATAATAGAATCGTAGTCATAACTTTTGTGTTTTCTGTTGATGATCTCTGATTCTTTTGTTTTTCCAAAAACAATCTCATTCAGATATAAAACATCCATTGTTGAAATTTCCCTCTTATTTAATAATGATGCACATTGCTCATATTTTTCCGGACATTTTTTGCTGATGATGTCCTCGTAGATTTTTTTGTAATCAGGTAATGATCTTTCCATAATGTTTTTTTATACTGATATCTGCAACAACTCCTTCTTTAAAAAAAATGACCAGAGTTGTCTTTCTAAAATAAAATGTTATGGCTAGCTCATAAAACCAGATATCAGACGGATAATAGTTGTATTCAAGACCAAGTTCTAAGGAAACTTCCTTTTTGGTTTTGCCAAAAAGAAATTGATATTGAAGTTTTAATTTTTTATTCGTCACGATGGCTGATCATTTTTTATTGCTCCGGCCTCTGTTTGTGTTCTATGATTAGTCTTATTTTCAAAAATTATCTGCTTTCAAAATTTAGTTTTGAGTTGCGGAACGAAGTGTTCTGGAATTGATCTTTACCGTTCCGCATTATGCATTTCTCATATGTTAAAACTTATAAAACCGTTAGAAATGCATCTCAAAACTTTCTTAAAGAAACATTCTTCACTCTATATGGGTTATCTTTAAGTTATTTTTTTTCATCAATGTGCCATTGTATGATGAGTTTGTGTTTTCCTTTTTGGTTTCAGAATTGCAGAGGTGATTCTCTGCAAACTCTGAACCTTAATAATCATTATGTGTTTTTAGAATCTTGCAACTTTAGGTTTTCTTCAATATCTATATTTGAATTCTGGTCATTTTTTAATTTTTTGCCCGTATATTTATTTTTTTTAGACTTCGTATTACTTTGATGCGATTTTTCAGAAACTTGCGTTAAAGAGGCTGTGAAAATCAAAACATTTGTTCTTAAATTATAGAGAGTTTTCATACATCCTTATCCTATTTGTGGTTAACTATTTCTGATGTTTCAGTTCAAGGCAATTGTTATCCGTATCACAGATGACCTTTAAGGATTCCACTTTCTTAACAGGTCATCGCAGATCCGGAACACGAAGTTTAATTTTTTCTTATCATCTGTTTTTTTTAGGTGTCTTCAATTTTAATTTTATTTTTTTATGAAGCATTATAATTTTAAGGTGTTTTATTACCTGCATAATGCCATAAAAAATGTACTTTTGATATAGGATTTACAGTAATTATTCTGTTTATTTATCTGTAATATCTACAAGCACAAAGTTATTTTTATGAAAAGATAAAATATGTAATACTATTTTAATATTTAATAAGTATTTGTTCTACTCTATGTAGTATTAGTATTACAATTAATGGTTGTTGTATTTTATTTTTTTGTAGTACAGTATGAAATATCTTTGGGCACTTTTTTTTATCCTCCTACTCATCCGGCTCTCTGCACAACAGAGCAGCTACTATGAAAAATGGTATAATGCTGATTATAGTAAACTTCCTCAGAATACAATAAAATCAATTGTAAAGGATAAATACGGATTTTTATGGCTCTCGACAGAAGATGGGATAGTGCGTTTTGACGGAAGCCATTTTCTGGTACACGATGTAGGTATTTTTTCTGTTGAAAACAGAACGTTAATGATAGACGGATCGGCAGATGACGACTGGCTATTCACCTTTTACAATTCAGGAAAATTACCTTCTTTGATTACTAACAGAAGGTATTCGGTAATAGATAAAACAGAGTCTGATACCTTTAAAGAGCTGATACCACACGGTAGCGAAAATCTCTGGAAACTGACACGAGAGAAATCCGAGGATATAAAGAAAAAAAGATTTTATTACTACATTTCGAAATATGAGTTTTATTATATAGACAATTACAGGCTGTTTTATCATAAGAACGGTAAGAGTCATTATATCAGAGATGTAAGCAGGTACTCTTTTTTTCGTTTTTTTCTTTTGGGAAACCAGCTTTTTTATTTGAAGGATAGTTCGGTCATACAGAAAATAGAAAAAACAGGAGAAATAAAAGAATACGCTACGGGAATCCAGGAAGCCAAAGATTTTGACTATTTTATTAATAATGCCAATAAACAGCTGTTGCTGAAAAATAATAATGAAATTTATTTTGTTGAATATGGTAATAATGGGTTAGCATCTAAGTTAATCTACAGCAGTAAGGCAATGCAGAATCTTGGTATTACTTGCATGTATTATGATGATTCTATCAGAACGCTTATTTTGGGTACTTTCTCTAAAGGGTTTTTACTTGTAAGGGAGCAATTTATTGATGCTTTTAATACGCCGCAAAAGAATGTTTTCCATGCTCTTGATAACTATGGCGACGGAAAGGTGGTAACGAGTGACGGAGATGTTTTTGGTCCGGATGGTTATATTGAGACGCTTCCTTTTCCAAATAAAGATCAATATGGTATTGTTTCTTTGGGGCATAATGATTTTCTTCTCAAAAGAGAGCATGATATCGTATTGTGGTCTGATAATAAAGCTCAAATAGTAAAATCATTTGGAAAAGAATCTTCAGTTTGGTCTATCAATAAAATTAACGTTAATGAAATATGGCTTTCAATGATGTTTAAAGAGAAAAACTGGATAGGTTGTTTTACTATTAAAAACCATAAAATTGTAAAAGAGGTATATTATATTACTAAATTTGGAGTAAAAGGAATTGCCAGAATTAATAGTGAAGAACTACTACTCGCTGCAAATGAAGGGCTTTATATTTTTAATGAGAAGAAAAAAATATACAGAACACTTATTGCGAATATAAGTTTCAGAAGCATCAATACTAACGGAGATCGCCTTTTCTGGATACAAAGTTATGGGAAAGGACTTTACCTCTACAAAGATGGGAGACTTTATAAACCACAGCAGAAAAAATCTATTTTATCATCGGTGCACAGTGTGATTGATGATGGCAAGGGGCATTATTGGCTGTCATCAAATAAAGGTCTTTTCCAGGTAGAAAAACGAAGTTTTATAAATAGCTATTTACATAGCAATACAGATTTCTATATTCAGAAATACAATACGAAAGATGGTATTCTTACTTCTGAGTTTAACGGGGGCGCAAATATTAATGGCGTTTTTAATAACGGTTTTGTTGTATTCCCGTCCATGAATGGTATGATCTATATTAATACAAAAAAGGCATTTCCGGTTTTACCTTCTGAAAATTGTTATATTGACAGAGTTGCCATTAACGAAAAAGAGAAGTTGACCTCCGGTATTTTAAATTTAAAAAGAAACTTTGGTTATATAAAGATTTTTGTAGATTATGTAAATTTTGGAAACCAGCATAATAATTATGTTGACTATAAAATCGATGATAACAGCTGGCAGGCATTACCTGATGATAGAATCATAAGCATTAACGCTCTTACCTTCGGAGAGCACCTCATTCAGGTCAGGAAGCTGAAAAACTTTTCATCCGATTACAATTATAAAACCTTACAGATCTATGTGCAGCCGGCGTTTTGGGAAACAGCTGTTTTTAAATTATTGATCGTTATTTTGGTACTGTTGATTTTTTATTCATTTTATAGGATTAGGTTAAAACAAATAGCAAAAGAGTCTGTTATTCTTAATACTAAAATTGATGAACGTACCGCTGAGCTTAAAGATACCATAAATTCATTGTCTAAAACACGGGAAGAGCTCTATGCACAACTTTCCAGGCAAAAAAAGCTTGTGGCTGCGATAAGTCATGATATCAAAAGCCCGCTTAATTTTATTAATATTAGCACAGGAATTCTGTTGGATACTATTGATGACGAAGCCTATGAAAAGAAAGTGATAGACTCGATTAATCAATCTTCCGCTCAAATTCTTGAGTTCATAGATTCTATGATCAGATATAACAAGATTTTCATTTATGACAATTATAAGACCAGGGAAAATATTATGCTCAGAGATTTTATCAGTCAGAGGATTATATTGTTCAGGAACGGAGCAGAATTTAAATGCATTCAGATACAAAATAATATCGGTTTAAATGATATAATATTCAGTAATCCTGACGTCTTAAGCATTGTGATCCACAATATTTTAGATAATGCTGTAAAATATACCAATCATGGGTTCATCTATATATATGGAATAACAGATGAGCGTCAATTCCATTTGGTGATCGAAGATACGGGAGTCGGGATGTCTGAAGAAGAGCTTTCTAAATTAAAAGAAAACGAATCTTTTTCAGATTCAAAATTGGGAATGAGAATTATCAGTGAACTGCTTCCTATGATAGACGTGCCCTACGAAATTGAGAGCAAAAAAGGAGCCGGTACAAAATTTATTTTGACTTTTACTCTTTAATTCAAACTGAAAAAATTTAAAAGAGCAGGAATATTATTAATACCGAGTTTTTCAAAAATTCGGGTTTTATAAGTGCTCACAGTGGATTTATGAATATAAAGCTTGGATGCGATTTCGTTGTTTGATAAGCCTGAAACCAGAAGTCTGGCAATTTCAAGTTCCCGTATTGACAACATTTCGATAGGAGTAACGCTACTTTTTCGGATCATACTATCCAGCAGCCTTTCTTTAAGGTCATCACTTAAATATTTGCCTGCTTCGAAAAACCTATTGAAAGCTCTTATGATTTCATCCTGCTCACAAAGCTTACTTAAAAAACCATTGGCGCCGGCTTTTATAAATTTAAAGGCATAAATGCTTTCTTCCAGAGCAGAAAATATCAGCACTTTTATACTGTCATTATATTCTATAGAAAGGTTTTCAACAAAGTTTAAGCTATTACCCTCAGGAAAATTAATATCGAGTATGATAAAATTTATTTTTTCTTTTTTTATGATTGCTTTTCCTTCATTTAATGTTGAGGCTTCAAATATATTTACATTTGGAAAATGCTTTTTAACAAGTAAATAAACTCCTTGTCTTACAATGCTGTGATCATCTATGACTAATACGTTTTTTTTATTGGTTTCCATTTATATAGTTTTCATCATGTTTTATATAATTCAAATATATTAATATTTTTTAGAAAATAAGTGTGTTGAATTTCCGTATTTTCCTTCTGATACATGATTTTTTCACATAATGGATAAACTCAAAAATTAGAATTGCTGTTTGAAAGTTAAAGAATCTGAACACTTTCCTTAATGCTGTTCATTACAAAGATGCTTTTTGTCTGCCCGATTCCTTCAATTTCAGATAATTTATTCACAAAAAATTCATGAAATTCATCCATATTCGGAGCAAGAATTTTTAGCATAAAATCAAAATCACCACTGATATTGTAAAATTCAGTTACTTCCTTCAGTTTTGTAACTTCTTCGATGAATTTTCCGGCTGTTTTTTTATTGTGGACATTTAATGCAATCATGCAAATTACCATCATTCCTTTATTCACCTTTTTACGATCCACGACAGTCGTATATTCCTTAATGATTCCCTGCCTTTCCATTCTTTTGATACGCTCGTGCGTAGGAGTGGAGCTCAGGTTGATTCTGTTTGCAATATCACGTACACTCAATTTGGCATCTTTTTGTAAAATTCTCAAGATGGCAAGATCTTTTTCATCCGGAGCATAATTTTCGGTAGTCATATGTTCTGTTTTATTTGATTTAATATTTAACAAAAGAATATTTGTTCTTATTTTAAAGTGAAATTATTAATAATGTTCCAAATTTAATATATAATTTTTATATGCGTTCTGTGAATGTTAATTTTGCGGAATAAATGACCTATATGGATAGAAAAAATATCATACTGATCCTGGCGTCCGTTGGAACTTTTGTAGAAGCTCTGGATATTGCCATTGTAAATCTCACCATTCCATCTATCCAGAAGCAATTTGGCATCGGTACCGAAACCGTACAGTGGCTTCAGACTTTGTATGTGCTCTTTTTTGGAGGATTTTTGATTATCGGAGGAAAGCTTTCTGATCAGATTGGGCGCACGAAAATTTTTCTTTTAGGTTCATTTATTTTTATGCTGACTTCCTTAGGAGCGGGATTATCCTCCGGTTTTGAATCTCTTGCAATATTCCGGGCATTACAGGGCTTGGGCGCAGCTTTCATTATGCCTTCTGCGATGTCGATTGTTACCAATACTTTTACAGGAGATCAGGAGAGAAACCGTGCCGTTGGGATTTTCAGTTCATTTGCAGCCATCGGTTCCGGGAGCGGTCTGTCGTTGGGAGGAATTATCAGTACTTATCTGAGCTGGCACTGGGTTTTCCTCATTAATGTTCCGGTTCTTGCAGTGGCATTGATTTTCGCTTATTATTATCTGCCTAAAGATGAGATTTCAGAAAAATCATACAAAACAGACTTTTTATCAGGTGTTTTGCTGGTATTGGGATTGCTGAGCCTTACTTACGGAACACATGAATTAATTCACATTAAGGAAAATCCGTTAATGATCGTATCTTCTCTGTTCATCGCTATTTTATTATTAATGATTCTGTTTTATCGGTTAAAATCGGTTTCTCAGCCTTTGATTGACTTATCATTAATGAAATACAGATCGTTAAAAGTTTCCGGTTTGAGCTTTTTAGCATTAGGAGCATTTTTTATAGGATTTTTATTTCTAATATCCCTGATGCTGCAGAAAGATATGGATTACAGCGCGGCAGAAGCGGGATTATTACTGGTACCCTTCAGCATAATGTCGGCATTAGTTGCAAAACTTATTCTGCCTCATATTTCAAAGAGATTGAATTCTGCTCAGATGGCAGTTTTCGGATGGCTTTTTATGTTGAGCGGATCTCTGTTGCTTTTGATTGCGTTATATATCGGTCATCCTTTAGTATTCGTTTTAATGGGTGCTGCCTGTATTTCAGGAATAGGAATGACGTTCTGTTTTACGGCACTTTCGGTGCTTGGAATTGAGGAGATCAGCTCTTCAGATTATGGAGTTGCCGCCAGCGTAGGTTCCACGAGCTATTTTTTAGGGGCCGGCATTGGATTATCTTTTATGACGTTGATGAGTCAGTTTTTTCCTTCAGAATGGGCAGTTGGAAATTTAAGTCTGATTATTCTGCTGGGATATTCACTGTTTGCACTGAGCACATTGTTTTATTTTATCATAAAAAATGTAAAGGTGAGTAAAGCTAAAATGACCGCTGAATCATACTAAAAAAGATTAGTTTAAAAACAAATTAATGGAGCCAATATGAAAGTATCGGTTCTTTTTTTATTTTAGCCATATGAAATTGCAGATTATTAGTGATCTACATCAGGAGTTTGGAATGACAGACTTGTCTTTTGACAAGGCTGATGTTGTTGTGTTGGCGGGTGATGTGAATCTTGGAACTAAAGGGATTGAATGGATTAAAACTAAAATTCAAAATAAACCGGTGATTTATGTTTTGGGAAATCATGAATATTATAAAGGTTCATATCCTAAAACATTAAATAAAATTAAAGAAGCGGCTAAAAATTCTAATGTATTTGTACTGGAAGATTCCAGCGTAGATATTGAAGGTATAAGGTTCCATGGAAGTACATTGTGGACTGACTTCTCAATATTCGGCAATCCTCGATATTATGGATTTCTGTGTCAGAATGGAATGAGTGATTATAAGCAGATCAGGCGCGATCCTTCATATTCAAAAATGCGATCGATCGACATCTTTAAAATCCATCAGATTTCCAGAGTATGGCTTGAGGACAGCTTGGAATGCTCTAAAAATTTTAAAAATATTGTCGTTACACATCATGCTCCCAGTATTAAATCTGTACCGGAGCATTTCAAAAAAGATCCGCTGACATCGGCATATGCTTCAGATCTTGAAGATCTTATTCGCCAATATCAGCCTTTATGCTGGATTCATGGACATATACATACTCCTTCCAGATATAAAATTGGAGAAACGGAAATTATCTGTAATCCACATGGATATATTAGCGAGAAGTACAACGGATATGAAAAGGAATTAATTATTGAAATCAATTAAAAATACTATTTGATACTATCATTTGATACTATAACATTTTGAGACCACCTTATATTGTAACAGAAAAGATATTAAAGTTTATTGCTTCTATTTCAGCATTACGCACCTTATCAAATTTATCAGAGATATTTCTTTATTCATATTAAATCATTGTACATTTTAATTAAGTAATTTAATTATATTAATAAAAATACCCGAATAAAATCCGGGCATTCACGTTTTAGAAATATAAATAAGTAAAACTACTTGAGTGTAAATCTCACCTTTGTTTTTATAGCATCAGAAGAGTTTCCGATAAGTGCTTCGAAATCTCCGGGTTCAGCTACCCAGTCGTGTTTATTAGCATCAAAAAAGCTTAAGGCGGCTTTATCAATCGTAAAAGTCACTTCTTTTTCTTCTCCCGGATTCAGAAATACTTTTTCAAAACCTTTCAACTCTTTTGTAGGTCGCTGAACAGAGGATTTCAGATCGCTGATATATAATTGTGCCACTTCGGCTCCAGCTCTTTTACCGGTATTTTTTACAGTAACGGTAAAGGTGATTTTGTCATCCTGTGTTATCGTCTTTTTATCCGCTTTTGCTTTCCCGAATTCAAAAGTTGTGTAGCTCAAACCATGTCCAAAGCTGAATAAAGGCTTGATCTTTTTAGTGTCATGCCAACGGTAACCCACCAGAATACCTTCATTATATTTGATATTGATAGGATTTTTCTGATCTTTTCCTTTTCCGGCTGCCAATTCCTCTTTATTCCCCGGATATTCACCCATCTGGTGAGCAGCGTTATCTTCAAGTTTTACAGGGAAAGTGAACGGTAATTTTCCGGAAGGGTTGGCATCACCGGCCAAAACTGCAGCTAAGGAATTCCCGGCTTCAGAACCGAGATACCAGGCCTGAACGATGGTAGGAACTTCATTCACCCATGGCATTGCAACAGCGTTTCCTGAAACGAGTACTACGGCCAGATTTTTATTAGCTTTTGCCAGTGCCGAAATTACATTATCCTGATTATATGGTAGTCCATAGCTTTTTCTGTCATTGCCTTCACTATCCTGAAAATCAGCTTTATTTAGTCCGCCCACGAAAATTACATAATCTGAAGACTTTGCCAAGGCTACAGCTTCATTTAAAAGAGCTTCAGGAGAACGATCCTCCTTCAGATTTTGTCCTGATTTCACGCCGTTGTATTCGCCGCCTATATCTCCCACGTAGCCTCTTGCATACTGTACATCAGCCTGTTTTCCAAATCTTGCTTTGATCCCGTCCAGGGGAAGGGTTTCGTATTTAACCTTTAAAGAAGAGGAGCCTCCCCCTACTGTCATAATTTTGATGGCGTTTTCACCGATAACAGCAATTTTTTTAGCTTTATTAATATCAATCGGAAGTACATTTCCCTTATTTTTTAGCAGGACAATTCCTTCTTCACCTATTTCTTTAGCGACTGCTTTGTGTTCTTCAGAAGCAATGTTTCCGAAAGGCTTATTTCTGTTCATTGTCGTCTTGTATGCGAGACGTAGAAGTCGTGTAACTTTATCATCAAGTTCCTTGGTTCCAACTTTTCCTTCTTTAATTAATTTTAAATAAGGCTGTGCAAGGTAATAACTGTCATATGCATTGGAATGTCCTTCTGATAAGCCGTTTGTCCAGCTCCCGAATTCAAGATCAAGTCCATTGTGAATGGCTTGTTCGGTATTATTGACAGCGCCCCAGTCTGATAATACAACACCTTTGTAGTTCCATTCTTTTTTAAGAATATCATTAAGAAGATATTGGTTCTGGCTGGCATACTGTCCTTTGTACATATCGTATGCGCCCATAATCGTCCATGAATCTCCTTCTGTCACAGCTGCTTTGAATGGCGGAAGATAGATTTCATATAATGTTCTGTCATCAATGATCACATTACTCGTATGGCGAAACATTTCCTGATTATTTAAAGCGTAATGTTTTACGGAAGTCGCCACGCCATTTGATTGAACTCCTTTGATATAAGGCACTACCATTTTTGATGTTAAAAAAGGATCTTCCCCCATATATTCAAAGTTTCTTCCGTTTAGGGGAGTTCTGTAAATATTGACTCCGGGTCCCAGAAGAATATCTTTTTTTCTGTAACGGGCTTCCTCACCAAGCGCTTTACCATAATTCCATGACATATTTTTGTTCCACGTTGCAGAAAGTGCCGTAAGCGCAGGGTAGGCGATGATAGAGTCATTGGTCCAGCCGGCCTGGTCCCATTCGTCCCACTTTACTTCAGAGCGAACACCATGAGGGCCGTCAGTGGTCCAGAATTCAGGAATTCCCAATCTTGGTACACCAGGAGAACTGAATTTCGACTGTGCATGAAGCATGGCAATTTTTTCCTCAAGTGTCATTTTGGAAAGAGCATCCTGAATACGCTGTTCAACAGGTTTTGATTCGTCTAAATAAACGGGAATTGCTTTGGTATTTTGAGCCATATACGAAGCGGAAATTATAGTAAATAAACTTACAATGGCGGTTTTCTTTAACATAAGAAGCCTTTTTTTTGATTGAAAACAAAAATAGGAAATTATTTTATTATCTCAAATTGAGAAAATATAATTTTAATAAAAATGGTTATTTCTGACCATTTTTGAAATAAAAAGACACCATTTCAAAATTGAAATGATGCCTAAAACATACACATAAATAACCGTAAATAACAGAATTTTTTAAACTAATATCACATTATATTTTCAGTTCCATCCTTTGATAGCGCCCCCTTTAAATATTTCTTCAGCTTTTTTCGCCACCTCATCAGACTCATACGCTTTCACGAATTTTTTCACCTTTTCAGAATTTTTATTATCTTCTCTTGAAACAATGACGTTTACATATGGTGAGTTTTTGTCTTCTTTTAAAATTCCCTGTTTTTCGGTGTCAAGTCCGGCCTGTGCAGCAAAATTATTATTGATGATCGCCAGTACTACTTCTTTGTCATCAAGTACTCTGGGCAGTTGCGGAGCCTCGATTTCAAGAATCTTCAACTGTTTCGGATTGTCAACAATATCGGTAACTTTGGGTAATAGGCCAATGCCGTCTTTTAGTTTAAGCAAACCGTTTTTCTGCAGCAGCAATAATGAGCGGCCACCGTTCGTCGGATCATTAGGAATTACGATGGTGCTGCCGTTCCGTAGTTCACCAATATTTTTTATTTTTTTGGAATAAGCCACAATAGGATAGACGAAAGTGTTTCCTACAACTGCCAGTTTGTATCCCCGCTGTTTTGACTGTTCATTAAGATAAGGAACATGCTGAAACGCATTAACATCAATATCTCCGTTGTGTAGCGCTTCATTGGGAACGACATAGTCATTAAAGGCGACAAGTTCCACTTCAAGGTTGTATTTTTCTTTTGCCACTTTTTTAGCGGTTTCTGCAATTTCCTGTTCTGGTCCTGAAGTGATACCCACCTTGATGTAATTCGGATCCTCTTTTTTTCCGGAATTGCAGGATGATAATATTATTCCTACAACCAATAAGCCAAAAATCTTTAATTTTTTCATTGTTAATTTTCTAATTTAATGGTAAAAAAGCGAAAATCACGGAACGTTTTAATCTCAGGGTATTCCGGAAATTCGCCCTTTACCACAGGTGACAAAGAATAACAAAGCCACCACACTATTTCACATTCACATTATATTAATATCATTATTTCACTTGTAAATTCAACGGTGATCAAATCTTTTAGCCAGCCGGTCACCAGAAAACTGAATGATAAACACAATTCCCACAAGTAAAGCCAGAACGAGATTCATAATGACCGCATCATAGCCAATATAGCCGTACTGATAGCCGATCTGGCCCAGTCCGCCTGCTCCTACGGCGCCTCCCATGGCTGAATAGCCCACCAATGTGATCAAGGTGATCGTTGCATTATTTATCAAAGAGGGAAGTGCTTCGGGAAGCAAAATTTTCCGAATGATCTGCATCGGATTTGCTCCTAATGCCCTGGCTGTTTCTATGAGTCCTTGAGGAACTTCAAGCAGACTGTTCTCAACAAGTCTCGCAATAAAAGGTGCAGCCCCAATACTGAGCGGAACCAAAGCGGCATTCACACCGATAGATGTTCCCACCAGACTTCTCGTAAAAGGAATCATCCAGACAATCAGAATAATAAAAGGAATAGAACGGAAGATATTAACCAGTACAGATAAAAATCTATGATAGAACGCATTTTCCAGAAGCTGTCCTTTTCTTGTCAAAAATAAAAGAATCCCGACCGGAAGACCTAAAACAAATCCGAAAAAACCGGATGCAAATGTCATAAAAACCGTTTCCCAGACTCCTTTTGACAAAAGAGAAATTACTGTATCACTAAGCATAACCTCTTACTCTGTTTTGAATTTTATTCTGGTTGAAATAATAAATGGCCTGCTGATTTTCCTCCTGTTCGCCTTGAAGCTGCAAAAGAAGTTTGCCAAAGTTGGCTTCTCCAAGATACTCTACATCTGCTTTCAACAGCTTGTAAGGAATTTTATATTTATCATATACAATGGATAGCAGCTCTTCAACAGAGATCTCTTCATTTACTTCCACTTCTACAAGGGGAAACAATCCTTCCTGTGGTTCTTTCTGTAGTTTTTTATTCAGTTCTTGCGGTATATTCATAGCTCCTGAGTTTAAAAATTGTTTGATAATCGGGTGATTTTTTTGTGAGATAATTTCATGTAAAGTTCCTTTTGTAATGAGTTTGCCGTTGTCGATAACAGCAACGTGGTTGCATACTGTGCGGATCACTTCCATCTCATGCGTTATCAGCAGTATTGTAATGCCGAGCCTCTGGTTGATATCTCTCAACAGCTGCAAAATCGACAGTGTCGTAGCCGGATCCAGTGCACTTGTTGCCTCATCACAAAGGAGAAGATAAGGATCATTGGCAAGCGCTCTTGCAATCGCCACTCTTTGTTTTTGTCCTCCCGAAAGACTTTTCGGATAATCATCGGCTTTATCTTCCAAGCCAACAATTTTGAGAAGCTCGCTGACTTTTTTATTAATCGCTATTTTATTCACACCATCAAGTTCCAGAGGAAGAGCGATATTTTCAGAAACGGTTCTTGAAGAAAGAAGGTTAAAATGTTGAAAGATCATTCCTATTTTTTTCCGTTCTTTAGCCAATTCCCTGGATTTTAATTGGGTAAAATCTTTTCCGTTAATTATTATTTCTCCCTCATCAGGTCTTTCAAGCAGATTTACCGTTCGGATCAGTGTACTTTTTCCTGCTCCCGAAAAGCCAATAATTCCTACGATATCACCTTTTTCGACGTTCAGACTGATCTGATCCAATGCTTTAAAGGACTGTTTTTTCTGGTGAAAGGTTTTTGAAATATTTTTAATCTCTATCATTTTTAAGATTCTTCATTAAATAAAAAAAGGCTTTACAACGTGGTAAAGCCTTTAAAATATGTCATATAAAAGTAAGGTCAGTCACCACAATGCTCTATTTCAGGCATACAGCAATACATCATCATATGATTGATGGTATGCTGATTGATGAAAATATTTTTCAAACCTGTATTCATTGTTTTTTTATATTCTGCTTACGGTTGCAAATATAATATATTAATTTTCATTAGTCCACTAAAAAAGTAGACTTTTTATGAAATAATTTTAAATTTGTTTTTAATAGGCTGATTTTTAGATTTTTATTTTTTAACTAAATGAAAAGTTTTCTTAACCCATTTATGAAATTTTAAAATTTACTTTCAAAAACATCATTTATTAAACTAGTTAAATGTGCAGGATTTTATAACAGGCTACATTTGTCATATAAAATTAAACAACATGAATAATAGAATTTTAGGTCTGCACCATATCACAGCGATTGCAGACGACGCAAAAAGAAACTTAGATTTTTATACCCGTGTTTTAGGAGTAAGACTGGTAAAGAAAACCGTAAACTTTGATGATCCCGGAACGTATCACTTTTATTTTGGAAACGAAGAAGGAACACCGGGTACTATTCTGACATTCTTTCCATGGGAAGGAATAGGGAAGGGGACCAATGGGACAGGATTGGCAACACATATCGGTTACTCAGTTCCGAAAGGAAGCCTTGATTTCTGGAAAAGCAGACTACAGCAATTTAATGTAAACGTAGAAGAAAGTGAAATATTCGGTGAAAAGCTGATTTCATTTAAAGATCCGGACGGTCTACAACTTCAGTTTATCGAATCTTCTACAGACGACAGAAAAGTATGGACAACAGATGACATTAAAGAAGAAAATGCATTGAAAGGTTTTCATAATGTAACACTTACATTGAAAAAGGCAGAACCTACGATTAAAGTTTTGACAGATATTTTCGGTTATGAATTAAATAAACAGGAAGGTGAAAGATATCGTTTTGCTACAGATGCCGTAGAAACAGCAAATATTGTCGACATTATTGAAAATGATAAACTATTAGCAGGAAGAAACGCTGCAGGAACCAACCACCACGTCGCTTTCAGAGTAAAGGATGATAATATTTTAATGGAATTCCGTGAAAAAGTTCTTTCAGCAGGTCTGAATATTACGCCTAAAATTGACAGGGATTACTTCTATTCGCTCTATTTCCGTGAACCGGGTGGCGTTTTATTTGAAATTGCAACAGACAATCCGGGATTCACAGTAGATGAGCCGTTAAATGAACTGGGAACAAGCTTAAAACTTCCAAAACAGCACGAAGGATTACGCGAGAAAATAGAAGAAGTGCTGCCGAAGTTATCATAGATCATGACTGATCTTTGGCAAACCAAGTATCTTAGCAATAAGCAATAAGCAATAAGCAATAAGCAATAAGCAATAAGCAATTAACTATCAACCAACAACAATAAAAAATTATGGAAACAACGAAAGTAATTTTAGGAAACGTAAGAGGAGAAATACAACTTTTTTCAGACGACAACAAAGCAGGAAAAATGGATATATCGGTAATGGGAAACAAACTAACCGTTTATCACACTGAAGTTAGCGAAGAATACGCAGGAAAAGGATTTGCCAAAATATTATTGGACAAGCTGGTTTCTTACGCCAGAGAAAATGATCTTAAAATTGTTCCGTTGTGTCCATACGTTCATGCCCAGTTCAAAAGAAATCCGGAATTGTACAACGATGTCTGGTTTAAAGAAGAAAACTAAAAATTTTAATTAGCCTCAACCTCAACCTTAACCTTAACCTTAACCTTAACCCCATGGCACTCATCACAGGACTTCATCACGTTACAGCCATTACCGGCGACGCACAGGAAAATATAGACTTTTATACCGGAGTATTAGGACTTCGGCTGGTAAAAAGAACCGTAAATTTTGATTATTCCGATGTTTATCATTTTTATTTTGGAGACGAATTCGGAACTCCCGGAACCATTATGACGACTTTTCCGTACGGAAAAGGACTGGTCAACGGAAGACACGGTAAAGGAATGCTCAATACAACTGCGTTTTCCGTATCAATGGATGCGCTGGATTATTGGATGAACCGCCTGAATCAGTTTAACATTCCTTTTAAACAGCCTCAGCAAAGATTCTCAGATGAAGTTTTTATTTACCTCGAAGATTTTGACGGACTTGGTTTGGAGCTTGTTTTTAATGATAAAGACGAACGTAAAGGATACAACAATCATTTTATCCCGAAAGATTTTGCCATTAAAGGAATTCATCATGTGGAAATCTGGTTAAATGCTTACGAAAGAACGGCGGCTCTGCTTACGACTCAGATGGATCATCAGCTTATCGCCGAAAGTTCAGACCGTTTCAGATATGCCGCTGAGGATGCACCCGGAAAATATGTAGATCTTTTCTGCACTCCGAATGCCCTTAAAGGCCTGGCCGGAAGAGGTACCGTACATCATGTTGCCTTTGCAACTCCTGATGCGCAAACCCAACTTGAAATGATCGAAAAACTGAATAAATTCGGACTGGAGCATACCGAAATAAAGGACCGGAAGTATTTCACATCCGTATATTTTAAAGAGTCTGGAGGTATTTTATTTGAAATTGCCACTTCAGGACCCGGGTTTGATGTTGATGAAGAATTGGCATCCTTGGGGGAACATTTAAATCTTCCTCAACAGTTTGAAGAGAAAAGAGAACACTTGTTGGAAGTTCTCCCGAAATTTAATTATCCAACAGAAAAATACAGATAAATCATGGCCCATATTTTAGATATAAAAACAGCAGGAAAACCATTGAATGAAGCAGAAAAAGCTTTAATCATGATTCACGGAAGAGGTGGAAGCGCGCAGGATATTCTGAGTTTATCACAATATTTAAATGTAAAAGACTACGCATTGCTTGCGCCTCAGGCAACCAAAGGGAGCTGGTATCCTTTTTCCTTTATCGCTCCGGTTGAACAAAACGAACCCTGGCTTTCTTCAGCAGTGGAAACCATTGGTAAAACCGTGGAAAAAGCTTTAGCTGAAGGAATTAAACCTGAAAATATTTACTTCTTCGGATTCTCACAGGGCGCCTGTCTTACGCTTGAGTTTTTGGCAAGAAATGCACAGAGATTCGGGGGTGCTGCAGCTATTATTGGTGGCGTAATAGGTGAAAAGATTAACCGTGAAAATTATCATGGAGATTTTGCACAAACTCCTGTTTTCCTGGGAACCAGCAATCCCGATTTTCATGTTCCGGTAGAAAGAGTGTATGCCACGGCAAATATTTTCAGGGAAATGAATGCCGATGTGACCGAAAAAGTATACCAAAATTTCGGACATTCTATCAATCAGGAAGAAATTGAACTGGCAAATTCATTGATCTTTGTATAAATAGAAGATTATTTTAATGATTTGCTTTAAATAGAAAATATCATGAAAATCACAAGAATATTTAGTGATGAAAAAGGGGAATCTCATTTTGAAGATCTTGAAATTCCTCTAGTTGATCAGGGAGAAATAGGATTTTTATCCGAAGATGTAGAAGTTAAAAAGTTACAGTTCAGAAAAGTTTCCGCAGATTATGATTACGATTTTCATCATGCTCCACAAAAACAGTACATCATACTTTTGGATGGAGGTGTGGAGATAGAAACATCCCTGGGTGAAATCCGTCAGTTCCAGACCGGTGAAATTCTTCTGGTCGAAGACATAACAGGAAAAGGGCATAAAACCAAAAACCTGGAAAAAAGAGAAAGAACCTCATTATTCATACATTTGTAAGAAAAAGACAGTAAGATAATAGACGAATAGAAAATAGATGATTGATGTAAATAAGACTACAATATCTATCCTCTATTTTATCTCTTGTTTAAGTGTATCGAATCTTCGATTTCAAGACAAAAGAAAAATATAAAATAAAAACCATGCACGAACAACTACTTCTTATACTAGGCCTCCTCCTCATCGTCATGATGCTTGTCATGCTGGCACAGCGCATCAAAATAGCCTATCCCATATTTCTGGTGTTGGCCGGATTGGGGATCAGTCTTATTCCGGGAGTTCCTGTTTTAAAATTAGATCCGGATATCATATTCCTTATTTTTCTTCCGCCACTTTTATATGAAGCAGCCTGGTACACCTCATGGAATGACTTCTGGAAGTGGAAAAGAACGATTGGACTATTAGCGTTCGGACTGGTTTTTCTTACATCACTCGTCGTAGCATTTGCTTCACAGGCTTTAATTCCGGGCTTTACATTGGCTATGGGCTTTTTATTAGGTGGTATCGTTTCACCACCTGATGCTGTCGCTGCCACTACTGTTTTAAAAGGATTGAAAGTTCCTAAACGTACCGTAGCGATATTGGAAGGAGAAAGTCTGATCAACGATGCTTCATCACTTATTGTTTTCAGGTTTGCCCTGGCGGCGGTCATGACCGGCGTATTCTCTATGCAAGAGGCGACCGGACAGTTTTTTCTCGTTGCTGGAATGGGTGTCGTCATTGGAATTGCAGGAGCCCATGTTTTTTATGCTATCCACCGGTTTCTGCCGACAACGCCGGCGATCGATGCGGCGCTTACTGTGATTACACCTTATATTTTATTCCTTTCTGCAGAACATTTTCATTATTCCGGAGTGATGGCTGTCGTGAGTGGCGGTCTATTTATGTCATTCCGTGCACATGAAATATTTAAAACAGGAACCACGAGAGTCAATATGATCGGCGTGTGGAACACCCTGATTTTTGTGATGAATGCATTGGTATTTGTACTCATTGGTCTCGAACTTCCTGACATCATCGGCGGATTGGGAGAAACTTCTTTAATGGAAGGAATAAAATATGGTCTCATCATCAGCGCGATTGTCATCGTTGTAAGAATGCTCTGGATTTATCCCGTAGCACATATTCCGAGATGGCTCAGCAAAAATATCCGTAAAGATCCCACTCCGGGCTGGAAAAATCCCTTAATCATAGGCTGGGCAGGAATGAGAGGAGTTGTTTCCCTGGCAACGGCACTGTCTATTCCCGTTATGATGAATGAACAGTCGGAATTTCCGATGCGAAACCTCATCATTTTTATAACCTTTGTCGTTATATTTGTAACGCTCGTCTTTCAGGGACTCACCCTTCCTTTAATTATTAAGCTTATTAAAATCGGAGAGATCGACCCTATTCAGCCCTCACATGAACAGCAGGCCGGAATTCAGATAAGACTTGATAAGCTTGCACTCAACACACTGCACGAAAAATATCAGTTGAATATCAATACCAACAGCCTTGTAGAGAACTTTAAAAATACCATTGAAAATGATATCAAGCTTCATAGAAATCATTTGAACTCTATTGAAATGTGTACCAACAGGCAGAATGACCTTAATGAATATCATCAGATCATGCTGGATATTTTCGCCTTACAGCGGAAAGAGCTCTTTAAAATGAAAAGAGAAAAACAATTCAGTGATGATGAGATCCGAAAAGCAGAATCACAATTGGATTTGAATGAATTAAAAATCACGGGAAGTAAGCATTTGTAGAGTAAATCGATGGTTAAGGCTAAGGTTGAGGTTGAAAGGATTCGAAAAAATTAATTCAAAAATCTCTTCCAGCTCTTATAAGTGAAACGGCTTTGTGAAACTTGAAGCAATTAGCAGTAAAAAATCTTAGTGAACTTCGTACTCAAAGCAAACCATTAAGGCCATTTAAGGAGTTTAAGAAAAAGACAAGATTGCAGGCAAGCAAATAAAACCTTCGTGGTCTCTTTTAAGTGAAACGGCTTTGTGAACCTTAAAACAGTAAATATTTAAAAAAAACTTAGTGCCCTTAGTGTTCAAACCAACATAAAATAAACAATCAAAAATGAATACCTTAAACTTCTTAGTCATCGGTAAAAATCAGGAGATTCTCGATACCCTGAAAAGAGTCATTGAAAACAATGAAGGCTGGAAAGCAGACATTCAGAACGATGAAAAAGCCAGCTATGATGACATCCGGAATAAGCAATTTGATATCGTTCTCCTGAGCTCCGGTCTGGAAGAGCAATTCGAGAAAGACATTAAAGTATTTTGTGAAAATCTTGATAAAAATATAAAGATCATTGACCATTATGGCGGAGGAAGTGGATTATTAAAGAACGAAGTTTACTCACTTTTTCCTAATTTGCAGCCTTAAACTGCAAACTATGTCTGAAAACATCATCGGAAATGTAACACGATTTATTAAGCTCGACTCCAAAGAAGAACAATTTTTCACGGATCTGCTTACCCTTCAGATATTTCCCAAAAAGACCGTTCTGTTACGTGAAGGAGAGATATGCCAGTTTGAAGGATATATCCAGAAAGGTTGTGTAAGAGTCTACTATCTTGATGATAACGGTTTTGAAGTCACCATCCTGTTTGCTATTGAAGACTGGTGGATTAGTGATATTGCGTCTTTTCAGGATCAGAAACCCTCCAATTTATATATTGAAACACTGGAAGATTCGGAGATCTATATGCTGAATCCGGCAACCAAAGAAAAATTATTAACCGAAATTCCCAAATTTGAAAGAGTTTTCAGAATGCTTGTCCAGCGAAACCTTTCCACACTTCAGCACCGGCTCGTGAATACCATTTCAAAAAGTGCATCAGACCGCTATCTCGAATTCATTAAAGTATATCCGTCCATCCCGCAGAGAGTAGCGCAGTACTATATTGCATCTTATCTCGGTGTCTCCAAAGAATTTGTAAGCACCATCAGAAAACGCCTCGCCACGAAAGAAAAATAACCGTCCTCTATACTTAAAAACCGACATAGGAAACTGAAGCGTTAAGAAAATCCCACTGTTTGAGTGCGATACAAATATTGAATCGAAGAACGAATTCCCGATTCGCACGAGTTTTGGGATTTTTAGAGAATAAAACTATTTTTTAGCCTTCAGATTCCAGGTCTTGAACTTTTGTTTCTATTGTTTGACTACGTCGAAATAACATTCATCGACTAAAAGGAGATAATCTTCGATTTCAAGACAAAAGAAAAATAACACATTTATTAAACTAGTTAAATGTACACCAACTCCAATCATCCTAAATTTGTCTTATCAAAACAAATAAACAAACACCAGATATGGACAGAAAAGATTTTTTAAAGAAAGGATTATTGGGAACAGGCATGTTCGTGGCCTCAGCATCCCTGGGAAATACCATGAAGAATGACATCGATGAGATCGAACCTCTCGAGCCGATAGGCTACAACCATCTTTCTAATCCCGAATCCAAGATTAAAGACAATTCCGTTATTCACAAAGCGGATTCCAGAGGAAAGGCCGACCATGGCTGGCTGGTGAGCAATCATACCTTCAGCTTTGCCAATTATCACAATCCGGAAAGAATGCACTTTGGAGTGTTAAGAGTTTTAAATGATGATAAAGTAGAGGCTGGCAGAGGCTTCGGAACCCATCCGCATGATAATATGGAGATCATCAGTATACCTTTGGAAGGTGACCTTGAACATAAAGACAGTATGGGAAATACCGCAGTCATCCGAAGCGGAGATATCCAGGTAATGAGCGCCGGAACCGGGATTATGCACAGTGAGTTCAACAAAAATGATGATCAACCGGTAAAATTCCTTCAGATCTGGGTATATCCGAACAAAAGAAACGTTACGCCGAGATACGATCAGATTACACTCGACAAAATAAAAAGCAAAAATAAATTCCAGCAGATCCTTTCTCCCAATCCCGATGATGAAGGCGTGTGGATTCATCAGGACGCATGGTTTCATTTAGGAGACTTTGAGAATAATACAGAAGTAAGTTATCAGGTTAAGAAAAAAGGAAACGGTGTTTATGCATTTATCATTAAAGGAAATGCCGAAATCGAAGGACAGCATTTAGAAGAAAGAGACGGCTTCGGGGTTTGGAATATTGAAAATCTTCAGATCAAAGCAACCTCAGAAAATACTGAAATCCTCCTAATGGATGTTCCGATAACGATGTAATTTAAAAATAAATTCATGAACTAGCTTTATAATTATTGTTGGTAAGCTCTCTTTTTTAAGGGAGCTTTTTAAATTATTTTTTATTCAAAAAAAGTAGTTCCGTTTCTAATTTCAACAACTTTTGTAATTTTGTCTATATTAAAATGTCTAATACGTCCTTCTCTTAATAGGCAGTTAGCGATAACAAATTTATAATCTTGCCCCTCAGTATCTGTAAAAGTGTCAATTCCAATCACTTTAATAATTCTTTTAGTTGAATTTTTTAATTTATCTGTGTAATTAATTAAAAAATATTCATTGTTAGTGAAAATGTTAGAATCAATGTGAATATAGTTTCTTTTATAACTAGGATAACTTCTTCCAAAAACCATTTCATTACTTAAACAATCTTTAGAAGTATTTGTATCTTCTATGAATGAGGTTATTTTTATGATTGGTTTTGCTATTCTCTTCTGAAGTAGTAAATCAAAATATTCAAATTTATAGTAATAGTGATTAAATATAATTTCATTTACTTTTATTAAAGAATTTTTTAATTTAACAGATGAATCTTCTAATTCTAATGGTTTATCAAATGGATAAAGATAGAAAACATCTTTTTGCTTTAAATTTTTAATAGTCGTTAAAGCTTGATCATGGGAAACGACTAAACCTAGAATACTTGAGGGAAGAAAGTCTTCTGAATAAGATATTGTTTGAGGGTTATACCACCTACATTTAAACATATATTTCGAACAGTCCTTTTCACTGAACTTGGGATCTTTAGTTGAAAACCTTTTTTCATCTTTATTTTTGACAATATCTATGATTGTCATTACAGGAGGTAAAAAATCTAAATGATTTTGCTCTTTGTTAGATCTAAGGCCATCGGAATTCTCAAAGAAAACTTTCTTTTTATTAAGTTCAAAATCAACGTTTTTTAAACATACAAGATTATGTAGATACATCTCCTTTAAATAATCGATCTCATATTTTTCAATTGACTCGAAGCGATCTAGATCTAAATAACTATCTTTTTTAACGAGTCGCTTTAGCTCACTTTGTTTAAACCAATTATTGTTAAATTTTCCATCTTTATGTGAATAATAATAGCATCTTAATTGTTTTTCAATAGGTTTACCAGTTAAACTATCGTATTCTTTTTTATCTAAAGTTTCTCCGACTATCATTACTGGAGGAGTAATGCTGGCATTTGAGGCTATTTTAATAAAAGTATTATTTTCGAAGTAAGGATGGTTTTTGAAGCAAACAAAATCACCAATAGAAAAGTCTTCCACTATTTAATTATTTTCAAGGTTATTAATGCAAATATAATAATAAATACTTATTTTTGAGTGCTTGTAGAAAAAGTTTAATTACGACTAGTAAAAGATAAAAGGTCTTAAATAATTTAAAAGATTTACTTATAAAAATTGGTTTATAAGGTAGCTTAATTGCAATGCATCAATCCAGTCATGGTTTAGGCTGGAGGAGCATAGTAGGAAACATGTTGCTAAGATAAGGCTTATTTGATTAATTTCAAAGAACCTAAAGAATTTTGTTAATCTATGATGTTGTTTCATCTTCATTACTGGATTTACTATTATTTATATTCAGGCATCTCACCAATTTCTGAGTGAGCTCAATACATGTCCATACATATTACGGATTTATCAATGACTCATTTACTGGGTACTTATCTGGCTTTGCGTATGTAATTATAAAATCGCTATTGTTTTCTGCAAGCATTTTTATGATAGAAAAACCGGATTGGATAAAAGAAAAAGGTTATTTACATCTTTCACCTTCTCTTAAAATAGGAGAGGATTGGGAACTGTATTATAAAAATATTACGAATGAAAAGTATGTAGCTAAATATGCATTTTATCCCTTGATTCATACTATTTTAAAAGATAGAAAATATAAAAAAGGAGATTCGGAAGTACATAGACATAAACAGGATAGAAGACACTGTCATTTTCATAAGGATACTAATAAGCCGGAAAAAACACATAAGTTGAGGCCATTGCATTATGCAAGCCATATGGATGCTCTCGTTTACGGATATTATAAGGAGATTCTCAATGATTTATATGAAAAAAAATTAAAAGAAAATCCTATATTAGACTCTTGTGTAAACGCTTATCGTAAAATTCGTATTTCCGAAGAAAATGAAAAAGGTAAAAGTACCATCCATTTTGCGAAAGAAGCGTTTGACGAAATAAAAAAAAGGGGAAATGAAGATGAGGTTTGTGTTTTAACTTTTGACTTAAAAAGTTTTTTTCCAAGTTTGAATCATCAATTTTTAAAACAAAAGTGGAAGTGGCTCTTAGATGTAGACGAATTACCTAAAGATCACTATAATGTTTTTAAGGCCTGCACAAAATTTCGGTATGTTCTTCTGGATGATTTAAGAATTCAGAGAAAAAGTAACAAGGGACGAAGATTAGGTTTTGATGAGTCAAAGCTCGCAAAAATAAGAAAAGAAAATGGCTTCAAGTGTTTTTTTGAAAGCAATCAAGAATTTCGAAAAATAATTAAAGAAGGAAAACTACGAATATACAGTAACCCTTTTTTTTCAAAGGATAAAAAGAATATAGGAATTCCCCAAGGTCTTCCTATAAGTGCATTATTGGCAAATATTTATTTATATGATTTTGACCTAAAGATTGTTCAATATCTTGTTCAGAAACTAGGCGCTTATTACAAAAGATATTCCGATGATATTGTTGTTATCTGTAAACCCAATCAAGCTGATTTTATTGAAAATTTTATTTATAATTTAATAGAGGAAAGTAAAGTTGAAGTAAGTAAAAATAAAACTGAAAAATTTATTTTTAAAAAGGTTCGATATTCTCCAAAGCATGATAGTGAAAGATTAGCGTGTTTCAAGGTAAATAAAATTACAGGAGAGGAAAGAGAAACGCCATTATTATATTTAGGTTTTGAGTTTCGAGGATATAAAACAGTCATAAAATCGGCGAATTTATCTCGCTATTATAGAAAAATTATTTCCATAACAAAAAGACGCTGCAAAAGAGCTAAAACTTTGTTCGACAAAAATCCTGAAGCGAAAAAAGCTGTTTATATTAATCAAATTAAAAAGCTTTATAATAAGCCTTTAAAAATTAACGATTCTGAAAGTACGGAACTTAAAAAACAAACAAGGAAGCGTTATTCATTAGTAAAAAATGATAGAGGTTTTTATGAGTTTTCTCATTATTCTCCTAATAATAAAAAAGAATCAAATTATTATTCTTACGTCAAACGGTGTTGTACAATATTTGAAGAAGATCATTTTATGAATCAGATTCGAAAAAGGAAACACGTTGTCTTTACAGCAATTAATAGACATCTTAATAAAAAGTAGTTTAATGTAGAATATCAACTTGGGTTAAGAACCTACAAACTCAAAATATAATATAAAGAACTGTAAAGTATATTCTGATAACTGCAAACATACTTTTAGCAACTTTGGATAACATTCTTACATCCGCAAGTTACATTCTTGCATAAGTAAACAACATTTTAGCGGGTACAGATATAATTTTAACACCGGCGAGTTACATTCTTGCGACTTCATGTTACATTTTTGCGACTCCAAATAACTTTCTTGTGATGTAATTTGTATTTGGAACGATGTAAACTTTATTTCTATCATTGTAAAATCAGGATATTGCTTGCAAGCTATCACTCACACCCTCAACGATCAACCAACAAAGCTCCACTATCAGCCACCAACAAATTAGCAGAATCCAAAAAAAATCCCGATTTTTGTCCCTCTTCAAAATCCCCGAACATTCATGAAACTTTGTATTGCCGAAAAGCCAAGTGTTGCCAGAGATATCGCCAAAGTGTTGGGTGCCACCACTCCCAAACAAGGTTATATGGAAGGGAACGGCTATTGTGTGACATGGACTTTCGGGCATCTCTGCACCCTCAAAGAACCCCACGACTACGGTCCGCAGTACAAATCCTGGAATCTGTTTCTGCTGCCGATTATTCCCAATAATTTCGGAATTAAATTAATTCCCAACAAAGGTGTTGAAAATCAGTTCAAGGTCATTGAAAGACTGGTCGCCGAATGTGATGAGGTCATCAACTGCGGGGATGCCGGGCAGGAGGGAGAACTTATCCAGCGATGGGTGCTACAGAAAGCGAAATGCAATAAACCTGTTCAGCGTCTCTGGATTTCGTCACTGACCGAAGAAGCGATTAAAGAAGGTTTTGCCAGCTTGAAACCAGCCGAAGACTATAAAAATCTTTACTTAGCAGGAAATGCCAGAGCTGTGGGCGACTGGCTTTTAGGGATCAATGCGACAAGACTTTTCACCAAAAAGTTCGGAGGAAATAAAGCGGTATTGTCCATAGGAAGAGTACAGACTCCGACATTGGCGATGCTTGTCCAACGTCAGAAAGAGATCGATGCTTTTACCGTAGAAGAATATTGGGAACTCAAAACCCGGTACAGAGACGTGATCTTCAATGCTGCTATTGATCGTTTAAAAACCCTGGAACGCGCCGAAAAAGGTCTTGAATATTTAAAAGAAAATATTTTTGAAATCGTTTCTTTTGAAATAAAAGAAGGAAGAGAAAAGAACCCGAGACTGTTTGATCTTACCGGTCTACAGGTGGAAGCCAATAAAAGGTACGGCTACTCTGCAGAAAATACACTGAACTATATTCAGAGTCTCTACGAGAAAAAACATGTCACCTATCCTCGTGTAGATACCACCTATTTATCAGAAAGCTTATATCCGAAAATAGAGGGTATCCTCAGGAAAATGACTTTCTATCAGGAGCTTGTTTCTCCTTTGTTGGAAGCGCCCATTCCAAAATCAAAAGCAGTTTTCGATGACACGAAAGTTACGGATCACCATGCGATTATTCCCACGGAAGTTCCGCCTTCCCAGAATCTCAGCCGCGAAGAAAAACTGATCTATGATTTAATTGCTAAAAGGTTTATTTCTGTTTTTTATCCTGAATGTAAAATCTCCAATACTCTTGTTGAAGGCAAAGTAGGAACCATCCCCTTTAAAACCAGCGGAAAGCAGATTCTTGAGCCTGGCTGGAGAACTGTTTACGCCAAAGAGCCGAAAGATGAAACCGAAAAAGATAAAGATAAAGAGGAAGAACAGACTATTCCTGAATTTACCGTAGGAGAAACCGGTCCGCACGATCCGATGATTCATCAGGGAAAGACTTCACCACCGAAACCTTACACCGAAGCAACGCTGCTCCGTGCCATGGAAACCGCCGGCAAACAAGTGGAAGACGAAGAACTTCGTGAATTGCTTAAAAATAACGGAATAGGAAGACCGTCTACCCGTGCCAATATCATTGAAACGCTTTTCAAAAGAAAATACATCGAAAAGAAAAGGAAAAACCTCATCGCCACCCAAACAGGAATTCAACTGATCGATACCATTGAGGACGAACTTCTCAAAAGTCCCGAGCTTACGGGAGAGTGGGAACTCAAGCTCCGTAAGATCGAAAGCGGGGAATATGAAGCCAATCATTTTAAAGAAGAACTGATCCAGATGGTAACAGAGCTTACCGAAAAAGTAGTCTATGGAAAAGGAAAAGTGATCAGTCTGGAAGAAGAAAAAGTAGTTAAGGAAAAGAAAAAACGGGAGCCCGCTGCCAAAAAAGAAATGCAGTCCTGGGAAGATACAAAGTGTCCGAAATGTAAAGAACATCATCTGATGAAAGGAAAAACAGCTGTTGGATGTTCAGATTTCAAAAACTGCGGATTTAAAGTTTCATTCGAAATTTTTGGTAAGAAACTCTCCGATAAACAATTAATGGATCTTGTCCTTAAAGGAAAAACCTCAAAACTGAAGGGTTTCAGTTCGCATCAGGAAAGCTTAACGGAAGGCGTTTTATCTATGGATGAAAATTTTGCAGTAGTTCTTATTTAAATTTTACTCAGATCCATTTATAGAATCATTAAAAATTTAAAACAAAAAGAATCTGCATAATCAGGATAATCTGAGCGAGAGGCAATAGTGTAGAGTCTCTTTTAATATGGGTAAATTTCCTACCTTTAATCTCAATTAAATATTGGCAAAATGAAAAAAGTATTTGTACTGATTACCCTTGTTATTTACAGTATCAGCTTTGCGCAAAATAATAATTTCGGAAAAAATCCAACAGCAGGAAATATCCTACACCTGGCAGATGCAGATATCTACTATGAAGTTTACGGTAAAGGTGAACCATTGTTTTTACTTCACGGAAACGGAGGAAGCATAGATGCATTTTCCAAGGAAATTCCCGAGCTCTCAAAGCATTTTATGGTAGTCGCCATGGATACACGCGGACAAGGTCAAAGTACTGATGCCTCCAAAGAACCGCTGACCTACAGAAAGTTTGCCGATGATATAAAAATGCTTGCCAACGAATTGAAGTTAAAGAAAATAAATATTCTCGGATGGAGCGACGGCGGTATTACCGGACTTGAATTTGCTATTAAATATCCTCATCGTGTAAAAAAGGTGATTACGAGCGGCGCCAATGTTTTCCCGGAAGGTTTAGGTGAAAGTGAAGTGCTGGCCATGAAGAATGATGTTGCCGAAAAAAGAGCACAGCAAAAACCTGAAAGCGAAATCAGGCTTATTCAGCTTATGATTGATGAGCCGAAAATTACTAAAGAACAGTTGAACAACATTAAGGCAAAAGTACTGGTGGTAGCCGGGGAAAATGATATGATCCTCCGTTCTCACACCGAATATATTGCCAGTGAAATTCCAAAATCTACACTAAAAATCTATAAAGGAGCTTCACATGGTGTTCCTGTTGAACGGGCAGATGAGCTCAGTAAAGATGTGATTGAATTTATTAAATAATAAGTTCCGGCATACTTTATTCATGTTAAAAATTATTATTGAGATTAAATACTTCTATGACATCAGAAAAAAAGAAACTCATTACCGATAGTTTTCACCGCTCGGAAACTTTAAAATTCTACAAGGCTGAACTTTTGGAAGTTGAGACTGACTATATTTCCATGAAAATTCCTAAAATGGATCTGATGACCAGAAAAGCCGGAATGTTCAACGGTGCTATGATTGCCTCGCTTGTGGATGTTTCTTCCGGGTATGCCGCGGTGAGCCATTATGAAGAAGATTGCTATGTCGTGACGGTGGAATTAAAGGTCAATTATCTACGCCCTGCGATTGGCGATGCTCTTGTTTCAAAATCCTATGTCATCAAAGGTGGTGCGAAAATAAGTGTCATCCGCACAGAAATTTACACTATAGACGAAAACGGTGAATCTGAAAGTCACGTGGCTACTTCATTGGTAACCATGATGAAAATAAAGTAAACTTTACAGAAAATTTGTTATATTTAATGTAACGAGTTTGAACAAATCAATGAATTAAAGAAATAACATTATGAACTTAATTATTCGTCTGCTGATAACAGCAATTGTTGCTTATCTTCTTACCATGATTTTACCTGGAGTACATTTCTCAGGATTTGGAGGGGCTATTATTTTTTCTATCGTTCTGGGAATTTTAAACCTGATTGTAAAACCAATTCTTAATCTTTTCGGACTCCCTTTAACGATCATTACTTTGGGATTATTTGCCCTGGTGATCAATGCAATTATCATTCTTATTGCCGATTATTTCATCGATAGTATGGTGGTTGACGGTTTCTGGTGGGCACTGATCTTCAGTATTCTCCTTTCAATAATTACTTCTTTAGCCAATTCTATGTTCTCCGACGGAGACTAGATCTCATACATATCAAAGGTTGATAAAGAGTGGACTGTGGTTCACTCTTTTTATTTAAAAATGATAAATAAATCTTACCTTTGAAACCTTTGAATTAAACAAAATTTATGAAGTTTTATATTTCATAATCAAAAAAATGTATCAATAATATGAAATTTAAGTACAGTCTGCTGGCTTTGGCAGCTCCGCTCTTAATGAATGCACAAAAAGTAATGACGCCTGAAATTTTATGGACTTTAAAAAAAGTAGGGGTACAGGCCGTTTCACCCGATCAGTCTTCACTTATTTATAAAGTAGGGCAGGTAGATCTTACAACCGAAAAAACGAAAAATGAAAACTATTTCCTGAATGTGATTAATAACCAGTCCGCTAAAGTCGACTTAGGTAAAAAAGCATTGATCCAGTGGGACAAAAACGGAATTTACGCCCAGGAAGGAGATAAAATTTTTCTTTCTAAAGATAATGCCAAAACATGGACTGAGTTTTATACCATAGGTGAAGCTGATAACATCGTAGTTTCTCCGGACGGTAAAAAAATAGCCTTCAGCAAACAGGTTTTGGTGGAAAAAGTAATGGGAAAGGATAAATATACCGATACCCCAAAAACTACCGCACAGGTGTATACAGACCTGAATCACAGACACTGGGATTATTTTAATGAAGGAAAATACAACCATGTTTTTGTTGTAAACATTTCTGATAAAGCTGAATCTGCAAAAGATCTTCTTGAAGGCAAAATGTGGGATTCTCCGCAGCGACCTTTTGGTGGAGCAGAAGACTTCATCTGGAGTCCGGATTCTTCCCAGCTTTTATATGTTACAAAACCTAAAAGCGGAAAAGAATATTCTACAAGCACCAATACCGATATCTTCGCATATGATCTTGCTACAGGAACCACTAAAAATTTAACGGAATCTAATAAAGGGTATGATGTCAACCCTAAATTCAGCCCGGACGGAAAATCCCTGATCTGGCAGAGTATGGCTAGAGACGGCTATGAAGCTGATAAAAATGATGTGAAAATCCTTGACTGGAAAACCGGTAAAACAACAAATCTTACTTCTGGTTGGGACGAAAGCGTTTCCGGAGATGTATTCTGGAGCGCAGATTCAAAAATGATCTATTTTACGGCAGCTTTCAGAGGAACCAAACAGCTGTTTTCTTTAGATCCGAAAAATGCTAAAGTTCAGCAGATCACAAAAGGTGATTTTGATGTTAATGAAATTTTTGCTGACCAGAAAAAGTCACTTTTAGTCGGACGAACAGATATCAACCACGCGACAGAACTCTTCTCTGTCAATGTAAAAAACGGAGAAATGCAGCAGGTGACCGATGTTAATAAAGATACCTACGCAAGTCTTTCTCAGGGAAAATCTGAACTTAAAATGGTGAAAACCACCGATGGTAAAGAAATGGGTGTCTGGTTTCATTATCCGCCAAATTTCGATCCGACTAAAAAATATCCGACTTTGGTATATTGCCAGGGCGGACCGCAATCTGCTTTAACCCAATTCTTCAGCACAAGATGGAACTTTGCTTTAATGGCTGCCAACGGATACATCGTTGTCGCGCCAAACAGACGAGGAATGCCTGGCTGGGGAACAAAATGGAATGAAGAAATATCAAGAGACTGGGGCGGACAACCGATGAAGGATTACCTTGCTGCAACCGATTATGCGAAAACATTACCTTATGTTGATGGGGAAAGAGTAGCTGCAGTCGGCGCAAGTTATGGCGGGTACAGCGTGTTCATGCTTGCCGGAATTCACGAAAACCGATTCAAAACATTTATTGCGCATGACGGATTATTTGATATGAAATCATGGTATTTGACGACAGAAGAACTATGGTTTGCCAACTGGGATTTAGGCTCTCCTTGGGAAAAGCCTCTTCCGAAAGCTTATACTGAATTTAATCCAAGTAATTTTGTTGATAAATGGAATAAACCGATCATGATCGTTCAGGGCGGAATCGACTACAGGGTTCCTTACGAGCAGGGTCAGGAAGCATTCCAGGCTGCAAAACTGAGAGGACTGAAATCCAAATTAGTATATTTCCCGAACGAAAATCACTGGGTACTTCATCCGCAAAATGGTTTGGTTTGGCAGAGAGAATTCTTTGAATGGCTGAAAGAAACATTGTAAAATATCAATAGGAGCGGGCTTTAGCCCGCTTTTTGTTTTCAGAATCAGAAACGGCTTTAGCCAAAATCTATAAAATTCAGAGTATGCAAAACAGAATTTCTTCTTTTCCTCCGATTATCGACAGTAATTCTAAAATTTTAATTCTAGGATCCATCCCCGGAGTAAAATCATTAGAAAAACAACAATATTATGCTCATCCGCAAAACAAATTCTGGAAAATTATATTTGAATTATTTCATGAAAAATTTACGGAAGATTATCAGGAAAGAATTAATATTTTAAAGAAAAATCATATTGCGCTATGGGATGTCATCGATTCCTGCGAAAGGAAAGGCAGCCTTGATTCGGAAATTAAAAATGAAGAAGCTAACCAAATTGCGGATTTATTGGAAAATTATCCTGGTATAGAAGCAATATTTTGCAATGGCGGAAAATCCTTCAAAAATTTACAGAAAATTTTAGGTAAAAATTTCAAAATTCCAATTTATCAGATGCCTTCGACAAGCCCGCTTCATACAGTTTCTTTTGAAAAAAAGTTGGACGAATGGAAAAGGATTTTGGAATTTCTAAAATAAAAAAGCAGAAATAAAAGTATCTCTGCTAAAATTTATTTAATCTATAAATCATTTATCTCTCGATCCTGTAAACTTCCTCATACGGCTGAATCAAAACCCATCCGTTTCCGGAAAACTTCATCTGGAATTCTTCGCCGCTTCCTCTTCCGATAAGACTTTTAAATGAAACGTTGGTTTTTAAATCCGGAGTTAAATTTCCAGACCAGGCTACAGTGGCATTCGGATCTGTAAAGACCGGTGTGTCAGGGGTAACCATTAAAGTTAGTGGTTCACCGTGTGTTGTTATTGCAATATGTCCCGTTCCGGATAAACGTACTTGGAAAAGTCCGCCAGACATGACCCCGGCAATACTTTTCAACATCGTAATATCACTTTTTATGCTTTGTTCATGAGCCAATACATCGTTTCCATTGACACATACCGATTCGTTGTTTAAATAAAGAATACGCACTTTTTTACCTTCGTCGGCAACATATAATTTTCCGGAACCTTCAGCTTTCATGAGTCTTGCTCCTTCACCGCTGATTGCTTTTTTTAAAAGATTTCCCAGACCGCCGGAAAGCATTCCCTGTCTTTCAAAATTAATATTTCCCACATAGCCGACCATACTTCCCGTTTTCGTCCATACGGATTGATTATTAAGATTAATTTCTAAAAGGGCTGGTTTTTCAAGTTCAAAATAGTCCCTCTGTTCAGGTTTTTCTTTTGTCTCGTTGACGAAAGATTCTAGTGAATATTTGCTCATAGGTGTAAAATTTTAATCGCAAAATACAATTTTCATGTTTAATATTCACCTTGAAATCACGGTTTTTTGCTTCAGTGTAAATAATACTTGACAAAGGGGTATCTAATGTCGTATATTTGCAGTCCGAAAATTACACTCTGTAATTTTGATAATTTTTAAACCGTAATTTAAAAAATGAAAACATCAGATTTTAATTTTGATCTTCCTGCAGAATTATTGGCAGAACATCCATCCGAACACAGAGACGAAGCGAGATTAATGGTTTTAGACAGAAAAACTGAAACCATCGAGCACAAACTGTTTAAGGATGTTGTTGATTATTTTGATGAGGGGGATCTTTTTATCTTCAATAATACCAAGGTTTTCCCGGCACGTCTTTATGGAAATAAAGAAAAAACGGGTGCTAAAATTGAAGTTTTCTTATTAAGAGAGCTTGATAAAGAAACCCGCGTTTGGGACGTTTTGGTAGATCCTGCGAGAAAAATCAGAATCGGAAATAAACTATTCTTCACTGAGGACGAATCTTTGGTTGCTGAAGTTATTGATAACACGACATCAAGAGGAAGAACATTAAGATTCTTATTCGATGGTTCGTACGAAGAATTCAGAGCTAAATTGAAAGAACTGGGAGAAACTCCGCTTCCGAAATACATCAAAAGAGATGTTGAACCTGAAGATGCTGAAAGATATCAGACCATCTATGCAAAAGTGGAAGGAGCTGTTGCTGCACCTACTGCCGGTCTTCACTTTTCAAAACATTTGATGAAAAGACTGGAAATCAAAGGAATTGATTTTGCTGAAGTGACGCTTCACGTTGGTTTAGGTACTTTCAATCCGATTGAGGTGGAAGATCTTTCCAAGCATAAAATGGAATCTGAAGAGATTTTCATCGATGAGAAAAATGCTCAGATCATCAACAATGCTGTAGATGCTCATAAAAGAGTTTGTGCTGTAGGTACAACAACGATGAGAACATTAGAAACTTCGGTATCTTCAAACAAGAAAATCTCTGCATTCCACGGATGGACAAATAAATTCATTTATCCTCCACACGAATTCGGGGTTGCCAACTGTATGATCACAAACTTCCACACTCCGAAATCAACATTAATAATGATGATTGCAGCGTTTGCAGGAAGAGATTTTATAATGCACGCTTACGAAGAAGCCGTAAAAGAGAAGTATAAATTCTACTCTTACGGGGATGCCATGCTAATTTTATAATAAAAAAGTAAAAAGAGCCAAGTTAAAGGTAAAAAGTTAAAGAACACAAAATGAAACAAAATGATTTACTTACAAGAACTTTTTTGTTTGGAGTAAGCTGTCTTAAGTTTTTAAGAACACTGCCGAATGATCCTGAAAGTAAGTTAATTAGGTTTCAACTTGGAAAATCAGCCACTTCGATAGGGGCAAATTATGAAGAATCACAAGCAGGATCTTCAAAAGCAGATTTTAAAAATAAAGTAAAAATTGCTTTGAGAGAAGCTAGAGAAAGTAATTTCTGGCTTCGGGTTTTAGAAAAACTGGAAGGTTATGATTCTGAAGAATTTAAACTATTATTGAATGAAAGCGCTGAATTAAAAAATATTTTAGCAGCAATAGTTAACAACACAAAGTTATAAAACCTTTTAATTTTTACTTTTAACTTGGTTCTTTAAATAATTATGAAAGACATCAGAACTTTATCACTCGACCAGCTCAAAGATTACTTTGTTTCTTTGGGAGAAAAGCCTTTCCGTGCGAAACAGGTGTACGATTGGCTGTGGAGTAAAAACCTCCATTCGATTGATGAAATGACGAATCTTTCGAAAAGTCTTCGCGAAAGAATTTCCGAGGAATATACGATTAATCCCGTTTCTGTAGATCTTCTTCAGAAAAGTACGGACGGGACTATTAAAAATGGCGTAAAATTGCACGACGGGCTGCTCGTGGAATCCGTTTTAATTCCGACAGAAACCAGAACCACAGCCTGCGTTTCTTCACAGGTTGGATGTTCTTTAAACTGTGAATTCTGCGCAACGGCAAGACTCAAAAGAATGAGAAACCTTGAAGTTGCCGAAATCGTAGATCAGGTTGCGTTGATCGACAGCCAGAGTAAAATGTATTTCAACAGGCCGCTTTCCAATATTGTGTTTATGGGAATGGGCGAGCCGATGATGAACTACAAAAACGTGGTAGAGGCCATCAGGAAAATTACCCAGCCGGAAGGTTTAGGGATGTCTCCGAGAAGGATTACCGTTTCTACATCAGGAATTCCCAAAATGATCAAAATGCTTGCTGATGATGATTTGAGGGTAAAGCTTGCTCTTTCACTTCACTCTGCGATTGAATCAAAACGTAATGAGATCATGCCTTTCTCAGATAAGTTTCCTTTGACCGAAATTATGGAAGCGCTTCAATATTGGTATCAGAAAACAGGCTCAGTGATCACGTTTGAATATTGTGTGTGGAAAGGAATCAACGATGGGGATGAAGATATCAAGGCATTGATCAAATATTGTAAACAGGTTCCTTCTAAAGTTAACTTAATTCAATACAATCCTATTGGTGACGGCAAATATGACCAGTGCAACAAACAGGCGGAAGAAAATTACATTCGTCAGCTTGAAAATGCAGGTATTGTCTGTGTCGTAAGAAAAAGCCGTGGAGGGGACATTGATGCCGCATGCGGCCAACTCGCCAATAAAACAGCGGATTAAAATTTCATTAAAAAAATCAAAAAAAATCCTTAACGTTTTCTTAAAATCCTAACTTTGTACAAAATCAGGTAACAATGATGGATTATTTTGTAGGCAAAGACGGCCTTGAAAACGTTTATGCCTGGTCAATTCCGGTTCATGCTACAATTATTCTTGCAGAGATGATCTACAGTCATGTTGCAGAAGCTAAACTGTACAATGGTAAAGATGTTGCTACAAGTGTTTATCTTGCGGTACTCAACTTTGGGTTGGACGTTGTGATGAAGGCTTTTGCCATGGGGGTCATGTTTTTCTTTTTCAATCACAGACTTTTCTCGTGGGATTATACCATCTGGTATTGGCTGATCTGTTTTGTGGTGACCGATTTTGCGTACTATGTTCTTCACTACGTCGATCATCATTCCAGAGCATTCTGGGCAGTTCATATTACGCATCATAACTCCGAATATTTCAACCTGACAACAGGGTTCAGAAGTCCTGTTCTGCAGCCTCTTTACAGATACTTGTATTTTTCTCCGTTAGCTTTTTTAGGATTTAATCCATGGCATATTATGGTCGTTTATGCGATCGGACAGGTTTATGGAACATGGGTTCATACCCAGACCGTAAAAAGTATGGGTATTTTGGAATATATACTGGTTACTCCTTCTCATCACCGTGTGCATCATGCCTGCAATATCAAGTATCTGGACAGAAATATGGGAATGTGCCTGATTATCTGGGATAAAATTTTCGGAACTTTTGAAAAAGAAGATCCGAATGTACCCGTAAAATACGGAATTTACCCTAAAATGCCTGACAATAAACCGGATACCGTTCTTCTCTATGAATGGCGAAAAATCTGGAAAGATATTAAACAGCCGGGTTTAAAGTTGTCAGACAGAATTAATTATATTTTTAATTCTCCCGGATGGCGACACGACGGAACAGGAAAAACAGTAAGACAATATCAAAAGGATTATTTGGCGAAGAAAAATAAGAAAAAAGAACAGATGGGAAAGAAATCGGCCTAATTTTTATAATATTAATTAATTTTCAATGAAATCTATATAATCAATTCAGGCGGATTTTGTTAGTCTTTTTATTGGCTTATGCATATCAATCCTTCAAACCTTTTATTGAGTGAAAGTCGCTTATTAAGATACAAATTATAATTCAATATTAGGTTTTGCTATCATTTGCTGAGTGTTAACGCCTTTGCGAACGAAAAATAAACGCAATCATTTACAATAAAGCTTTGCGCCCGTTGCGTAAAAAAAGATTCTTTATTATATAAACTTGAATTAACACAAAAATTAAGGTCATTTATAATATTTTTACAAAATGAAAAAAATATTTCTGACTTTTATTATTACAATCTCCACTCCTTCGCCTGCTCAGCAGTCCGCTATTTTTAAAATCAGAAAATACAGAATAAGTTATCTCGATGAAAGAATTAAGGAAACGTCTGGTCTTAGTTTGATGAACGGAAAGCTTTACACATTCAATGACAGCGGAAATTTTCCCGAACTTTTCGAACTGGATAAAGCAACAGGAGCAATTGTAAATACAATAAAAATCAACGGTAAAAATAAAGACTGGGAAGCTTTAACCAATGACGGACAGAATTTTTATATCGGCGATTTCGGTAATAACAGCGGAACAAGAAAAGATCTGGAAATCTACAAGATATCTTTTAATGACAATTTATCTGAACATGCTTCAATGAGCTTGATTTCCTTTGAATATCCTGAGCAGAAAGAGTTTATTTCCAGAAATACTTTTACTTATTTTGATGCCGAAGCGATGATTTATCTGAATGGAAAAATCCACCTTTTTACCAAGGAATGGAGTTCAAAATCGACAACACATTATATAATTGATCCTAACCATCCGGATAAGCAGCAAGCCCAGAAAACAGAATCTTTCAAAACGAATTTTGTAGTTACCGATGCTTCTTATTTCAATAAAAAACTATACCTCATCGGCTATACAAAGAAAACAGAGGTCTTTTTAAATATCTTTAATGAATCCGCTCCAGGAATGTTTTTCGATGAGGCTCCCAAAAGATATTATTTAGGAAGCGCTTTATCCATTGGCCAGATCGAAGGAATTGCAGTGGATGACAGTGGAATGTATATTTCCGGTGAGAAGTTTCATTCACCAATAGGCGGATCAAAGCAGAGTCTGTATTTTATTCCAAATGACAGGCTCAAAGATTAATAATTTAAACATTTGTATCATTTGCTGAACTAAGCACCTTTTCTAACGTAAAAATATTCAATAATTATATAATTCTCTACGACTTTACGTTAAAACTAAAAAATTGATATTCGTATTAAATTACCTTAAAATTGACTGAAAAAAATTATCTTTGTTGTAATTAATAATTTATCCATCATCCAAAGATTGTGGCGAACACTGTAGAAGAAATCAAGCGACCGATCAATGAGGAAATGAAACTTTTCGAGCAGAAGTTTTATGAATCCATGCAGAGTAAAGTACCTTTATTAGATAAAGTCACGCGTTTTATCGTTACGACAAAAGGGAAACAGATGCGCCCCATGTTCGTTTTTCTTTGTGCAAAGCTTGTAGGAGATGTTAACGAAAAGACCTACCGAGGTGCTTCGATGATCGAACTGATTCACACTGCAACTTTGGTTCATGACGATGTGGTGGATGAAAGCTTTAAACGGCGCAACTTTTTTTCAATCAATGCCCTGTGGAAAAATAAAATTGCGGTTCTGGTAGGAGATTATCTTTTGTCGAAATCGGTTTTACTTTCAACAGACCACAAAGACTATGATCTGTTGGGTGTAATTTCCAGAACGATCCGTGAAATGTCTGAAGGTGAACTTTTACAGCTTGAAAAAGCCAGAAAGTTGGATATTACGGAAGAAGTATATTACGAAATTATTCGTCAGAAAACAGCTACTTTAATCGCCGCATGTTGCGAGATTGGCGTATTGTCGAACAATGCTGATGCAGATTTGGCAAAAAAAATGATGGATTTCGGAACCTATACCGGAATGGCTTTTCAGATTAAAGACGATCTTTTCGACTACCTGACCTCAAATGTGATCGGAAAACCGGTAGGAATTGATATCAAAGAACAGAAAATGACACTGCCACTGATTTTTACGTTGAGAAATGCTGACGAAAAAGACAAAAAGTACTATTTTAATACTATTAAACGGTACAATAATGATCAGAAACGTGTAAAAGAGCTGATCAGCTTTGTAAAAAGTTCCGGTGGGCTGGATTATGCTATTTCAGTAATGAAAGATTTTCAACAAAAAGCCAAAGACATCCTTAACGAATTTCCCGATTCCGAAGCCAGAAAATCTTTACATATTATGCTGGATTACGTAATTGAGCGAAAATTTTAAATTAAATTATTTCCATTGTTACAATGATTACAGCTAAAACTATACAAAATAAAGCGATTAAAAATAAATAATCCGCAATAGTTTCAAATCGGAACCCCTGCTTTTCCCGCTGGGATCTTATCGCCAGAAAAGAAAAGAAGCAGCTGAAGGCGAAAAATAAGCAGGCAACTCCTGCAAATTCGTCCAAATGCGTGCTGTGACTGATCTTAGTGATCTTTAAGGAAGTGATAATGACCAGTGAAAACCCCAATAAATTGCTGGAAGCATTCAGAATATGAGTGGACTTCTTTTCCATTTCTACAATTTTTTTTCAATATAAATACAATTTTTTTTATTATCAAATTTTTAAAAAAGATTATTAAAAATTAAAATTAATTTAAAAAGTGTATATTAGCAAAATACTTCACGAATTATAAAATTTTTTATCGGGCTATGCAGACAACCTATATTGAAACACAGCAAATTTCCTTTCAAGACTTTAAAAATCAAATACTTGAAGATTATAAGTTAGGAAGGATTTCTCGTGAAATGTCTTATTTAGGCAGAAGAGAAGTTCTTACAGGAAAAGCTAAATTTGGTATTTTTGGGGATGGTAAGGAACTTCCTCAGCTTGCAATGGCGAAAGTTTTCAAAAATGGAGACTTCCGTTCGGGATATTACAGAGATCAGACCTTTGCAATGGCTGTCAATGCATTAACTGTTGAAAGTTTCTTTGCTCAGCTGTATGCAGACACAAGTGTTGAAAGAGAGCCTGCCTCTGCGGGAAGACAGATGAATGGCCACTTCGCTACAAGAAGTTTAAATGAAGACGGAAGCTGGAAAGATTTAACGGCGCAGAAAAATATTTCTTCTGATATTTCTCCGACAGCCGGGCAGATGCCAAGATTATTAGGATTGGCGCAGGCTTCCAAAATATATAAATCAGTAAAATTTGAAGGTTCAGAAAAATTCTCAAAAGACGGTAACGAGATCGCTTTTGGAACGATCGGAGATGCTTCTACTGCAGAAGGTCACTTCTGGGAAACGTTGAATGCAGCCTGTGCGCTTCAGGTTCCGATGATTGTTTCAATCTGGGACGATGGGTATGGAATTTCTGTTCCTACCATGAAGCAAAGAGCTAAAGCAGATATTGCGGAAATGCTGAGCGGATTCCAGAGAAAAGAAGGTGAATTCCAGGGATGTGAAATCATTCAGGTAAAAGCTTGGGATTATCCTTCATTACTGGATGCTTATGCCAGAGCAGAGCAGTTTGCGAGAGTAGAAAGCGTTCCCGTGGTAGTTCATGTTGTTGAAGTGACACAGCCTCAAGGGCATTCGACTTCCGGATCTCACGAAAGGTATAAAAATGAAGATCGTCTGGCCTGGGAATCTCAATTCGACGGTTTGGTTAAATTTAAAGAATGGATTTTAAATTATTCCATTGAAATTGACGGTCATGAAGAAGTTTTGGCAACTGCTGAAGAACTTGACGCCATCGATGAAGAGGCTAAAAGAACAGTAAAGGCCGGACAGAAAACCGCCTGGGAAAATTATCAGAAAACCATCACGGATTTAGTTCATGCTGTTTTGCCTTTAGTTGAAAACCTTAAAGGTCAGAATGCTGAAATTGAAAAATATATCAGCCAGTTTAATAAATTGGTTTCTAAGGCGAAAAAAGATGTTTTCCATCTGGTGAGAAGATCTTTACTGGCGACAAGAGGAACAAATTCTGCAGAAAGAAACCAGTTGATGCAGAAGTATAGTGAGATTTTCGAGGTTGAAAAAGACAATTATTCTTCTCATCTTTATTCTCAATCGCAGTGGAAAGCTGAAAACGTAAAAGAAGTAAAACCTATCTATTCTGAAAATTCTGAAGATGTTGACGGAAGAGTAGTGGTACGAAATAATTTCGATAAGATTTTCGAAAAATATCCTGAAACTTTAGTATTTGGCGAAGATGCCGGAAACATCGGTGACGTAAACCAGGGACTTGAGGGAATGCAGGAAAAATATGGTGAAGTTCGTGTTGCCGATACCGGAATCCGTGAAGCTACGATTTTAGGACAAGGTATTGGGATGGCAATGAGAGGTTTAAGACCAATTGCTGAAATCCAATATTTAGATTATATCTTATATTGTTTACAGGGAATGAGTGATGATCTGGCAACGGTTCAGTACAGAACAAAAGGAGGTCAGAAAGCGCCTGTAATCATCAGAACAAGAGGTCACCGACTGGAAGGCGTATGGCATTCCGGTTCTCCGATGGCGGGAATTCTTAACCTTTCCAAAGGGATCTTGGTATTGGTTCCTAGAAATCTGACAAAAGCTGCCGGGTTCTACAATACGATGCTTCAGAGTGACGATCCTGCGGTAATCGTTGAATGTTTGAATGGCTATCGATTAAAAGAAAAACAACCGGATAACTTAGGTGAATTCACGGTTCCTGTCGGAAAAATCGAGGTGACAAAAGAAGGAAAAGATGTTACTTTGGTGACATATGGTTCTACCTGGAGAATTGTCATGGAAGCCGCAGAAGAGCTGGAAAAATTGGGAATTTCTGCGGAAGTAATTGACGTTCAGTCGTTGATTCCTTTTGATTTAACCCATGAAATTGCTGAATCTGTAAAGAAAACAAACCGATTGGTAGTGATCGACGAAGATGTGGAAGGAGGAACTTCAGCGTTTATTCTACAGCAGATTTTAGAAAAACAGAAAGCATTCAGATTCTTAGATTCTGATCCGTTGACGATATCTGCCAATGATCACAGACCGGCGTACGCCAGTGACGGAGATTACTTCAGCAAGCCATCTGCAGATGATATGGTAGAGAAAATCTACGCCCTGTTTAATGAAACAAATCCTCAGAAATATCCTGCGATATTTTAACCGGAACTTTTAGATAAATTTTGAAACCGCTTTCTTTGGGAGCGGTTTTTTTTATGTTCAATAAATATAATAATGTGTAAATTTGTTTTCGCATGTATATGATATGAGAAAAAATAATTTAAATATAGAATTAAAAAGACTGATGCATCAACATGTCTTGGATGATACTGAATATTTTCAGTTTTCACTTTTTTCTGATGAAAATAATAAATTTACCTATAGCTTTATAACAAATTGGTGTGGCTTTGATGAAGAAAATCAATTAATTGAACTTAGAGAGCCATCATTAATTGTTCCAGAAATTGCAATTCAATTATTTAAAGATATAAATGAGCCTTTACTTATTATTAATAATGATAAAGATTTTATATTATTTATGAATTTTTTTGGTGGTAATGGACTAATCACAAAAAAAATTTGTGAAAAATTTTTATCGGAAATAATTAAGCCGCAAAAAAATATCAAAACTTATTATGGAGGATATCAAGAGATTGGATCAGTGCCAAAATGCAAATTTAATAGAGCTGCAAATCCAAAGCTTAGAATGAAAATCTTAAAACGAGATAATTTTAGATGCAAAATTTGTGGCAATTCACCTCAAAATAATGAACACATCGAATTACATTTACATCATATCACTCCACACTCTGTTGGAGGATTAACAGAAGAGAAGAATTTAATAACTTTATGCCATACTTGTCATAAAGGACTTGATCCTCATTTAGATTATTCTTTATATCCATTAATTGATGTCGGATTGCTGTCTGATTTTGATTCTAGGGAAGATTATATAAAAAGAATTGAGAATAATATTAAAATAGGAATTGAGCGCATAAAGAACAATTTGTAATATTTATTTTAATTTGTAAAAACAATAGAGAAAAATCAAACAACAGTCTTCTGCACCTTCTTCCCTTCCATAATCATTTTACAAGCTTTCTCTTTTTCCGGATCATATACATGATATTTCATTTCCCATTCTTCAAGCTGGTACAAAATCGGAAGCAATGCTAATCCTTTTTCTGTAAGTGAATACTCAACTCTTGGAGGAATTTCTTTAAACTCTTCACGAACGACCAATCCATCGGCTTCCATCTCCCGAAGCTGATCGGTAAGAACCTTTCTGGAAATCACATTAATACGCGCCGCAAGTTCCCCAAAACGCAATTTCCGGTCTTTAATAACCAAAACAATGATCGGTTTCCATTTGCTTCCCAAGGCAGACATTGCTTTGCCAAGCGGACAGCTATATTGCATTAATTCGTTCTTTTTCATAAAGTTTGTTTTAAATTGTTGGTCTTTTTTGAACACACAGGTCACAAAGTTTTTTTTAAATATGTTCTGTTTTAGGCTCACAAAGCCGTTCTACTTATAAGAATGCACAGAGTTTTGATTTTCCATTTTCCATTCTCAACATTTCTAGCTGAAACTATTGAGTTCTCTTAGCCTTAGTCTCAACCTCAACCTTACCCTCACCGTTACCTCCACGTTACCATCATCAGTTACCGCAAAGTTACCACTTTTTTTCTTCGAAAGACACAAATACGAACTATTATTAGTTACTTTGTGTAACAATTATTAAATACAAATTAAAAAATGAGCACAGAATCATTATTTAAGCCTTTTCAATACAAGAATTTAACACTAAAAAATAGAATCGTAATGGCCCCGATGACAAGGGCACAATCAGATAACGGAGTTCCGACGCAACAGATTGCAGATTATTATGCGAGAAGAGCAGCTGCTGAAGTGGGATTGATCATTTCTGAAGGAACGGTGATCAACAGGCCGGCTTCAAAAAATATGCAGAACATCCCTGATTTTTACGGAACGGAAGCCTTAAACGGATGGAAAAATGTGATCGACGCCGTACATGAACATGGAGGAAAAATGGGACCTCAGATTTGGCATGTAGGTGATACGAGAAGCACGCCGGATTATCCACTAGAAGACATGGAAAAAGCTTCGACAATGACTTTGGAAGATATTCAGGATACGATTTCTCAGTTTGCAGCTTCTGCGAAATCGGCTAAGGATCTTGGTTTCGATGTGCTTGAAATTCATGGAGCGCATGGATATCTGATTGATCAGTTTTTCTGGGAAGTAACCAATACCAGAACAGATGAATACGGTGGAAAAACCATTAAAGAAAGAAGCCGCTTTGCAGTAGATGTCGTTAAAGCAATCAGAGCTGCCGTGGGAGAAGATTTTACCATTATCATCCGTCTGTCCCAATGGAAACAACAGGATTATTCAACAAAACTGGCGAATACTCCTGAAGAAATGGAAGAATGGCTGTTACCGTTAAAAGAAGCTGGAGTAGATATCTTCCATTGTTCACAACGAAGATTCTGGGAGCCGGAATTTGAAGGTTCTGATCTGAACTTCGCAGGCTGGGCAAAGAAAATTACCGGTCAGCCAACGATTACGGTCGGTTCTGTAGGGCTTGAAGGGGATTTTATGGCTGCTTTCGGCGGAAAAGGAACTGAAAAAGCAGACCTTACAGAGCTTACGAGGAGACTTGAAAGGGGAGATTTCGATCTTGTTGCAGTGGGCCGTGCTATTCTTCAGGATCCGGAATGGGCTAAAAAAATTAAAGAAAACAATACCGAGGCATTGCTGGATTTCTCAGCTGAAAGCCTGGGTGTATTATACTAAAGTTAAGGGTCGATAGTGTGAATCTGCTTCGCCGTCAATTTTATTTCAGAATTGACAATTACTATTCACTGCGAAGAAGACGTCACTGTTGATTATTTTACTTATATCTTGATTACCTATTTAAATTTTTTAACAGCTCCGGCTCAGAACAAAGTTCTGAGCCGGGGTTATTTTTATTGTAATTTTTTTTCAAATAGTATCATAAAACTTAGCATTAAGGATATTTTGTCAATACACCATCACTCGGGCGGTCAAGGCACCGTTGATGCACCGGTCAACACACCCTCTATCGGGCGGTCAACGAGGTGTTGACCGTACGTCATTTATCATAATGCCTGTTGATCCGTTTTAAACAGATTAATATTTAACTGATTTAAGCTAAAAATAAAACCGTCTTCAATTTGAAAACGGTTTTTTAACAGATCTAAATATCTAAAATTGCCATTTGCATGACAAGAATGATCAATTGTTACAGGCCGATACTTTTTGTTGGCTTCAGCTCTTTTTTGATACTCTTAGGAAGAGCATCTTTGTGAACGAGAATTGCAGTAGATTTATATTCTACGTAAGGTCTTGTCACATAGATGTATCCTTCAAAATCATTCGTTACACCCCATGAGTTTTTCACCATGTAATATTCTTTTCCGCTTTGGTCTTTTGCCAGTCCTACGATATGCATTCCGTGGTCGTCAGTTGTTGACAGGTTATTCAAAGCCTGCTGGCGCATATCTTCAGTGATGGTTTTATCTTTTTTAGGCTCTGTGAAAAGCGTTGCTTTATTGTCTTTGTTGATTTGATCGAGATCCATATCCGGAACGTAAGCTACTCCGTTTTTGTAAGAGAAATAAGGTTCCGAAACATCAGTTGCCCAGCCCACAGAATATCCTTTATTCACAGCATTATCGATAATTGCCGTTAAATCTTTCATCGGAACATTCCAGTCAGAATCATGGCTCCAGTTGTCCGGGATCGGAACAACGAACTTCTGGTAATACGGGTAATCTTTGTAAGAAGAAATTTCCACATAGTCTTCGGGATTGATGCCTACCACTTCTTTAGCAAACGTTTTAGGAGTGTAAGATTTTCCTTCATAGGTAAAGTTAGCAGGAACTTTTCCTAAATACTGATCGAGAATAGCATCTACGGAAGACATCCAGTTATCAGTCAGTTTTCCTTTAGATCCTGCCTGAACAAGACTGTCTAAAACAGGTTTCAGTTTGCCCTGCATTTCAGAGAAATTATTCAAGGTTTGTCCTTGCTTTAAACCGGTGTAAACATCCTGAGGAACTGCTCCGTATTTTTTATACATATTGATGACATCGTGCAATTCTCCTCCATCGCCCCAGCTGATAGCCCCATTGTTTAAAACATATAATTTTGCTTTGTCGTGATAAGAATTCCTTGCGGTAAAGATTTCTGCAAGATCAACGGGTTTTTTACCCATTCTCTGCATTTCAGATTCCAGGAATGAGTTCCCTGAATAGCTCCAGCATGTTCCTGAAGAGCCCTGGTTTTTCACCGATGTTGCGCCTACATCCTTCAGTGTAGTGAACTGGAAATTAGCATTTTGAGATTGATTGTTTTTTAACTTGTTGATTAAGTCATCCTGAGCAAACATCATACTTCCTGCAGACAAAACAAAAAGTAATGATACAAATCTGGTATTTTTCATTACTGTAAAAGATTATTTACACGAATAGTCGTGTATAGTAAAGATTTGTTACAAACAAAAAGGTTAAATCTGTTTATGATTTTTTATGAAAAGGTAAAATAGATTTAAAAAATTTTCATAGCCAATGCTTCATCTATTTCTTCCGGTGCCTTATACATTCCGGACAAAGCTTCATATACTTTGGACAAAGCCTTATCTATTTTGGAACATGTCATATCTATTTTGTCCGGTGCTTCATATAGTTTGGAGGATGCCTTATATAGTTTGGCGGAAGGCTTATACACTTTGTCCGGTGTCATATATATTCTGCCCGGTGCTTCAAATATTTCAGACAAAGCATTGTTGTTTTTAAAATGCAAATGATATTTTGGAGATTTCATCAATAAATCTGTTAACTTAAACCATATTTATAAAATCATAGTATTAACGCAAAGTTTAATTATCACTTCGTTTATTTTTTAAGGGAGCAAAGTGTGGCGCAAAGCCGCTGATTAAGCATACGTATGATGCCTTATGCTTAATCAGTTCAGTTTACTGATCCTTCCTTTGCTCGCTCTCAATATGTATAAAAAATAGAAATCTTTGTGTTAAAAAATTAGAAAAGAAAGCTGAGTGATGGTTTAAATTTTAGTTTAAACATTTATTTTTAAAAAAAGTTTATTATGTTTCCAACCTTTTTAAAACTTTCTGCATCTATGTAGATATAAAGCCTGATTATGGAACGAGAGCTATTATTGGAATGTCAGCGGAACAACCGCAATGCGCAGCGGAAAGTCTACGAACAGATGGCGGGAAAATTATATTCGGTCTGCAAACGATACCTTAAACGTGATGAAGATATCGAAGAAGCTATGGCCGATACTTTTTATAAGATTTTTACTAAAATAGACCAGCTTCATCAGTCTGAAATTTTTGAAGTGTGGGCAAGAAAGATTGCGGTCAATGAATGCCTGCAAAAGCTGAGAGCCTCCAAACATCTGCATATATCACTGGAAGAGAATCACGTAATCACTTCTGATATTGTTACAGAAAACGTCTCTTTTGAAAAGGATATCCTTAGCCTCCTGAATTTTCTGCCGGAGGGCTGCCGGGCAATTTTCAACCTGTTTGCCATTGAGGGTTATCCTCATAAGGAAATTGCCACCATGCTTTCCATCAGTGAAGGAACCTCGAAATCGCAGCTCAATTTCGCAAGGAAAAAGCTCCAGGAACTTCTTGTCAACCAAAATATTTAAATCTTAAAACAATGGAAAATAATCACGATATCGATAAAGCTTTCAATGAGGCTTCTAAAAACTTAGAAGAACCTGCGACTTTTCCTGGTTTTGATAAAGTTTGGGCGAAGGTTGAAGAAAGATTAGATAAAAAAGAAGAAAAGAAACGGAAAGTGATCCCGGTCTGGATTCCTTATGGGATAGCAGCCAGCCTATTGATTGCATCCGGAATTTTTTACTTCACGGACAAAAAACAAAGTAAGCAAATGCAGCAGGAAATAATAGCGACTCAAACGAGTGGTAAAGAGGATGTTTCTGCTGAACCTTTAGTACAGGTGCAGAAGATTGACAGTATGGTAAAGATGAATATTCAAAATAAAACCTTACCTGTTCCTTCTGAAAAAATAATAGCGTACCAGTCAGCTCCAAAATTGAAGGCAGATCTTCCGGCTTCTCCGATTTCTGAAATGAGCGCTGCTGCAGTATCTCATGAAGAGGCCGCGCAGGTCGTTGAACAGAAAATGATGGCGATGGATAGTATAAGACGTCAGAACATAGAAGAAGTCGTTGCTATGGGAATAAAGAAAGAAAAGGCTTCTATGGGTGCTGCTCTTGCATCAAGCCAGAAAGTTTCAAGTTTTAATACGGTAGGAGACTCTGCGGAATCTTCTTATCCAAATCTGGCATTTAATCTTAAGGAAAAAGAAACGGAAATTAAATCTTATAATAAAGTCAACACAAAAGCGCAAAAACCGTTAGCATTTAATCCCGTTACAGGAAACCGTTTGGCTGAAAAAGCAGATACGAGTATGTTTAAACTCACACCGGGGTTACATACCAATGTTTTATCGGGAATATCAAATAAGGTAAATGGTTCGATCATTATCCGTGGAAGAGCCCAGTCAAATCAGAATCCGATGGTCGTTATTGACGGTAAAGTATCTGATATGGAGACTTTCAAAAATTTAGATTCTAAAAAGATTGAGGCGGTGACGGTTCTGAAAGCCGAGCAGGCGGCTCCATTGTTTTCAGGGGAAAAAGCGCGTAACGGTGTGATTGTCGTTATTACCAAATCTATTTCCAAAAAAGAAAAGAAAAGGCTTAAAAAGCTCTTTAATGAGAAACTCCTGAAAGAATAATGCTGAAAAATTTTAACAACTAATACTCATTCAATATAAATCTTATAAGAAATTTCTACGGAAGTTTCTTTTTTTTCCGATAAAGAGCAACCTTCTGAATAGTTACAAAACAGAATTTGTTGAGATGATTCGGAAATATAGGAATATAATAAATAGAAATTAAAATTAGTGTTAGCAGGAATTCAAAGAAGGATAACTGTTTTTATTTAATATATTTTCAATAATTATTGAAAGTTCAAAATATTTAATTATATTTGTGTAAGATTTAAAAGCAATATGAAACTTTCAGAAGCAAAAGAAAAATACATTCAGACCTGGGGCACATTTGCTACCAACTGGGGAATCAACCGGACGATGGCGCAGGTTCATGCGTTGCTTTTGGCAACCGGAAAACCACTGTCTACCGATGAGGTGATGGAAGGACTGCAAATATCAAGAGGAAATGCCAACATGAATCTCCGTGCTTTAATGGACTGGGGAATTGTAAGGAAGGAGTTTGTAAAAGGCGATCGTAAAGAATATTTTGTTGCTGAAAAAGACGTTTGGTTTTTGTTTAAGCAGATTACTAAAGAAAGAAGAAAAAGAGAGATCGAACCGGTAATTTCTTTTTTGGAAGAACTGAAAAATATTGAGGATAAAGACTCGGAAGAAGCTAAAGAATTCATCAAATTAATGGAAGACTTCAGTTCAGTAACAGGAAAAATAAACAATATTATGGATCTTGCCATAAAAAGTGATGATCATTGGCTGGTGGGCAAGATTACCAATTTATTAAAATAGAAAGGGTTTTAAAATCCTTTTTTATTTCAGTTTATGTTTCAAAAATTATTGAAAATATAATAATATTAAAAACTTTATATTATGAAACTAAAAGTCTTAAAAGCAGAAGTGATATTCCAGTTAATGGTAAGCCTTGTAAGTACTTTATACGTTATTATCGATTATTCTGGTATGAAATTTTTTATCGCGCTTTTTTATGTTGGTATTTCAAATTTATTGGGCTTTTTATTAAGAATTTCTCTTTTCGCAAGCAAATTCAATCAATACTATTTTTTCGGTGTTATTTTGTTTTTCCTTCTATTATATTTTATATCGATACTAACGGTTGAAAATAGAATAGACATGGTGCTTTATTTTATGGGAGTTGGAGGTGTACTTTTTAACATTTACTATCTGCTATATGGTTTTTATCTTATTAAAGTGACGCAGAAAAATAAAGCAGAAAGTCAGGATTTTATCTCTTGAATAGTGGTAAACAAGCAATAAATAGAGAAATATATAAAAATGAAAACACTCGTATTTAAAATCTGGATGTATTTTACATTCAAAGTGCAGAATAAACGAACAAGAGGAGATTTTTTAAACCTTTAAAATCAATAGCCATGAAAACTTTACTGAAATATGATTTACGCATTCAGCAGACAATAATTCTTCTTTTTATAATAACATTATTAATGCTTGCCATAACGAAAAATGAATCTTTGATTACGTTAGTACAGATTGAATTTTTTCTTCTGGCGATTCTTCAATATACCTTAAACATAGTGAAATTTTGCAATAAAAATTACGCGAGAACGCATTCCAGAATCGTTTATATTTTTGTTTCCACGTATGTGGTAATCACTTTTTTACTGTTTATTTTGTGCCTTAGTCTCAAGTATACGGCTTTTAACAATTTCCTTGAATGGACGCCTGTTTCCTGGCTCGCTGCGTCGCCTGTATTGATTATATTGTCTTTAAGCATTAGTTTTTCTGATCGGGAAAGCAGAAATTTAAAGACAACCGCAGAAAATAAAAACTGCTAAATAACGCGAGCGAAGCGAGCGTCGAAACAGTTAGTATTAGGAATTTAATACTGTACTCATAAAACTAAATCAAAATGAAAATAATCATCGCTGCCGGAACAGGTTTTCTCGGCAAGAACCTTGAAACATATTTTACAGACAAAGGCTATGAGGTTACTATTTTTACCCGAAGTCCAAAACGCCCAAATGAATATCATTGGGACGGAGAAACCTTAGGAGCATGGAAAAATCTTTTTGAAAATGCAGATGTTTTAATCAACCTGACAGGAAAATCAGTCGATTGCAGATATACTGACAGGAACAAGAAAGAAATTTATGATTCAAGAATCAATAGTACAAGAATTCTTCAAAAGGCTGTTGATCAATGCATCAATAAACCCAAAGTTTGGCTGAATGCCAGTTCGGCAACAATTTATATCCATTCGGAAACGCATCTGAATACTGAAGAAAATGGAATTATTGGTGATGATTTTTCGATGAATATCTGTAAAAGCTGGGAAAAAGAATTTTTCAAACAGGAAACAGAAAATGTCAGGAAAGTTGCTTTACGGACTTCTATCGTGCTAGGGAATAACGGCGGTGCTTTTCAAAAACTTAAAATGATTACCAGATTAGGTCTGGGCGGAAAGCAGGGTAGAGGGAACCAAATAGTAAGCTGGATCCATATTCATGATTTCTGCAGGGCCGTTGAGTTTATCATTGATTGTGAAACTATGTCAGGTCCCGTTAATATAACTGCTCCGAATTCATTATCCAATGAGCTTTTCATGAATAAGCTGAGAAATGAAATGAAGATTCCGTTTGGCTTAAATGCTCCCGTCTGGCAGTTGGAATTTGCCTCCCTATTTTTAAAAACCGAAACCGAATTATTATTAAAAAGCAGAAATGTTTATCCTGGAAAGTTAATGCAAAATGGTTTTAGATTTTCGTATCCTGATATTGAAAGTGTGTTTAAGGATTTATTATCACCCAGAAAGATTAATTGATTTCCGAAATGTTTATTTCATCAACATTTGCCAAGTTATTATTATAGTAAGTTTGTTCAAGTACATCAACTATATTCTGTGGCAGTTCTTTTAACTTTAATGGATTCTTTGGGTTCGCCACTAAGTGGTAATGTGGCTCTGAGAAATTATTTGGATACGTTTTATCAAAAGAATATAGTCCTTTTTTTGTCATAGATACATAGTCTTCTAAATATCTTTTATTAACCCCTGAACCAAATATTTTAATCAATATATTGTCTAATTTTGGATTGATCATGACCTCTGATATTTCAGGTAAGTTTCTAAAATAACGTGCTAATATTTGACGCTTTTCTTCAGATTTCGCTACTGAATCAGGTAACTTTCCACCACCAGAAGCTATAAATCCCACATATTCACCATCCGTAAAAAACCAATCCATATCCATTGTTTGTTGTTCTATTTCTGTTATCATCATAATTTAATGTTTTTTAATTGACTAATGTCTGAAAGTTTTATCTAAAGGAGGCACTCTTAGTTTAATTAAATGCTTTCTCTTTTTCTAAAGTTATTATTTTTTCTATTGCAAATCTAAAGGAAGCATTTTATCAATATCAGAACGTTCAATTCTACCATCAGGATCAATGAAATTAATCGGGTTATTAAAAGCAAAATTATACAGAGAATACCTTCTCATTTGCTCTGCTAACGGATCAACTACACCCCATCTTCCGAGATCTGATATCAAGGAATTATGCGTTGTCATTATTTATATTTCTAATGATTTAGTCATACTGAATTACCCTTGTTCTCCATAACAGTTTCTTCTACTCGTTTGCAAATATATCTTATCCTTAAATAAACAAGAGTAGAGAATTCTACTCTTGTTTGCTTTTATTAATATTTAATTTCAGCTATTAATTTTTTTAAATTATTATTAACTCAGAAATGTTAACTAAGTAACAAGTAATTAGTAATAAATTTATTAACAATAATAATATTATTATTATCAAATTAATTTTTTTGATAGAAGTAATGCTAAGTATCACTATTATTTGGTATACATAAATGACTAATTTATCTAAAGTTATTCCAAATAAATAGTCAAAATTTTTATTAAGCAAATCAGTCGATTCTTTCCAGAATATTCTAATAAAAAATATTAGAATTGTTGAAGCTAGTACAATTAATTTTAATCTCATATTAATTATTTTATTCAAATATTCTCCCACCCAAATACCGATGAGTATTAATATTATAAAAACTATATCTTGACCAAATATGGTTTTGAGGACCTTTGATCATATCGATGTTTACAGTAATTCCTTTCATATTACTTGGGTTTTTAGCGTGCATATCAATATAATTACTTTGAACGGTTCTATACATCTCTAGAAAATCTTTGGCTTTAGAATTTTCAATTGAAATAGTTGTAGACCCTAACATTACTATTAGAGTAGTTGGATTTAGGCTTTTTGCACCTTCTTTAACGTAATCATAAAATCCTTTAATTCCACTTATTGCTGGTGTCCAATCCATCACATTATCTAATTTATCAGTAAATTCTTCTGTTTGGTTAATTATTTGTTTCATCTCTAAAATAGCATTTGCATGGTCTAGCTGATATTGTACTTCTGTCGTTTCAGTACCCCATCCATTGAAAACACTTTTATTTTTTAAATATTTTCTTTTCGGTGTTGGATCAAAATTACTAAATTTAGAAAAATCAATTCCATTGAAGTAATTTTGTGGATTAATCATTTTCATAAAAGCATTTATAGCAGCCTTTCCTTCATACACATCACCAAGATCTTCTAATGAAAAGTTACCTCCGCCTCCAGAAAATATAGTTCCAAGTACATCATTTCCTTCTCCGAACCCCAACCAGTTAGGATTTGTCCATCCGGGTTGGTAATCTACTATACCTCCATCCGTAGCCATTGTTAGTCGTTTAGGCGCCATCCCATCAGGATCAATGAAATTAATCGGGTTATTAAAAGCAAAATTATACGGAGAATACCTTCTCATTTGCTCTGCTAACGGATCAATGACACCCCATCTTCCGATATCGGGCATATACATCCTTGCTCCATAGTCATTCCAACCTGTTTCTGTCTGATACTTTTTGTGGTAATAAAACAGATGATCTAAATGACCATCTGTTTTTAATTTTATTTAAAATTTTCTCAGTTATGTTGATCAATAAAGAAAACCAACACATATCTCTATTTCACAAAAGGAATTTTCGCCACAATACTATCTTCCAACACTGTATATCCCTGCATTTCCAAAGTACGAATGTATGATGAACATCCTAAGCGTATAACATTCTGTTTATTATGTTTTGATTTAACATTCATTACGTAATTTCCAGACTCGGAATAATCATATACTCCTCTTTCCATATAGTTTAGAACTATAGAAGTATCCATTATTTGTTTCGGTTTCAGTATAATCAAATCATTTCTACACTCATCATCTGTATAACGCGAATAATACCCTCTAGAAAATTCAAATGGTTTTAATTTTTTATTATTTAACATCCAATAAGAATTTCCAGTAAAACCGTAAGGATCAATAATATATGTTTTTTTACTGTTGTTTTTAATAGTGTAGGTTACTGGACTTTCTGGAACTAGTTTTACAGGTGTTTTTATAAGAATGTCAACGTCATTACTTTTATTTATTTTTATTTGAGTTGAACAAATGATACAAGAAAAGCATGTCATTATTGATGTTATTTTTTTCATTACTCTCTTACAAAAGGAATTTTTGCTACAATACTATCTTCTAAAAAATGATATCCTTTAACCTCTAAATCATTAATATATTTTTTACAGCTCAACGGCATACCATTCTTCCTATCATGTTTTGATTTAACGTTCCACAAATAATTCCCTTGTTGAGAAAGATCATATCTTCCTTTATCTATATAGTTCAAGTTTAAAATTGTATCAATTTTTTGTTTGGGTTTTAATATTATCAGGTCATTTTCACAATCCACATCTTCACGGGCATAATACCCTTTAGAAAAATAAATTGGATTAAGCTTTTTCTTTTCAAATAACCAATAAGAATCCCCAGTAAAACCATAAGGGTCAATAATATAAGTGTTTTTACTATTGTTTGATAATGTATATTTTATAGGGGTTTGTGTAGCTAAATTTATTGGAGTCGATACGATAATATCGATTTCTTTATTTTTATTTATTTTTGTTTGTGTAGAACAAAAAATACAATTAATACACGAAATTAGTAGTATAATATTCTTTCTCATTTTATAGATGTATTTAAATTGAAAATATAATTGTTAATTATTCGTAGATATGTGTTAACTCCTGAGTTTACAATTCCTGTCCACTCTCCCGCAGAGTTATATGCGGAAACTTCATTTAAGGCTTCTACTAAAGGATTATTTCCTTGAAGCTTACCGTTTTTCCAATTGTTAAAATGATCTACTTCATGTATTATAACATCACCTAATCCGTAATTTGTCCTTTGACCGTCAAATAGTCCTGGGGCTAATATTATTTTTCCTGTATTAGGATTTGTTATTCCCTTTATCCTATCTCCTTGTGGATCACCTGGATCTATAAAAAGTCCCTTCCCATCAGTTTTAAATTTGATATACCCTTGGGACCATTCATTCATAGTATTTGTATTACCAACAGCAATCCAGGCATCTTTTGGGGCAAATAATGAAGTAATAACACCTAAACTTAGCATATTTGCAGGGGCATTAGGATTTACTCCAGCAATGCTAAGTACTAAGCTAAGCAAATCTATTCCAGGTCCAGGCCCTATATCACTACCAAACTGCGAAAAATCAATTCCATTGAAGTAATTTTGTGGATTAATCATTTTCATAAAAGCATTTATAGCAGCCTTTCCTTCATACACATCACCAAAATCTTCTAATGAAAAGTTACCTCCGCCTCCAGAAAATATAGTTCCAAGTACATCATTTCCTTCTCCGAACCCCAACCAGTTAGGGTTTGTCCATCCAGGCTGGTAATCTACTGCACCTCCATCCGTAGCCATTGTTAATTGTCTTGGCGCCATCCCATCCGGATCAATGAAATTAATCGGGTTATTAAAAGCAAAATTATACGGAGAATACCTTCTCATTTGCTCTGCTAACGGATCAATGACACCCCATCTTGCGATATCGGGCATATACATTCTGGCCCCGAAATCGTTCCATCGGGTTTCCGTCTGGTATTCTTTCCCATTGTATTGGTATTTATAGGAAGAATTGTTGACAGAAAGAATATTGGTGTCATGCTTCAGCCCGAAAGGGTAGTAGTTGTTTTCTTCAAGAACTTCTACGCTGCCATTGGTGTTTTTAAAGTAGCTTAAACGCA